>NZ_JAJNRO010000019.1:0-65113 GCF_021083605.1 Nocardioides sp. cx-169
GCACATCGTCGGGGAGGGCGTCGACGGCCTCGACGACGACCTGGGCCTGGTCGGTGAGGATCACCCCTCCCGCGAGCGCGGCGGCGACGGTGTCGTGGCGCTCGAGGGCTTGGGCGAGCTTCATCGCCGCGGCGGTGGCACGTTGGGTCTGGTGGGTGGTGTTGGCCCAGTAGACCGCGGTCGAGGTCGCGCCGGTCTCGACGCCGACCCGGGTGGCCTCGGCGTGTGCGGCCAGGCGCAGCGTCAGCTCGTCGGCCTGGGCGCGCAGGCGGGTCGCGTCGCCCAGCGCCTGGGCGGTCTGCGCGGGGGTCATGGACCACACCGGGGTCTGGTTGAGGTCGGCGACCTGGTCGCGCAGGCGCGCCACTCCGGCGGCCACGGGGTGGCTCGCGGTGGGGGTGGCGGGGCTGCTCATGGGTCTACTCAAGCACCCGCCACCGACAGTGGGTGGGTCGAGAATCCCCTTTATGCACAGGGGTTCTGAGAACTCTCTCGCTCCTCGGTGGTCGAGGTGCGAAGGCGCACTGGCGCCCCCCTCCGGTGGCGAGGTGCGAAGGCGTGCAACGCCTGAGCCTCGAGACCCGGTGACCTGACCGCCGTACCCGTCGAGGCTTCTCGACCCACCGGGTCTCGAGGCTCGTCGCTGGCGCTCCTCGCACCTCGACCACCGGAGGGCTTGGTCGTCGCTGGCGCTCCTCGCACCTCGACCACCGGAGGGCTTGGTCGTCGCTGGCGCTCCTCGCACCTCGACCATCGGAGGTGCCGGTCAGGGGCGGACGAGGAGGATCTTGTCGTCGCCGTCGCGGGGGGTGCCGCGGGTGTCGCGGTTGCTGGTCATGACCCAGAGGTTGCCGTCGGGGGCGACGGCGACGGTGCGGACGCGGCCGTACTCGCCGATGAAGAAGCCCTCGGGCTCGACCGCGCGGTCGCCGTCGACGCGGACCCGCCAGAGCCGCTCGCCTCGGAGTGCGGCCATCCAGAGGTGGCCGTCGAGGTAGGCGAGGCCGGAGGGGGAGGAGTCGTCGGGGTTCCAGATCTGCTGGGGGTCGGTGAGGCCACGAGCGCCGCCCTCGCCCTCTACCTCGGGCCAGCCGTAGTTGGCGCCCGCGTCGATCCGGTTGAGCTCGTCGAACTCGTCCTGCCCGAACTCCGAGGCCCACAGGGTGCCGGCGTCGTCGAAGGCGAGGCCCTGGACGTTGCGGTGGCCCCACGACCAGACGGCGGTGCCGAACGGGTTGCCCGGCGCGGGCTGGCCGTCGGGGGTGATGCGCAGGATCTTGCCGGCGAGGCCGTCTCGCTGCTGGGCGAGCGGCGGTTGCCCGGTCTCCCCGGTGGAGACGTAGAGGAAGCCGTCGGCGCCGAACTCCAGGCGGCCGCCGTCGTGGATGAAGCCGTTGGGGATGCCGGTGAGGATCGGCTCGGGGGTGCCGAGGGTGTCGCCGTCGAGGGTGGCGCGGACGACGCGGTTGTCGGAGTCGGTGCTGACGTAGAGGTAGACGAGCCGGTCCTGGTCGAAGTCGGGAGAGACCGCGAGCCCGAGCAGGCCGCCCTCGCCCTCCGGTGCGGCTTCGTCGACGGTGCCGACCTCGGTGACCTGTCCGCCCTCGGCGGAGATGCGCAGCACCTTGCGGGTGTCGCGCTCGGTGACCAGCGCGGCGCCGTCGGGCAGGAAGTCCAGCCCCCACGGCGCCTGGAGACCGGTGGCGACCTCCGCCACCACCTGCGGTGCGCCGGCCGGGGCGTCGCTCGTGGGGGGCGCGGAGCCCGACGGCGACGGGGGGGACGTGGGGTCGGCCGGTGGGCTGCCGGTGATCGTCACCTCGCTCTCGTTGCCGCCCTGTCCGCAGCCGGCGAGCAGTAGCGCGGCCGCGGTGACGGCGGCGGTCAGTAGGCGCACGTCAGCCCACCCTCGCCAGGAACTCGACCAGCAGCCGGTGGACCTGCTCGGGCTGCTCCATCTGGATGAAGTGCGACCCGCGCAGCTCGGCGTACGTCGCGTCCTTCACTCGCGCGGCCGCCGTGGCCATGTGCCGGGTGCCCGCGAGGATGTCGTAGCGCCCCGCGACGAAGGCGCAGGGGACGCTCACCCGGCTGAGCGAGACCCGCGCGTGGCGCGAGGTGCTGAGGGCCAGCTGCATGTACCAGCCGATCGGAGTCGTGAGGAACTCGCTCACCGCCGTCGCGGCGAGCTCGGGGTCCGGCACCGGGAACATGAAGCCGGTGTGGGAGAGCACGCGGATCGCCCGACGCCCGACCGGGAGCCGGGACGCGATCGGGGTCAGCGCCCAGTCGCTGTAGCGCAGTGCGTGGGTGAGTCCCACCGTCACCGTGCGGGCGACTGCCCGGGGGAGCCGCAGGGGGCCCAGCATGGTGCCGAACGTGTCGCCGGGTACGCCGGCGACGGCGAACAGCCCCCGCACCCGCTCGGGATGGCGCACCGCCATCTCGAACATGGTGTTGACGCCCATCGACCAGCCCATCAGCACGGCCCGGTCGACGCCGAAGTGGTCCATGACCGAGAGCCCGTCCTCGACGAAGTGCCCGATCTCGATGTGGCTGGGATCGGCGGGGCGATCCGAGCCGCCGGTGCCGCGGTGGTTCCACGAGACGACGCGCACCCCGCAGTCGGGGCGCAGCAGCGCGGGCCAGGCGTAGGCGCTGGTGCCGAGCCCGTTGCAGAGCACGACGGTGGGGCCGTCGATGACGCCCTCGGGGTCGTTGGTCCAGGCGCGGACCACGGTCCCGTCATCGGAGAGCACGTCATGGAACGACAGGGCCGGGCCGGTCGTCGCCCGGGCTGCGGAGGTCGGCATGCACCGATTGTGCCCCAGCCGGGCAGCCGCAAGCGCTCAGCCGTGCGCCGCGTGCGGCGCGGCGACCTCCTCGCGCGGTGCCAGAAGCGCCGCGAAGAAGTCCTCGACCTCCTGGCGCTCGGCCCGACGCTGGGCGCACTCGGTCGACGCCACGATGGCGTTGCGGCGGGCGCCCTGCTGGGAGCCGACGGCCCACCGGTGGACGGCGTCGCGGGCCGAGCCCACGAGGGCGGGTGGTGCGATCGCGACGAACATGGCGGCTCCCGAGCTAGCTGGCTGCGTGCGGTCGACAGTAGCGACGCGGGGCGTCGTGAGCGTCTCCTTCGTGTGACATCCAGGTGACGAGCGCGCTGCCCGTCTCCCGCCCTCGTTGTGATGCCTAGTCCGGCACCGGCTCGGCGATGGTGGCGCCGGAGCGGGTGGCGCCGATGCTGGCGAGGACGACGCAGGCCATGGCCAGGAGCTGTGCGGGGCTCAGGAGCTCGTGCAGGACGACCAGGCCGGCGAGCGCGGCGGCGGCCGGCTCGAGGCTCATCAGAATGCCGAACACCGCTGGGCGCAGCGAGCGCAGCGCGACCAGCTCGCAGGTGTAGGGGATCACCGAGCTGAGCAGGCCGACGGCGGCGCCGACGAGCACGATCCGCGGGTCGGCGAGCGCCGTACCGCCGGAGCCGAGCGCGAACGGCAGCAGCAGCGCCGTGGCGACCACGCTGGCCAGCGTGAGCCCGTCGAAGCCGGGCCAGCGTCGCCCGGTCGAGGCGCTGAGCAGGATGTACGCCGCCCACGCAGCACCCGCGAGCAGTGCGAACAGGACGCCGGCCACCGACAGGTCGGCCCGCTCGAAGCCCAGCAGTGCCACGCCGACGGCCGCGAGCAGCACCCACACCAGGTCGCGCGGCCGACGGGAGCCGACCACGGCCAGCGTGAGCGGACCGACGAACTCGATGGTCACCGCGATCCCGAGCGGGATCCGGGAGAAGGACTGGTAGATGGCCCAGTTCATGAGGCCGAGGCTGAGCCCGAAGGCGAGCACTACCAGCCAGTCCTGACGTGAGCGGCCGCGCAGCGTGGGCCGCGCGAGCAGCCAGAGGATGACCGAGCTGGCCACCAGCCGCAGCCACACGATGGCAGTCGGCGAGATCTCGTCGAAGAGGCTCTTGGCGACGCCGGCCCCGAGCTGGACCGACAGGATCCCGACCAGGACCAGCCAGATGGGCGAGACGGCCGGCGATGACTTTGCGGCGCTCACCAGGTCACCCTAGGAGCAGGTGTACCCGCGCGCGGACAAGGGAGCCAGGATGGGCACGGTACTGATGGTCGGGACCCGCAAGGGCCTGTGGGTGGGCCGGTCGGACGACGACCGGAAGGACTGGGAGTTCACCGGGCCCCACCACGACATGGAGGAGGTCTACTCCTGCCTCGTCGACCTGCGTGGCGAGACGCCGCGGCTCTACTCGGGCGCGTCGTCGACGTGGCTCGGCCCCCAGGTGCGCTGGTCCGACGACCTCGGCGCCACCTGGCAGGAGGGCGCGGGCGTGCGCTTCCCCGAGGGGTACGACGCCTCGGTCGAGCGGGTCTGGCAGCTGGCCCAGGGAGTGGATCCCGGCGTCGTCTGGGCAGGCACCGAGCCCGGCGCCGTCTGGCGCTCGACGGACGGCGCGCGGAGCTTTGCACTCGAGGAGGCCCTGTGGCACCACCCGCAGCGGCCGGAGTGGGGTGCCGGCTTCGGCGGCCAGGCCTTCCACACCATCCTCCCGCACCCCACGGACCCCGACTCGGTGACGGTGGCGATCTCCACGGGCGGGGTCTACCAGACCACGGACGGCGGTGGCTCCTGGAACGCGCGCAACCAGGGCATCCGCGCGGAGTTCCTGCCCGAGGACCAGCAGTACCCCGAGTTCGGGCAGTGCGTGCACAAGGTGACCCGCCACCCCTCTCGTCCCGAGCGGCTCTACCTGCAGAACCACGGCGGCGTCTACCGCTCCGACGACGAGGCCGGCAGCTGGGACTACATCGGTGACGGGCTGCCCTCGGACTTCGGCTTCCCGGTGGTCGTCCACCCGCACGAGCCGGACACGATCTTCGTCTTCCCGATCGGCGCCGGCGACGGTCGCTACCCGCCGGGCGCGAAGGCGCGGGTCTACCGCTCCCGCGATGCCGGCGACACCTGGGAGGAGCTCGGCAACGGACTGCCCGACGACTTCTACGTCGGTGTCATGCGCGACGCCATGACCGCCGACGGCCACGACGCCGCCGGCCTGTACGTCGGTGCCCGCAACGGCGCGGTGTGGGGCTCGGCGGACGCCGGGGAGAGCTGGCACCAGCTGGTCTGCAACCTGCCGGACGTCCTGGTGGTCAGGGCGGCGAGCGTCTAGCGCTCGGTCACCAGCGGGCCCATCGGCGGCGGATCGGTCGGCAGCGGGGTCTCCTCCGGGCCGTCCTCCTCGAACACCATCGGCTCCGGCACTCCCGCGGTGATCTGGGTGCCGTCCGCGCGGTGACCGCCGACCAGCGGTCGGTAGTCCAGGTCGCCGTCGATGCGGGCGCCGTGGGCGTCCAGCTCGACCTCCAGCGGCCGGCCGGGGGTCACGACGTGGGTGGCGCCGCGGACGCGCAGGATCACCCGCTCCTCCGGCTGCACCGCGAGCCCGTCGGAGTCCTCGGTCACGGCCTCGCCGAGCTCGGTGTTGGCGCCGTCGACGCTCACCCGGAACCGCCCGGGGGTGACCTCGACGCGCATCCGCGAGCCGCGCCAGGTCAGGGGGAACCGCAGCGCCTCCCAGCCGTCGGGCAGCCGCGGGTCGAAGGTGAGCTCCGCCCCGTAGGCGCGCATGCCGGCGAAGCCGAAGACCAGGGCGCTCCACACGCCGCCCGCGGAGGCGACGTGCAGGCCGTCGACGGTGTTGCCGTGCAGGTTCGCGAGGTCGACGTAGAGCGCGGCGCGGAAGTAGTTGAGCGCCTCGTCGTGGTAGCCGACCTCGGCGGCCATGATCGCCTGGGCCACCGCCGACAGCGTCGAGTCGCCGGTGGTGATGGGGTCGTAGTACTCGAAGTCGGCCCGCTTCTCCTCTCGCGTGAACCGGTCGCCGTGCAGGAAGAGCGCCATCACGACGTCAGCCTGCTTGAGCACCTGGAACCGGTAGATCACCAGCGGGTGGTAGTGCAGCATCAGCGGCCGGTTCTCCGCGGGCGTGCGGGAGAGGTCCCACACCTCCCGGTCGAGGAAGAAGTCGTCCTGGGGGTGGATGCCCAGCCCCTCGTCGAAGGGGATGTGCATCCCCGCGGCGCACCGGCGCCACTCGTCGACCTCGTCCGTGCTGACGCGGAGGCGGTGCACGAGCTGGGAGTACTCGACGGGGTGGTGGTCGCGCATCAGCTCCACGGTGGCGACGGCCTGCTCGAGGTTGAAGCGGGCCATCACGTTGGTGAAGAGGTTGTTGTTGACGACCGTCGTGTACTCGTCGGGGCCGGTCACGCCGTGGATGTGGAAGGAGCGCTCGCCGTTGCTGCGCCAGAACCCGAGATCGGCCCACATCCGTGCGGTCTCGACGAGGACGTCGATGCCGTCGCGCAGCAGGAAGCCGAGGTCACCGGAGCCGGCGACGTACTGCATGAGCGCGTAGACGATGTCGGCGTCGATGTGCACCTGGGCGCTGCCGGCGGCGTAGTAGGCCGAGGCCTCCTCGCCGTTGATGGTGCGCCACGGGTAGAGCGCGCCGCTCTGGGCCATCTCCCGTGCTCGGGTGCGCGCCGCCGGGAGCATCCGGGTGCGGAAGTGCAGCAGGTTGCGGGCCAGATGGGGCTGGGTGAAGGTCAGGAAGGGCGCGACGTAGATCTCGGAGTCCCAGAAGTAGTGGCCCTCGTAGCCGGAGCCCGAGACCCCCTTGGCCGGCACTCCCTGCTGGTCGGCGCGGGCACTGGCCTGCGCGAGCGTGAACAGGTTGAAGCGGATCGCCTGCTGCTGGGCGTCGTCCCCGGGGACCTGGACGTCGGTGTGCTGCCAGAACCGGTCGTACCACTCGCGCTGCTCGTCGGCGTAGTGGGCGACGCCGTGCCGCGCCGCGCGGTCGAGGGTGCGGTCGCAGCGGTCGGAGAGCTCGCGGACCGGCACGCCTCGCGAGGTGTGGTAGGCGACGGTCTTCTCCAGGCGCACGGTCCGCCCCTGGGTGGCGTCGACCCGGATCACCAGCTTGGTGAGGTCCTGGTGCTCGCGTACGACGGTCTCGTGCTCGTCCTCGGTCGTGAGCCGGTGGTCGGCAGCGACGGCGATCGTCATCCCCGAGTTGGCGCACCGGTAGCCCAGCATCATCCGGTCCTCGCGGGCGTAGTGCTCCTCGGGCATCAGGACCCGGCCCTCGAAGGTGGCGGTCTTGCGTGGGTCGCCCTTCTCGCCCATGGCGGCCGAGGGGACGTGGTACTCGTCCTCGCCGTCCTGGCGGTTCAGCACCTGCGAGGAGATCACCAGGGGCGCGTCGCCCTCGAGCATGGTCACCTCGAGGGTCAGGATCGCCAGGTGGCGCTGGGTCATCGAGACCATGCGCGTCGAGTCGATGCGCACGCGCTTGCCCGACGGCGTACGCCAGATCAGGCTGCGGCGCAACATGCCGTCGCGGAAGTCGAGGACCCGCTCGTAGTGCTCGAGGTCGGCGGTGCCGATGATGAGCGGCTCGTCGTCGACGTAGAGCTTGAGCAGCTTGGCGTCGGGGGCGTTGACGATGGTCTGGCCGGTGCGGGCGAAGCCGAACGCGGCCTCGGCGTGGCGGATCGGCCAGGTCTCGTGGAAGCCGTTGACGAAGGTGCCGTGGGCGAACGCGTCCCGGCCCTCCTCTGGGTTGCCGCGCATGCCGAGGTAGCCGTTGGCCACGGTGAACAGGGTCTCGGTCACGCCGAGGTCCTCGGCGCGATACGCGCACTCGACCAGGCGCCACGGGTCGACGGGGAACCGGCCCCGGTCCATGGGGTCCTCGGTCACGGCCTGGCCGATCACGCGAGCGTCTCCGCCAGGTCCGCGACGACGACGTCGGCGCCGGCGGCGGTGAGCGCCTCGGGGCCGGCTCCGCGGTCGACGCCGACGACCAGCCCGAAGCTTCCGGCCCGGCCGGCGCGCACGCCGGACACGGCGTCCTCCAGCACCACCGAGGTCGCGGCCGTGGCGCCGAGCACCTCCGCCGCGTGCAGGAAGGTGTCGGGGGCGGGCTTGCCCCGCAGCCCGAGCTCCTTGGCGACCGCGCCGTCGACGACGCTCTGGAACCGGTCGGCCAGCCCGGCCGCTTCGAGCACCACCGGTGCGTTGGCCGAGGAGGAGACCACCGCGAGCGGCAGGCCCAGGCCGCGGAGGTGGTCCAACAGCCGGACGGAGCCGGGGTAGGCCGTCACACCGTCGCGCGCCAGCACCTCGTTGAACGCGTCGTTCTTGCGGTTGCCCAGGCCCTTGATCGTCCGGGCCGTGCCGGGATCGTCGTCCTCTCCCTCGGGCAGCTCGATCCCCCGCGAGGCGAGGAAGTCGCGCACGCCGTCGTAGCGCGGCTTGCCGTCGACGTGGGCGAAGTAGTCGGCGTCGGTGTAGGGGGCGGTGTCGCCGCTGCCGTCGTAGGAGCCGAGGAACCCGTTGAACATCTCCGCCCACGCCCGCATGTGCACCTCGGCGGTCGGGGTGACCACGCCGTCCAGGTCGAAGAGGACCGCGTCGAAGTCGGTCCAGGGCACGGGGGAGGCGGAGGTCATGGCTCCAGCCTAGGGATGTGTCCGAGGTCACCGGCTGCTGAGATCCACAGGTCGTGTCGTGGGCCACGCCGATAGGCTCGTGAGCATGAGCGACGAGTCCCCGCAGCACGACCTGAAGCCCCGCTCCCGCGCCGTCACCGACGGCCTCGAGGCGACCGCGTCGCGCGGCATGCTCCGTGCCGTCGGGATGGGCGACGACGACTGGCAGAAGCCGCAGATCGGCGTGGCGTCCAGCTGGAACGAGATCACCCCCTGCAACCTCTCGCTCGACCGGCTCGCGAAGGCCGTGAAGAACGGCGTGCACGCGGCCGGCGGCTACCCGCTGGAGTTCGGCACCATCTCGGTCTCCGACGGCATCTCGATGGGCCACGAGGGGATGCACTTCTCGCTGGTCTCCCGCGAGGTCATCGCGGACTCGGTCGAGACGGTGATGATGGCCGAGCGCCTCGACGGCTCGGTGCTGCTGGCGGGCTGCGACAAGTCGCTGCCGGGGATGCTCATGGCGGCCGCGCGCCTGGACCTGGCGAGCGTGTTCCTCTACGCCGGCTCGATCATGCCCGGGCAGGTCGACGGCCAGGACGTGACGATCATCGACGCCTTCGAGGCCGTCGGCGCCTGCCTGGCCGGCAAGATGAGCCGCGAGCAGGTCGACAAGATCGAGCGCGCGATCTGCCCCGGTGAGGGCGCCTGCGGTGGCATGTACACCGCGAACACGATGGCCGCCGTCGGCGAGGCGCTCGGCATGTCCCTGCCCGGCTCCGCCGCGCCGCCGGCCGTCGACCGGCGCCGCGACGGGTTCGCCCACCGCTCCGGCCAGGCCGTCGTCGAGATGCTGCGCCGCGGCATCACCGCCCGCCAGATCATGACCAAGGAGGCGTTCGAGAACGCCGTGACCGTGGTGATGGCCCTCGGTGGCTCCACCAACGCCGTGCTGCACCTGCTCGCGATCGCCCGCGAGGCCGAGGTCGACCTCACCCTGGACGACTTCAACCGCATCGGCGACAAGGTGCCGCACCTCGGCGACCTCAAGCCGTTCGGCAAGTACGTCATGAACGACGTCGACAAGGTCGGCGGCATCCCGATGGTGATGAAGGCGCTGCTGGACGCCGGCCTCATGCACGGCGACTGCCTCACCGTCACCGGCCGCACCCTGGCCGAGAACCTCGCCGACCTCGCGCCCCCGACCGTCGACGACGACGTCATCCGCACGATCGACCGCCCGATCCACCGCACCGGCGGGATCACGATCCTCAAGGGCTCGCTGGCCCCCGAGGGTGCGGTCGTCAAGAGCGCCGGCTTCGACGAGTCGGTCTTCACCGGCACCGCCCGTGTCTTCGACGGCGAGCGTGCCGCCATGGACGCGCTCGCGGCCGGAGGGATCAAGCCCCAGGACGTCGTGGTCATCCGCTACGAGGGCCCCAAGGGCGGCCCCGGCATGCGCGAGATGCTCGCCATCACCGGCGCGATCAAGGGCGCCGGCCTGGGCAAGGACGTGCTGCTGCTCACCGACGGCCGGTTCTCCGGCGGCACGACGGGCCTGTGCGTCGGCCACGTGGCCCCCGAGGCCGTGGACGGCGGTCCGATCGCGTTCGTGCGCGACGGGGACCGGATCACCCTCGACGTGCTCAACCGGACGCTCGAGGTCGAGATCGACGACCTCGAGGCGCGCAAGGTCGGGTGGGAGCCGCTGCCGCCGAAGTACACCCGCGGGGTGCTCGGCAAGTACGCCAAGGTGGTCCAGTCGGCCGCCCACGGCGCCGTCACCTCGTGACGGGGCGTTGACGTGGGCAAGGTCCACGCCGCGATCACCGGTCGGGTCCGCTCGTTCATCGAGCGCCAGCCGGTCTTCTTCGTGGCGACCGCGCCGTCGGGTGACGGCGGCCACGTCAACGTCTCGCCCAAAGGGCTGGCCGACACCTTCGTGGTCGTCGACGAGCACACGGTGGCCTATCTGGACCTGACCGCCAGCGGCGCGGAGACGATCGCGCACCTGCGGCAGAACGGCCGGGTCACGGTCATGTTCTGCTCGTTCGCGGCCAAGCCCAACGTCGTGCGGCTGCACGGCCGCGGCCGCGTGGTCGGGCTGTACGACGACGACTTCGCCGTCTGGGCCTCCCGCTTCCCGGCCAACGCCGCGGCCCGCGCGGTCATCGTGGTCGACGTCGAGCGGGTCAGCGACTCGTGCGGCTACGCGCTGCCGCTGATGAGCCTGGACCAGGAGCGCGACCTGCTCACGCCCAACATGGAGCGCCGCGGACCCGACGGTGTGCTCGCCTACCGGCGGCGCAAGAACCGCACCAGCATCGACGGACTGCCGGCCTTCGACGACGACGACGGGCCCGGGTCCGGGGCGTGACCTCCCGGCGGCTCGACCGCAACGGCCTGGCGCTCGCGCTGGTGCTGCTGGTGATCGCGGCGCTGATCGGGCTGGCCTGGGGCGCCGGACGCACCGACGGGGAGGGGCAGCCGCCGGGCGCTCGCGGCGAGCAGACCGGCGTACCGAGCACGACGCCCACCCCGACACCGACGCCCAGCCCCACGCCCACGCCGACCCCGGCCGCCCCTTCGACGGCGGAGACGACGCCGGTCGATCCGGCGCCGGCCACACTGCCCGGCGGCCGGACGCGGGTCTTCGGCGGCGGCCACTTCCTGGTCGCCTACTACGGCACCGCCGGGACCGGCGCCCTGGGCGTGCTGGGGGAGACGGGGCCGGACGCGGCACTGCCGCGGGTACGCCGCGCCGCGGCGCCGTTCGCGCGGCCCGGACGGCCGGTGCAGGCGGTCTACGAGCTCATCGTCACCGTGGCCGACCGCACTCCCGGCCCGGACGGGGACTTCAGCCATGACATCGACCGAGCCGCGGTGCTGGCCTACGTCCGCGCGGCGCAGCGCGACGGCGCGCTGCTGCTGCTGGACCTCCAGCCCGGCCGCTCGGACTTCCTCGACGTCGCGAAGCGGTGGCGCTGGGCTCTGGAGTACCCCCACGTCGGCCTGGCGCTGGACCCCGAGTGGCGCATGGGGAGACGCGAGGTGCCGGGCGGCGTCATCGGCTCGGTGCGCGCGCCGGAGGTCAACCGCGTCTCGGCCTGGCTCTCCCGGCTGACCCGGGCCGGCCGGCTGCCGGAGAAGCTGTTCGTGCTGCACCAGTTCCGCACCGCGATGGTAGAGGACATCCACCTGGTCGAGCGCCGGCCGGGCCTGGCGATGGTCCAGCACGTCGACGGGTTCGGGACACGCTCGGAGAAGCGGGCGACGTACGGCGCGGTGGCCCGCCCCGGCCGGTTCGCGATGGGCTTCAAGCTCTTCTACGACGAGGACGTCAACCGGATGGGGCCCCGCGAGGTGCACGCGCTCCGGCCGAAGGTGCGCTTCGTCAGCTTCCAGTGACCCGACCCGCCGGGGGCGCGGCTACCCTCTGCCCGTGACCGACACCGACCTCGACCAGCGCGACCCCCTCGCGCCCTACCGCGACCGCTTCGTCGGCGCGGAGACCCCGCTGGTGTACTTCGACGGCAACTCGCTCGGCAGGCCGCTGCGCAGTACCGGCCCCCGGCTGGCGCAGTTCGTCGCCGAGGAGTGGGGCGGGCGGCTGATCCGGGGCTGGGACGAGCGGTGGTTCCACCTGCCCGAGACGATCGGCGACGACCTCGGCCGCGTGGTCCTGGGCGCGGCGCCGGGGCAGACCGTGGTCGGCGACTCCACGACGGTGCTGCTCTACAAGGCCATGCGCGCGGCCGTGGCGGTGCGCCCCGGGCGCACCGAGATCGTGGTCGACCGCGACAACTTCCCGACCGACCGCTACGTCGCCGACGGCGTCGCCCGCGAGTGCGGGCTGACCCTGCGCTGGATCGACGTCGACACCGCCGCGGGCGTCGAGGCCGACCAGCTCGCGGCCGTCGTCGGGCCGCAGACGGCGGTGGTGCTGCTGAGCCACGTCGCCTACCGCTCGGCGCACCTCGCCGACATGGCCACCCTCACCGCGATCGCGCACGACGCCGGCGCGCTGGTGCTCTGGGACCTCAGCCACTCGGTCGGCTCGGTGCCGGTGCGCCTCGACGACTGCGGCGTCGACCTCGCCGTCGGCTGCACCTACAAGTACCTCAACGGCGGGCCCGGGGCGCCGGCGTTCGTGTACGTCGCCGCGCGGCTGCTCGACGAGGTCAGCCAGCCGGTCCAGGGGTGGATGGGCGCGAGCGACCCGTTCCTCATGGGACCCCACTACCGTCCGGCGCCCGGCGTACGCCGGATGCTGAGCGGCACCCCGCCGGTGGTCGGCATGCTCGCGATGCAGGACATGCTCGCGCTGGTCGAGGAGGTCGGGATCGAGGCGGTGCGCGCCAAGTCGGTCGCCCTGACCGAGCACGCGATCGCGCTCGCCGACGAGCGGCTGCCCGGCGTCACCGTCGCCTCGCCACGCGAGTCGTCGCGCCGAGGCGGCCACGTGACCCTCAACCACCCGGTGATGAAGGACGTGACCACGGCGCTGTGGGCCGAGGACGTGATCCCCGACTACCGCGACCCCGACGGGCTGCGCCTGGGGCTCTCGCCGCTGTCCACCTCCTTCGCCGAGGTCGAGGCCGGGATGGAGCGGGTCCGACTCACGCTGGAACGGCTGGGAGGGTGACGGGCGTGAGGTTCCCTCGGCCGCTCGCCCCCGGCGACCGGATCGGCGTCACGGCGCCCTCCAGCGGCGTCGGCGCCGACCTGCGACCACGCCTGGACGTCGCCGTCGACCACCTGCGCCGACGCGGCTACGACGTCGTCGTGGGGGAGTGCATGTCCGGCGAGGGGATCACCTCGGCACCCAAGGACGCGCGCGCCGCCGAGCTCACCGCGATGCTGAGCGACCCGGCGATCGCGGCCGTCGTGCCGCCGTGGGGCGGCGAGCTGGCCATCGACCTGCTGGACCGGCTCGACTGGGACGCCCTGGCCGCCGCCGAGCCGACCTGGCTGGTCGGCTGGAGCGACCTGTCCACGGTGCTGCTCCCGCTCACGCTCCGCCTCGGCTGGGCGAGCCTGCACAGTCTCAACCTCATGGACACCCCGTACGACCCGGCGCCGGGCCTGGCCCACTGGCTCGACGTCGCGTCGGTGACCGGTCCGGTGACGCAGAGCAGCCCCGGGCTCTACCGCGAGGGGTGGGACGACTACCGGGCCGAGCCCGGCACGACGACCATGACGCTCGACCTCGAAGGGCCGTGGCGGGTGCTCGGAGGAGGCGGCGTGGACGTCGGCGGCGTCCTCGTCGGTGGCTGCCTGGAGGTGCTGAGCCCGCTCGCCGGGACGCCGTACGGCGACGTGCCGGCGTTCGGCCGCGCGCACGCCGACGAGGGGCTGCTGGTCTATCTCGAGGCGTGCGCGGCGCCGGCGCCCGACGTCGCCCGGATGCTGCACGGGCTGCGTCTGGCCGGCTGGTTCGACGACGCGTCCGGCATCCTGATCGGCCGGACCGCGGCCCCGGACGCGCCCGGCCTGACCCAGCAGGAGGCGGTGGCCGACGCGCTCGGCATGCTCGACGTGCCGATCGTGCTGGACCTCGAGATCGGCCACGTCCAGCCGTTCCTGCCGCTGGTCAACGGCGCCAGAGCGCGGGTGGTCGCCGACGACCGGCGCCGGGAGATCACCCAGACCATCGGTGGTTGAGCAGCACGACGTCCCGCTGCATCCTCCGAAGTCAGTGCACGTGGTCGTGCCAGTCCGCAGGGACGCGTCCGGCGGGGCCGGGGGCCGGCTGGTCCTCCGGGTGGGACCGCGGCGGCGCGAGCGGCTGGCCCAGGACGCCCACCTCGCGGGTGAAGTCCCAGAACCACTCCTCGCCGGGCTCGAAGCTGGCCATGACCGGGTGGCCGGTCGCCCGGAAGTGGGCGGTGGCGTGCTGGGCGGGCGAGCTGTCGCAGCACCCGACGTGACCGCACTGCGCGCAGCGGCGCAGGTGCACCCACCAGCCGTCGGCCTCCTCGCACTCGACGCAGCCCGTGCCGCTCGGGGGGACGGAGGGGTCGATGCCGTCGGTCATGCATCCGAACCTACGACAAGGTCGGTATGTGTGACAGTGACGCGTGACCACCCGGGAGCCCACGACACGGGAGCGCGTCGCCGGTGGGGTGCCTGGTTCCCTGACCTCGTCGGCGGGGTGTGGCAGGGTCCGTGGGGTGGACCAGCGGATCAGCTTCGTGACCCTGGCGGTGAGCGACCTCGACGCCACCCGCGCCTTCTACCTCGACGGCCTCGGCTGGCAGGCCTCGCTCGACGTGCCGGGGGAGGTGCTGATGATCCGCGCCGGCGAGCATCTGATCCTTTCGCTGTGGGACCAGGCGCAGTTCGAGGCGGAGGTCGGTCCCATCGCCCGCGGCGAGGGCGTGGCGCCGTTCACCCTTGCCCACAACGTCCCCACCCGGGAGGATGTCGACTCCGTCCTCGCGAGCGCTCGCGCCGCCGGTGCCGACCCCGTCCACGACGCCTTCGAGCGGGAGTGGGGCGGCTACAGCGGTTACTTCGGCGACCCCGACGGGTATCGATGGGAGATCGCCTTCAACCCCGGACCGATAGGACAGGTGGTGCTGCCGTGAGTGACCAGACGAGCGACCCGAGCAAGACCCTGGGCGGGCACGAGCTGGAGACCGAGCTGCTGGCCGACTGGCGCCTGCTGTTCTCCGCGCTGCACGGGCGCTTCGAGACCGGCGACTTCGCCACCGGCCTGCGGCTGGTGGAGGGCATCGGCGCGGTGGCCGAGGAGCTCGATCACCACCCGGACGTCGACCTGACCTACCCGCGGGTGACGGTGCGGCTGACCAGCCACGACGTCGGCGGCGTGACCAGCCGCGACGTCGAGCTCGCGCGGCGCATCAGCGACCTCGCCGGCAGCCTCGGGGCCAAGGCCGACCCGGCCGCGGTCTCGGTGCTCGAGCTCGGGCTCGACACCTGGGACCACGAGGAGATCAAGCCGTTCTGGGCCGCCGTGCTCGGCTACGAGGTCTCCCAGGAGCACGACGACGAGCTCAACGACCCCGCCGGCACCCGTCCGACGATCTGGTTCCAGGAGACCGAGCGTCACGACGAGCCGCGCCAGCGCTTCCACCTCGACCTGCGGGTCCCGCCCGAGGTGGCCGAGGACCGGGTCAGGGCAGCGCTCGCGGCCGGGGGCACGCTGGTCAGCGACGAGCGTGCGCCGACGTTCTGGGTGCTCGCCGACGCCCAGGGCAACAAGGCCTGCGTGACCACCTGGCTGGGCCGCAGCGCCGCCGTCTGAGCCACCGACTCCGCCGCCACATGGTGGGACCGGCGTCCCAGAGACTGGGACGCCTGTCACACTTGGCTGACGGCACGTGGCAGCGGCGATACGGTGGGCCCATGCACTTCGGACTCCTCGTACGCACGGGACGCGCCCGCTGATCTTTCGACCAGCCAGCGCGTCGCCCCTCGTTGCCCCGGCAACCGAGGGGTTTTTTGTTGGGGTGACGCCAGTGACCGTGCCAGACCAGACGTAAGGAAAGAGCACCAGATGAGCGAGCAGATGACGGGCGCACAGAGCCTGGTCAAGTCGCTGGAGGCGGCGGGAGCCGAGAACATCTTCGGCATCCCGGGGGGCGCGATCCTCCCGGCGTACGACCCGCTCATGGACTCCTCGATCCGGCACATCCTGGTGCGGCACGAGCAGGGCGCCGGCCACGCCGCGCAGGGCTACGCGTCGGCCTCGGGCAAGGTCGGCGTCTGCATGGCGACCTCCGGCCCGGGCGCGACCAACCTGGTGACGCCGATCGCCGACGCCCACATGGACTCGGTGCCGATGGTGGCCGTGACCGGGCAGGTCGGCGCCAGCGCGATCGGGACGGACGCCTTCCAGGAGGCCGACATCCGCGGCATCACGATGCCGATCACCAAGCACAACTTCCTGGTCACCGATCCCGCCGAGATTCCGCGGACCGTGGCGGAGGCCTTCTACATCGCCTCCACCGGCCGCCCAGGACCGGTGCTGGTCGACGTCGCCAAGTCGGCGCTGCAGGCGATGACGAGCTACGAGTGGCCGACCGAGCTGCACCTGCCCGGCTACCGCCCCGTCACCCGCCCACATGCGAAGCAGATCCGCGAGGCCGCCCGGCTGATCCTGGAGTCGCGCCGCCCCGTGCTCTACGTCGGCGGCGGCACGATCCGCTCGGGCGCCTCGAAGGAGCTGCGCACCCTCGCCGAGCTCACGGGGATGCCGGTCGTGACCACCCTGATGGCGCGCGGCGCCTTCCCCGACAGCCACCCCCAGCACCTGGGCATGCCGGGCATGCACGGCACCGTCGCCGCGGTCGCCGGACTGCAGCGCAGCGACCTGATCATCAGCCTGGGCGCGCGCTTCGACGACCGGGTGACCGGCAACCTCGACTCCTTCGCGCCCGGCGCGAGGATCATCCACGCCGACATCGACCCCGCGGAGATCGGCAAGAACCGCCACGCCGACGTGCCGATCGTGGGCGATGTCCGCGAGGTCATCAGCGACCTGGTCGTGGCGCTGCAGACCGAGGCCGATGCCGGCACTACCGGCGACTACGAGGGCTGGGTGGAGTTCCTGGCCGGCGTGAAGCGGACCTACCCGCTCGGGTACGACCTCCCCGCCGACGGCGGCCTGTCCCCGCAGTACGTCATCGAGCGCCTGGGCGAGATCTCCGGCGAGGACACGATCTACGCCTCCGGCGTCGGGCAGCACCAGATGTGGGCCGCCCAGTTCGTGAAGTACGAGAAGCCGCGCACCTGGATCAACTCCGGAGGCCTGGGCACGATGGGCTTCGCGGTCCCGGGTGCCATGGGCGCCAAGGTCGGGTGCCCCGACCAGACGGTGTGGGCCATCGACGGCGACGGCTGCTTCCAGATGACCAACCAGGAGCTGGCCACCTGCGCGATCAACGACATCCCCATCAAGGTCGCGATCATCAACAACGAGTCGCTCGGGATGGTGCGGCAGTGGCAGACGCTCTTCTACAACGAGCGCTACTCCAACACCGACCTGCACAGCAAGCGGATCCCCGACTTCGTCAAGCTGGCCGAGGCCTACGGCTGCGTCGGCCTGTCGTGCGACAGCCCCGGCGACGTCGACGCCACCATCCGCAAGGCGATGGAGATCAACGACGTGCCGGTCGTCGTCGACTTCCGGGTCCACCGCGACGCCATGGTGTGGCCGATGGTCGCCGCCGGCACCAGCAACGACGACATCAAGTACGCGCGCGACCTGGCGCCCCAGTTCGAGGAGGACGATCTCTGACATGAGCGCCACTCACACCCTGAGCGTCCTCGTCGAGAACAAGCCCGGCGTCCTGGCCCGGATCGCCGGGCTGTTCAGCCGCCGCGGGTTCAACATCGACTCCCTCGCCGTCGGCCCGACCGAGCATGCCGAGATCTCGCGCATGACCATCGTGGTCAACGTCGAGGACTCGCCGCTGGAGCAGGTCACCAAGCAGCTCAACAAGCTGGTCGAGGTCATCAAGATCGTCGAGCTCGACCCGCAGGCCTCGGTCAACCGCGAGCTGATCCTGGTCAAGGTCGCGGCCACGGCCGAGACCCGCGGCCAGGTGCTCGACACCGTCCAGCTGTTCCGCGCCAAGGTCATCGACGTCGCCAGCGACGCCGTGACCATCCAGCTGGTCGGCAACACCGCCAAGATCGGCGACTTCCTGCGCGTGCTCGAGCCGTTCGGCGTGCGCGAGCTCGTCCAGTCCGGCCAGGTCGCCATCGGCCGTGGCTCCCGCTCCATCTCCGAGCGCAGCCTGCGCCCGGTCGTGGTGCCTGCCCCGCCCGCCGCGGGCTGAGCGCCGTACCCCCTGATCTTCCCGAGAAGAACCCACCAGAAGGAGAAGCCCGACGTGGCTGAGATGTTCTACGACGATGACGCCGACCTGTCCCTGATCCAGGGCAAGAACGTGGCGGTGATCGGTTACGGCAGCCAGGGCCACGCCCACGCACTGTCGCTGCGCGACTCGGGCGTCGACGTCCGCGTCGGCCTGCAGCCGGGCTCCAAGAGCCGCGCCAAGGCCGAGGCCGAGGGGCTGCGCGTCGTGACGCCGGCCGAGGCCGCCGAGGAGTCCGACCTGATCGTGATCCTGGCGCCCGACCAGCACCAGCGCAAGCTCTACGCCGAGGAGATCGCCCCCCACCTCGCCGAGGGCGACACCCTGGTCTTCGGCCACGGGTTCAACATCCGCTTCGGCTACATCACCCCGCCCGAGGGCGTCGACGTGTTCATGGTCGCGCCCAAGGGCCCCGGCCACCTGGTGCGCCGCGAGTACGTCGACGGGCGCGGCGTTCCCGTCCTCGTCGCCGTCGAGAAGGACGCCTCGGGCAAGGCCTGGCCGCTCGCGCTGTCCTACGCGAAGGGGATCGGCGGCCTGCGCGCCGGCGGCATCAAGACCACCTTCACCGAGGAGACCGAGACCGACCTGTTCGGCGAGCAGGCCGTCCTCTGCGGTGGCGCCTCGAAGCTCGTGCAGTACGGCTTCGAGGTCCTCACCGAGGCCGGCTACCAGCCCGAGGTCGCCTACTTCGAGTGCCTGCACGAGCTGAAGCTGATCGTCGACCTCATGTACGAGGGCGGCATCGCCAAGCAGCGCTGGTCGGTCTCCGACACCGCGGAGTTCGGCGACTACGTCTCCGGCGCCCGCGTCATCACTCCCGACGTGAAGCGCAACATGGAGGCCGTGCTCGAGGACATCAAGAACGGCAAGTTCGCCGAGCGGTTCATCGCCGACATGGACAACGGCTCCCCGGAGTTCACCAAGTTCCGCGAGGAGGGCGAGTCCCACCCGATCGAGAAGACCGGCCGCGAGCTGCGCAAGCTCATGGCCTGGGTGAAGAGCCACGACAGCGACTACGTCGAGGGCACCTCCGCCCGCTGACGCCGTACGAACCGCTGACCCGTCAGGAACTTTCTGACGGGTCAGCGGTCATTTCGAGTGAGTTGGTGACGGGTCACTTCACCTCGGAGCGCATGACCAGGGCCAGGCCGACGGCCAGGGGGAGGATCAGCCAGAGGGTGCCGGTGGTGGCGAGCTGGGCCCAGGCCTCCCCGGACATCTGCCCCTCGAACAGCGAGCCCTGGGCGAAGTTGAAGTCGACCCAGCTCTGCAGGTCGGCGAACCACTCCTGCGTGGAGGCCAGCAGCATCGACAGGGTGGGCAGCACGAACGAGTAGACGAAGTACGCCACGATCGCGCCGGGGGAGTTGCGGATGAGCACCCCGAGCATGAAGCCGATCAGCATGCCGAGCACGTTGGCCAGGATGATGTAGGCGAACTCGGTCACCGACACGTTCCAGACCGTGTCAGTGCCGGTGATCGCGGTCCCGACGACATTGCCGAGGGCGCCGATCGCGCCAGCGACGAACATGGACACCACGCCGACGCCGACGGCGACGAGCAGCTTGGCGGCGATGATGCGCTCGCGGTGCGGCACCAGCGTGAACGTCGTGAGGCCTGTGCGCTGGCTCCACTCGCCGGTCACCGACAGGACGGCGACCATCGGCAGGATGACCGCGATCGGGAAGCCGATGGCGGAGGCGAAGGACTCGTAGGTGAGCTCGCTGTCGGGGGCGAACAGGATCACCGCGCCGGTGGCGAGCACGGCGGTGATCGCGATGCTGGCCATCAGCCAGAAGCCGGAGCGGGTGTCGAACATCTTGCGCAGCTCGACACCCGCGACGCGGGTGAGCGGGATCGGGGGATGGGCGGGCCGGGTGGTGACGATGGTGTCGACCGGGTCGGCGGTGATGGCGCTCATGCCGCTGCTCCTTCTCGTTGGGTGTCTGCAGTGAGCTCGAGGAACATCTCCTCGAGCCCGGCGCCGTCGGCGGCGCGGAGCTCGGTGAGGGCGACGCCGGCCGCGAGGGCGACCTTGCCGACGACGGAGGTGTGGGCGTCGGTGCGCAGCGCGCCGTCGGCGTACGGCGTGCCGCCGATCTCGGCGGCGTCCAGCGCCCTGACCAGGCCGGCCAGGTCGTCGCTGCGCACGACCGTGCCGGCCGCCTCGAGCAGCTCGGTCTTGGTGCCCTGCGCGACGATGCGGCCGTGGCCGATGACCACGATGTCGTCGGCGATGACCTCGATCTCGTGCAGCAGGTGCGAGGACAGCAGCACGGTGCCGCCACGGTTGGCGTAGCCGCGCAGCAGGTCGCGCATCCAGCGGATGCCGGCAGGGTCGAGGCCGTTGGCCGGCTCGTCGAGGATCAGCACCTGCGGGTCGCCGATGAGGGCGGTGGCGATGCCGAGCCGCTGGCGCATGCCCAGCGAGTAGTTGCGCACCCGCCGCGAGGCCTCGGTGTCGGTGAGGCTGACGACGTCGAGCATCTCGTCGACCCGCGCCGCGGGGAGGCCCATCGTGCGCTGGGCGATGGTGAGGATCTCGCGGCCGGTGCGGCCGGCGTGCTGCGCCGACGCGTCGAGCAGCACCCCCACCTCCCGGCCCGGGTTGGGCAGGTCCGCGAAGCGGCGCCCCGCGATCAGGGCGGTGCCGGAGGTCGGGGGAGTGAGCCCGACCATGACCCGCATGGAGGTGGACTTCCCGGCCCCGTTGGGGCCGAGGAACCCGGTCACGCGGCCCGGGCGGGCCTCGAACGTGACATCGTCGACGGCGGTGAAGGAGCCGTACGTCCTGGTCAGTGAGTCGATGGTGATCATGTCGAGAAGCCTCGTCCGCAGACGGTCCCCGCGCATCGGGGAACGCTCTGACCCGACCCCGGGCCGGACCCGGGCCCCGACCCCGAGACGGGGTCAGGGGTGCGGGAACAGTCCCGCGCGCCCGCGCTGGCCGGGAGCCTGGCGACCACGGCGGGACAGGCCGCCCGCGGGCTGAGGACCCTCAGGCCTCGAGCGCGGCGGTGCTGGCCTCGAGGGCGGCGCGCAGCGCGTCCTCGCTGGCCTCGAGATGGTCCACCCAGGCCTCGCGCGTCTGCTGAGCGTCGCGCGCGCGTGCTCCAGGATCGTGCGGTGCTCGCTGATCCGGTGCTCGCTGATCCGGTGCTCGCGAGTCTCCGGGGCGACGTCGAGCTCACCCATGAGCAGGTGCTCGATCGGTCGGACGGTCGACGTTGACCGGGCTCGTCGGGCCAGGGGGAGAGGCTCCTGTGTCGGACACCAGACCTCTTCGACCTTGCCCGACGAGGGTCGTTCGCCGCACCTGTCCCGGATCGTCGAATCCATAGTTCCGGCGGACGAGAGGAGGAGTCATGGTCGACGCGACCGCGTCGGGCGCCACGGCCGTCATCGACGGCGACCGGAGACACACCTGCCGGAAGGCGTCAAGCGGACCGCGGCACGATCAGGTCACGATGCGCTACAGGTAAGGCATCCCTAACGATCTCGGCGTAGGCTGCGACGTTGTGCTCGCCAACTACCTGATCGGCCTCCGCGAGGGGCTGGAGGCCGCGCTCGTGGTCTCGATCCTCGTGGCCTATCTGGTCAAGACCGAGCGCCGGCACCTGCTGCCGCGGATCTGGCTCGGCGTCGCGGTCGCGATCGCGCTCAGCGTCGCCGTGACCCTCGGGCTGGGCCTGCAGTCGCGCAAGTTCACCTTCGAGACCCAGGAGCTCATCGGCGGCACCCTGTCCCTGGTCGCCGTCGCGTTCGTGACCTGGATGATCTTCTGGATGGCCGGCGCGGCGCGCACCATCGGCAGCGAGCTGCGCGGTCGCATCGACGTCGCGGCCGACGGTCGCGCGTGGTCGCTGGTCGTCGTGGCGTTCCTCGCCGTCGGCCGCGAGGGGCTCGAGACCGCGCTGATCCTCTGGACCAACACCCAGGCCGCCATCGGCCGGGATCTGGCGCCCACCGCCCAGCAGACCGCCGAGCCGCTCGTCGCGGCGCTCGCCGGCATCCTCACCGCCGTCGTCCTCGGCTACCTCATCTACCGCGGCGCCGTCTCGATCAACCTCACCCGCTTCTTCACCTGGACCGGTGCGTTCCTGGTCGTCGTCGCCGCCGGCGTGCTGGCCTACGGCGTGCACGACCTCCAGGAGGCCGGCTTCCTGCCGGGCCTGCACACCCTCGCCTTCGACGTCAGCCACATCATCGCGCCCGGCTCCTGGTACGGCACCCTGCTCAAGGGCGTCTTCAACTTCTCGCCCGCCACCACGGTGCTCGAGGCGATCGCCTGGGTGGCCTACGTCGTGCCCGTCTCCTACCTGTTCTTCCGCATGACGCGGCGCCGTACGGCGGCCTCTTCCCACCCCACCCCGGTCCCCGAAGGAAGCAACCTGTGAAGTCTCTGACCTGGCTGGCCGCCGGCCTGCTCGTCGCCGCGCCCGTCCTCGCCGCCTGTGGCACCGAGAGCACCGAGCCGTCGGGCGGCGGGGGCGGCACCGGCGGTGACGCCCGCGCACTGGCGGTCGACTCCACCGACGAGGAGTGCACGGTCTCCGCGACCGAGGCTCCCGCGGGCACGATCACCTTCGACGTGACCAACAACGGCTCGCAGGTCACCGAGTTCTACCTGCTCGCCGAGGACGGCCTGCGGATCGTCGCCGAGGTCGAGAACATCGGGCCCAGCATCACCCGGCCGCTGACCGCCAAGGTCCCGGCCGGCTCCTACGTCACCGCGTGCAAGCCCGGGATGACCGGCGACGGGATCCGCGCCGACTTCACCGTCACGGAGTCCGACGAGGACGTCGAGGTGAGCGAGGACGAGGAGGGCCTGGTCACGGCCGCGCAGGACAACTACGCCGCCTACGTGCAGGACCAGTCCGACCAGCTGCTCGTGAAGACGCGCGAGTTCGTCGAGCTCTACAAGGCCTCCGACAAGGACGACGAGGCGCGCGCCCTGTACGCCGACGCCCGCACCCACTGGGAGCGCATCGAGACCGTGGCGGAGTCATTCGGCGACCTGGACCCGATGATGGACGCCCGCGAGGCCGACCTCGAGCCCGGTCAGAAGTGGACCGGCTGGCACCTCATCGAGAAGGACCTGTGGCCGGCGCGTGCGGGCAAGTACCAGGCACTGACCGCCAAGGAGCGCGCCTTCTACGCCGACGACCTGCTCGCCAACACCGAGACGCTCGACGGGCGCATCCAGGAGCTGACCTTCACGGTCGACCAGATCGCCAACGGCTCGCGCGGGCTGCTCGAGGAGGTCGCGACCGGCAAGGTCACCGGCGAGGAGGAGTACTGGTCGCGGACCGACCTGTGGGACTTCCAGGCCAACGTCGACGGCGCCAAGGTCGGCTTCGACGGGGTCAAGCCGCTGCTCGAGCAGAAGGACCCCGAGCTCGCGACCCAGCTCGAGAGCCGCTTCGCGGAGCTGCAGACCCTGCTCGACGCGCAGCGGACCGAGGACGGCTTCCGCTACTACGACGAGCTGTCGGCCGAGGAGATCAAGGCACTCTCGGATGCGGTCAACGCCCTGTCCGAGCCGCTCTCGCGCCTGACGGCCGCGGTCCTGGCCTGACCATGGCGCCCCAGGTCTCCCGACGTGGGCTCCTCGGTGGCGGCGTGGCCGCCGCCGGGGTCGCCGGCGCCTTCGTGACCGGTCGGGCGACGGCCGACCCGGAGGCGGTGCTGGAGCAGGCCTCGGCCCGCTCCGCGTCGTACGCCTTCCGCGGCGCCCACCAGGCCGGCATCGTCACGCCGGCCCAGGACCGGCTGCACTTCGCGGCGCTCGACGTCACCAGCGACTCGCGCGATGACCTGATCGACCTGCTCCAGCGGTGGACCGCCGCCGCCGAGCGGATGACGAAGGGGCAGGGCGCGGGGGAGATCGGGCCGGTCGAGGGGTCCCTCGACCTGCCTCCGGACGACACCGGCGAGGCCATCGGGCTGCCCGCCAGCGGGCTGACCATCACCTTCGGCTTCGGCCCCGGGCTCTTCCGCGACGCCGAGGGCCGCGACCGCTTCGGCCTGGCGGACCGGCAGCCCGAGGCGCTGCAGACGCTGCCGCACTTCCCGGCCGACAACCTCGACCCGGCCCGCTCCTACGGCGACCTGTGCATCCAGGCCTGCGCCGACGACCCGCAGGTCGCCGTGCACGCGGTGCGCAACCTGGTGCGACTCGGCTTCGGGACCGCCTCGGTGCGCTGGTCGCAGCTCGGCTTCGGCCGCACGTCGTCGACGTCGACGACCCAGGACACCCCGCGCAACCTGTTCGGCTTCAAGGACGGCACCGCCAACGTGAAGGCCGAGGAGGAGGCCGCCCTCGGCGAGCACGTCTGGGTCGGCCCGGACGACGACCCGCGGGGTGACTGGCTGGCCGGCGGCTCCTACCTGGTCGCCCGCCGGATCAACATGACCATCGAGGTCTGGGACCGCCAGCCGCTCGGCGAGCAGGAGCGCTTCGTCGGCCGCACCAAGGGAACCGGCGCGCCGCTGTCGGGAGGCGAGGAGTTCAGCGAGCCCGACTTCGAGATGCCCGGCCGGGGCGGTCCGATCATCCCCGCGGACGCGCATGTGCGCCTGGTCCACCCCGACCGGCACGGCGGCGCCCGGATGCTGCGCCGCGGCTACAACTTCGTCGACGGCAGCGACGCCCTCGGCGGGCTGAACGCCGGGCTGTTCTTCATCGCCTACGTGCGCGACCCGCGCACCGGCTTCATCCCCGTCCAGAACGCCATGGCCAAGAGCGACGCGCTCATGGAGTACCTCAAGACCACCGGCTCCGCACTGTTCGCCGTACCGCCTGGTGTGCAGCCGGGGGAGTGGGTCGGTCAGTCGCTCTTCGCCTGAGCGACCCACCTCGGCTGGTCGCGAGGCGCCTCACCGAAGACCTCGTCGCCCAGCCTCGGTGCTCAGTCGTGCGGTGACCATGACGCCTCCTCCGGGCGGGCCTCCCGGTGAGGCCGCGCTGTCAGGTCAGGCCGAGGGCCGCCCCGGATTCATCGCCGACGTGCGCGATCCCCGCACGGAGGATCACACCGAGGACCGGCTCTCGAGCACCGCCAGGTCGCGCTCGGCGTAGAGCCGGTGCTCCCACTCCTCGTTGAGGATGGTGCGCAGGCACTGCGCGACCGGGAAGCTCTCCGGCGGCGGCCAGCCCGGCCCCTCGACGGGCACGGTGTCGCGCTCGAGGGCCTCCGAGGTGAGTCGGTCGAGGTAGCGGCGCACGGCGTCGCGGCGGCTCTCGCGCAGCTCGAGCACCTCCTCGAGGGAGGGACGAGCGGCGCGGTCGCGGGGGATGCCCGGGGTGTCGGGCATCTGGTCCCATGGCAGCTCGAGCGGGTGCCACGGGGAGGGGTCGCCCAGGATGGCGCGGCTCAGCCACGCGTCCGTGGCGAAGGCGAGGTGGCGCAGGGTCTCGATGAACGACCACTCGCCGTCGACGGACTCGTGCAGCAGGGCCGGGTCGAGGCGCCGGGCCCGCTCGACGGTGCCGGCCCAGAGCTCCTCGAGCAGGTCCCACGCGGCGCGGTAGCCGTCGGGGTCCGTCGGCCGCATGGCTGCTCGGCCGGGATGGCGCCGGTCGAGCTCGTCCTGCACGAAGGAGGCGACGTCGACGCCGTTGACGGTCAGCTTCACCACCTCCCCGACGATGTCGAGGTCGACGATCTCGACGCCGTGCATGCGCACGCCGATCAGGTCGGTGCCGCGGATGGTCATGTCGTACATCTCGGAGTCGATGAGCTCGACGTGCTCGAGGTGGACGCGCTCGAAGCGCGTGTTGCTCAGGTCCACCCGGGTGAGCCGGGAGCCGCTCAGGTCCTCGTCGGTGAAGTCAGCCATGGCCCGACGCTAGACCCGCCCGCCGACATCTGCGACCCCTCGGCTGTCGGCTCGCTGAGCCTCGAGACCCGGTGACCGCACGGCTCTCGTCGGCGGTCAAGGCGGGCCGACGACCGCCGGATAGCATCACCGCGTGCCGGTGCCGCGCTTCGTCCTGGGCGACGTGCTGCGCTGGGCGGCGCTGCTGAGCGTCGTGGTGGCGCTGCCGCCATGGGGCTGGGTGGGCGGCGCGCTGTTCTTCCTGGTGCTGGGCGGCTGCGTCATCCCCCGTGCGCTGGAGGCGCCGGCGGCGCTGGACCTGTCCTACTGCGCGCTGCTGCTCTTCGGCGCCTGGGCCGCCCAGCTCGACCTCTACCTGCGCGTCGGGTGGCTCGACGTGGTCGTCCACGCCGCCGCGACCGGCCTCATCGCCGCCATGGCCTACCTCGCCCTCGTGCGGCTCGGCGCCCTGAGCCTGGCGCGCGACCCGGCCACCCCGCGCTGGCGGCTCGGCCGGGGCGTCGTCACGCTGGCCCTCGGCACGTCGTTGGCCGTGGTCTGGGAGATGTGCGAGTGGTTCGGGCACACGCAGATCGACGACCGGATCCAGGTCGGCTACGCCGACACCATGGGCGACCTGGTCGCCGGCGGGGTCGGCTCCGCAGTGGCCGCGGTCCTCCTGGCCCGCGGGCTGCTGCTCGCGGGTGCGCGCCGATGAGCACCCCGACCGTCTCGGTCGTCATCCCCGTGCGCGATGACGCCGAGGCGCTGCGCGCGTGCCTGCGGCTCCTCGCCGTCCAGACCACGCCCCCGCTCGAGGTGGTCGTGGTCGACAACGGCTCGAGCGACGACTCGGCGGCCGTCGCCCGTGCCGGCGGGGCCCGAGTGGTGCCCGAGCCGGCGGTGGGCATCCCGAGCGCGGCCGCCACCGGGTACGACGCGGCGCGCGGCGAGGTCATCGCCCGCTGTGACGCCGACAGCCGCCCGGGCCCCGAGTGGGTCGCCACGATCGCCGCCACCTTCGCCTCTCGCCCGGGCCTCGACGCGGTGACGGGCTGGGGCTGGTTCCACGACCTGCCGCGCGGGCTGAGGTGGCCGGCCGCGGCGGCGTACCTCGGCACCTACTACGCCTCGACCCACCTCGCCCTCGGTCACACCTCGCTGTGGGGCTCCAGCATGGCGCTGCGCCGCTCGGTCTGGCAGGCGGTGCGCGGGGAGGTCCATCGCGACGACCCGGAGCTGCACGACGACCTGGATCTCGCCTTCGTCCTCGGCCCGTCCCGGGTGGTGCGGCTCGACCCGCGGCTGGTGGTGGGGGTCTCGGCGCGGTCGCTGCGCGGAGCCGAGCAGCGCCGCCGGCGCCTGGACCGCGCGTGGCGCACCCTGCGCGTCAACTGGGCCGTCCAGCCGCCCTGGCTGCGCTGGCAGGAGCGGTGGCGCCGGATCACCAGGTCAGCCAGATGAGCAGCTGGGTGAGAAGGAAACCGGTCACGTAGTTGAGCCACAGGAAGCGCCGCCAGCCGCCGTGGGCGCGCTCGCAGTCGTCGTCGCGCACCGACAGGTAGGCCGCGACGTTGACGGCGTAGGGCAGCACGAGCAGCGCGCTCAGCGCCGCCGGCCAGCCGGTGGTCGCCAGGAGCAGCCCGGCCGCGACGTACGACGCCAGGGCCAGGCGCACGGTGCCCGCGGCGCCCAGCCAGGTGCCGACCGAGGCGATGTCGGCCTCTCGGTCGGCCCGGATGTCCTGCACCGCCCCGAACGCGTGCGAGGCGACGCCCCACAGGAAGAAGCCGGCGAGCGCCGCGAGGGCCTCGCGGGTCGGGGACCCACCCGCGAGCGCGAGACCGAAGCAGGCCGGGCTGACGAAGTGGGTGCTGGAGGTCAGCGAGTCGAGGAAGGGGCGCTCCTTGAAGCGCAGCCATGGGGCGGAGTAGGCCACGACGGCGAACACCGACACCGCGAGCACCGCCGTGGAGGCGGAGTCGCCGAGCACGACGAGCGCCACGACGAACGGCACGTTGAGGACCCCCGCGGCCCAGAGCGTCAGCCGGTGCACCCGCCGGTCGAGGACGATGCCCTCGACCCCGCCCTTGCGCGGGTTGCGCACGTCGGACTCGTAGTCGAAGACGTCGTTCACGCCGTACATCAGCAGGTTGTAGGGCACCAGGAACCACAGCACGCCCAGCACCAGCCGGAGGTCGACGCCGCCGCCGGCGAGCAGGTAGGCGGCGCCGAACGGGTAGGCGGTGTTGACCCAGCTCAGGGGCCGCGAGGTGCCCACGAGCTGCGCCAGCCGCGACGGCGCCGTGCTCGGCTCGGCGGCGGCGGTCATCGGTCGCGCCCGCCGAGCAGGAGCCACACCGACGGCAGCAGGGCCACCGCGGCGAGTGGCCAGGCGAGGTCCTCGACGGGTGCCAGGATCAGCCGCACGCCCACGAGCGCGCCGTCGCCGTAGCGGAACAGGTCGGCGGCGATCATCAGGCTGTCGAACACGACCGTGAGCACGCCCATGGCGAGCAGCGTCAGACCGGTGGTCGCCCACCACCGGCGCGAGGGTCGGCGCAGGACCACGGCGGTGGCCAGCACCGTGGCGGCCAGCGCCAGGAACCACACGGCGACGTCGAGGTACGTCACGAGACCGATCCCTCCCGCCGGCGGGAGAGGAGGTGCGCGGCCAGGCCGTGCAGCACCATCGTGGTGTAGCAGAGGAAGCCGATGAAGAAGAGCTCCTCCACGGGCAGCTCGTCGGCCACCTCGATGCCGGTCATGGCGGGGGAGTCGCCGCGGCGGTAGATCGACTGGTCGAGCGCGGCGAGGTCCCAGACCAGGAAGAAGGCGAATCCGACCGCGAGCACCGCGAGCGCCCGGAGCGGCCGGGCGAAGAGGAACAGCCGCCAGCGCCGGTCGACCAGGCCGAGGCAGAGCGCCGAGACCAGGATGCTGGCCAGGTAGGCGAACCTCATCGCCGCGCCGAGGGGCCGGTCGAGCGGTCGCCGCGCAGGCGCTTGAGCACCAGCTCGGCGCTGATCAGGCACATGGGCAGGCCGATTCCGGGGATCGTGCTGTAGCCGGCGTACAGGAGGCCGTCGACCTTGCGCGAGGCGTTGCCGGCGCGGAAGAAGGCGCTCTGGGTCAGGATGTGTCCCGGCCCGAGCGCGCCGCCGCGCCAGGAGCGCAGGTCGTTCGCGAAGTCGGCGGGGCCGACGGTGTGGCGGACCCGTACCCGTGCCGCGAGGTCCGCGATCCCGGCCCAGTCGGCCACCTGGGCGATCGCGGCGTCCGTCGCCTTCTCCACCGCCGGGTCGCCGGCGCCGTCGCGGCCCCCGTGGCCGATCCCGACGTCGGCCGGCACCGGCACGAGGAGGAAGAGGTTCTCCATGCCCGGGGGAGCAACCGAGTTGTCGGTCGCCGAGGGGCGGCACACGTAGACCGAGGCGGGGTCCGGGACGCGGGTGGGCGGCTCGAAGATCGCGTCGAAGTTGGCCTTCCAGTCCGCGGTGAAGAACAGCGAGTGGTGGGCCAGCTCCGGCAGGGCGCCGTCGACGCCGAGGTAGGCCAGCACCGCACCGGGACCCGAGACCTGCTTGTCCCACCACGACTGCGGGTAGGTCTGGAGCGCCGGGGCCACCAGACCGGTCTCGACGTGGTGCAGGTCGGCCGCGCCCACGACAACGTCGGCCTCGAGGGTGGCGGGCCGGCCGTCGGCGTCGAGGTAGTCCACGCCCGTGACGCGCGCGCGGCGCCCTCCGGGTCGCGTGCGTACGGCGGTCGCCTCGCAGCCCGTGTGCAGCCGGGCGCCGTGCGCGCGAGCGAGGCCGGTCACGGCCTCGATGAGCCGGGAGAACCCGCCGCGGGGGTAGAGCACCCCGTCGTCGCCCAGGTCCATCCAGCTCATCAGGTGGTACATGCTCGGCGCGCGGTCCGGGGACGTCCCGAGGAACACCGCGGGGTAGCCGAGGATCTGGCGCAGCCGCCGGTCGCGGAAGGAGCGCGCGACGCGCGACTCCAGCGACCGCGTCAGCAGCGAGGTGAGCTCGCCGCCACGGCGCAGGACGTCGGCCTTGAGCAGCGAGCGCGGCGACTCGAAGCTGGTGTAGAGGAAGCGGTTCACGCTGAGCTCGTAGACCCGCCGGGCCGAGTCCAGGTAGGCCTCCAGTCGGCGCCCGGCGCCGGGCTCGATCTCCTCGAACAGCGCGACGTTGGGCGCGCGGCCCGCGCGCACGTCGACCGGCTCGCCGAGCCCCTCGTAGAAGACCCGGTAGCCCGGGTCGAGCCGCTCCAGGTCCAGCTGCTCGGCGGTGGTGGTGCCGAGCATGGCGAAGAAGTGGTCGAAGACCTCCGGCATCAGCCACCACGACGGCCCGGTGTCGAACCGGAAGCCGTCCACCTCCAGCGACCCGGCGCGTCCGCCCAGCTCGTCGCGCCGCTCCAGGACGTCGACGCTCCAGCCGTCGCGGGCCAGCAGGGCCGCAGTCGCCAGACCGGTGATGCCGCCGCCGACCACCACTGCGCGCCTCACCGCGCCGGCCTCAGCAGGCTGGTCAGCAGGAGCCGGGCCTTCACCGGGTCGGGCACCCGCACTCGCATCAACCCCAGCCGCTCGGGCGGGGTCGCGCGCACGCGCCGCGAGAGCTCGCCGAACAGCGCGTGTGCGACCCGCACGGCGCGCCGGCTGCTGGGCGGGAGCAGCTCGAGGGACCGCGCGCCTGAGGCGAGGTCGGCGTCGATGTCGTCGAGGAGTGCGTCTCGCGTCGCGACGTCCAGCCGCGCGGGGTTCACCCCCGGGAAGTACGAGCGCCCCAGGGCCTCGTAGTCGGCGCCCAGGTCGCGCAGGAAGTTCAGCTTCTGGAAGGCCGCGCCCAGGCGGCGGGCCCCGGCCACGAGCTCGTCGTACGACGCGCCGGCGCCGGGCTCGGCGGCCAGGAAGGCGCGCAGGCACATCAGCCCCACGACCTCGGCCGAGCCGTGGACGTAGCGCTCGAAGCTGGCCCGGTCGTGCTCGACCGGCGTGAGGTCGGCACGCATGGAGGCGAAGAACGGGTCGAGCAGGGCCTGCTCGATCCCCGTCTCTCGCGCCGTGCGGGCGAACGCGTGGACGACCAGGTTGCCCGAGTGGCCGGTGCCCAGGGCGCGGCGGGTCTCGCGCTCCAGCTCGGTCAGCGTCGCCTCCTGCGCCTCGGTGCTGCCATCGGGGCGGGGGGCGTCGACGATCTCGTCGGCGACCCGGACCAGCGCGTAGACGTTGCGCACGTGGCGGCGTACCGGCGGCTCCAGCAGGCGGCTCGCCAGGCCGAACGACGTCGAGTAGCGCTTGATCACCAGCGCCGCGCTGGCATCCGCCACCTCGTCGTAGGTCCGGTGCGCGGTGAGCGGCCCGGCGTTCGACCCCGGCGGGAGCCGGAACATCACGCGGCTCCTGCCGGGCGGTCGGAGGAGACCGCGCCGACGTCGTGGACGAGGTCCGGCGGCAGGCCCAGGAGTCCGGACTCCTCGGCGGCCTCCCGCAGGTGTCGGCGCGCCAGCTCCTCGACGAAGGCGCGGGACCCGCCCTCCTCCAGGGCGTTGCGCACGCGGGCGGCGTCTGCTGGTCCCAGGTCGGCGCGGCCCAGGTACGGCGACACGCGGCCCCAGGTCGCGCTGCCCTGCGCGTGCACGATGAGTGGGGTCCGCTTGCCCTCGCGGAGGTCTCCCAGCGGGGCCTTGCCGGTGCCCTCGGGGTCGCCGAAGACGCCCTCGAGGTCGTCGAGCAGCTGGTAGGCGACACCCAGGAGCCGGCCTACGCGGCCCACCCCGTCGACCACGCCCGACTCGGCGCCCGCCAGCGCGGCGCCGGCCTGCATCGGCAGCTCGAAGGAGTAGGCGGCCGTCTTGTGCGCCTCCATCGCGAGCACCTCGGCGAGCGTGGGCTCCGCGACTCCGAGGCTCAGCCGCACGTCGGCCAGCTCGCCCGTGGCCGAGACCCGCAGCGCCGTGTCGAAGAGGTCGAGCAGGCTCGCCCGGGTCCCGGCGTCCACCTCGCACAGGGCGACCGCGCGCAGCGCGTGGCTCAGCGCCAGGTCGCCGACGAGCACCGAGGCAGCGCGCGCGTAGCTCTCGGCACCCTGAGGCGTCGCGCCGTGGCCGAGCGCCTCCGCGCGGAAGCGGCCGGGGGTGCTGGGGCGGCCGCGGCGCAGGTCGTCGCCGTCGATCACGTCGTCGTGCACCAGGAAGGCGGTGTGCAGCAGCTCCACCGCGGCGCCGACCTCGGCCACGGCCGTCCGGGCGGTGCCGCCCAGAGCGTCGTGGACCGCGGCGACCAGCCGCGGGCGGAACCGCTTGCCGCCGCTCAGCGCGTCCCGCAGCGCCTCGTCGAGGGCCCGGCGGTCGGGTCCGGCGGCCGGTGGGAGGGGGCCCACCGCGGCGTCGAGCGCTCGCTGCACGTCGCTCGGTGCCGCTGTCACGACTGCCCGGCTCGCGGGGAGCGCCGCGTCCTGCAGATGGGCACTGACGCTCTCCGTCCGACGGCGGCGGGCGTGGCGCCCCTGACGTGGCCCGGTACCCACTGCCCCGGGACGGAGTCGCGGCCGGTGCACCACCTAGGCCACGCAGAACTCGTTGCCCTCGGGGTCGAGCATCACGAGGTGGCCGAACGTGCCGCCGTAGGTCTGCTCGCGGACGTAAATCGCTCCCGCCGACAGCAGTTGCTCGGCCTTGGCCCGGATCAGCCGCTCGCGCTCACCCGAATCCCACGGCGGCTCGCCCGCCACGCGGAGGTCGAGGTGCACGCGGTTCTTCGCCGCCTTGCCCTCGGGCACCCGTAGGAAGCCGATCGCGGGCCCCACTCCGTCGGGGTCGACGATCGAGGCGCCGTCCGGCTCGTCGTAGCCGGGCTCGCTCACGTAGCCGAGCGCCTGCGCCCAGAACGCCGCCAGGGCGTGGGGGTCCGTGGCGTCGCAGCCCAGGGTCCAGTGAGTGGCCATGCCCCGACCGTAGCGCCGGCTACCCCCGGTAGGAGCCCCCGTACGTGACCCGCCGCACCAGCACCTCGAAGGGCCCCCGCCGGCCCGTGCGCGCCATCCGGTCCGCCAGGAGCGCGGTGAGCAGCCAGGTGGCGGTGGCGACGAGCGCCGTGGAGGCGACCGACAGCGTGCCGGACAGGTCGAGCAGGAACGGCGTGAAGATCACGGCCCAGACGACCGACTGCGCCAGGTAGCAGGTCATCGAGCGCTGGCCGACTGCGACGAGGGCGTGGACCACGCGACCCGCTCGGCGCCCGAGTGGGCCGGCGAGCAGCGCCACGAGGGCGGCGTACCCGAAGCCGCCGAGGACCCCGGTCGCGTCGTGCCACGGGCCCCAGAGCTCCAGCGTCGTCTGCTTGGGCGGATCCACGACGCCGACGCGCATCAGCGCGATCGGCTGGGCCCCCAGGGCCGCGGCGCCGATCCCGAGCGTGGCGGTGAGGCCGAGCAGGGTGCGGTGCCGCGCCGGCTGCTCGAGGACGCGGCGGCGTCCCGCCCAGAGCCCGAGGGCGAACGGCCCGGCGAAGCCGATCGGGCCCAGGAGCGACACGAACGCGGAGCTCTTCGCCCGCTCCACGACCATCGTGGCCAGGTCCGGCGGGAGCATCGCCAGGTCGGGCGGGTCGTTGACGATCGCCGAGGAGTCGGCGCTGGGCAGCAGGACGAGCACGAAGAAGACAGCGGCCACCGCAAGCAGCCAGCGGTCGCGCCAACGGACCGCCCACGCCCCGAGCAGCAGCAGCACGCCGTAGGCCCCGAGGATGTCGCCGGCGAAGAGCAGCACGGCGTGCAGGAAGCCGACCACGACGAGCACCAGGCTGCGCCGCCACAGCAGGCGCCGTACGCCGCGTGGGCTCAGGGCGCGCTGGCGGCGCACGATCTGGGCGACGCCGTAGCCGAACAGCAGCCCGAACATCGGGAAGGCCCGGCCGTCCACGAAGGTCGAGATCGCCCAGGTCGCGGCCGCATCGATCCTCGAGCCGTCCGTCGGGTAGCCGCCCATCCTCGTCTCCCCGCGCAGGAAGTAGTGAGAGTTGGCCAAGGCGATGAACAGCAACAGGAGCCCGCGCGCCAGGTCTGGTCCGAGGGCGCGATCACCGAGGGGAGTGGGCCCCGCCGCGTCGTTGGTCACCAGACGAGTCAAGGCGGTCGCCGCGCCGATCGCATCAGGCCGTGGTCGCTGTTGGGTAGACCTTGGTCGCGGCCGTGGTGTCCTTGGTCCCAGAGGGGGAACGCCTTCTACTCGCAGGCCGACCCGTCACCGTCTCGGTCCAGGTGGCTGCCGTAGCCCGGCTCGCCACGGCGGATCGGCGCCGCGCCGGCCGCGCGCACCGCGTCGCAGCTCGGGTAGCGCACGACCTCGGTGAGGTTCAGCGGGGCCTCGGTCGGCGCGCCGGAGTCAGCCGGCAGGTCGTGATCGGCGCACGCGGTGAGCACTCGAGCCATGGCGGCCTTCTCGGCAGGGGTGACCCACAGCTCGTACTTCGCCTTGACCGCGATCTGACGCGCGACGTAGTCGCACCGGAATGCCTTGCTCGGAGGCAGCCAGGTGGCGGCGTCGGCGTCGGACTTGGCGCGGTTCTCACCGGCGTCGACCGGGAGCAGGTTCAGCGGGTCGTTGGCCAGGGCGGCCCTCTTCGTGATCGACCACCGGAGCGCTCCGGTGGCCCAGGCATTGCCGAGCGCCACGACGTGGTCGATGTCCACGAGGAACCCGTCGCCCTTGACGTAGTCGACGGTGGTGGCGGTGTAGGGGTCGGCGAGGACGCCGGAGACCACGACGCAGCCTCGTGTCCCGTGCTGGAAGACCACCTGGGTGAGGTCGCGGGCGAGCATGTCGTTGCGGGTGTCGCAGCCGTTGCGGTCTGTGTCGGCCCAGGCTGGCCCGAAGGAGTCCCGGTCGTAGCCGGTCATCGGGGCGCGGCCCTTGACGGCCAAGGTGGCCAGGACGGCGACGGCGGTCCCGGCCTGCGGTCGCGCGGCGGGACTCGGGGTCTGTGCCGGGGTCTGGGTCGGGGCCGCCGGCTCGCGGGCGGCGTCGGTCGGCGCCTCGAGAGCGCTGCAGCCGGTGAGCATCACCGCGGCCGCGAGAAGCCCGGCGAGCGGGCGGATGAGGGTGATGGTGGGTGGCATGGGGGTGAGGTGCGGATCGTGCGTGCGGGTGCACCTGGATCCCGGTGCCGTCGGAGAACCTATCGTTCGGGCTGCGGCAGTCCTACCATCACCGGGTGCTTCGTACCTGGGTGGCCGTCCTCACGGCGCTGGTGGCCGTTGGCGCGACACCGACGCGGTCGATGGCGACGCCGGGGGAGGTCGCGCCGCCGAGCCGCGTCTCCGCGACCGACGTACAGACGGTGGGGGACGGGTCGCGAGCCAGCTGCACCTCCGCCGCGGTGGTGCGAGCGGTCCACCGCGGTGGGGTGATCCGGTTCGCCTGCGGTCCGCGGCCGGTGACCATCACGATGCGGCGGACCGCCAAGGTCAGCAACACCTCGCGGCGCGTGGTGATCGACGGCGGCGGGCTGGTGACCCTGAGCGGGATGGGAAAGCGCCGGATCCTCTACCAGAACACCTGCGACCCGAAGCAGACGTGGACCACCTCTCACTGCGACGACCAGGCCTACCCGCGACTCGTCCTGCGCAACCTGACGTTCGCTCGGGGCAACGCCACCGGCCAGCGCTACGACGGCGGCGGTGGCGGCGCGGTGTTCGTCCGTGGCGGCCAGCTGAAGATCGTCGGCTCGACGTTCGTCGCCAACCGGTGCGACCGGCGCGGGCCCGATCTGGGTGGGGCAGCGGTCCGCGTGCTGGACCAGTACCGCGACCGAGCGGTGCAGGTCGTCGGCAGCACCTTCAAGAACGGCACGTGCAGCAACGGCGGCGCGCTCAGCAGCATCGGGGTGTCCTGGCGCATCCAGGACAGCACCTTCGTCGGCAACCGCGCCGTCGGCCGCGGCGCCAACCCCGCTCGTCCCGGCACCCGGGGCGGCGGCAGCGGTGGCGCGATCTACCTGGACGGCAACAGGTTCACGCTCTCGCTCATCCGCACGACCGTGCGCGGCAACGTGGCCAACGAGGGGGGCGGCGCGGTCTTCTTCGTGAGCAACGACCGGACCGGGACGATGCTGATCCGTCGCTCCCGCCTGGTGCGCAACCCGAGTCGGGGCTTCGAGACCCAGGGCCTGCCCGGGATCTTCTTCCTCGGCGCCCGACCCCCCACCATCATCCGCTCCGAGGTGCGCTGAGCTCACGACGCTAGGCGCCGCGGGCCAATTGCCTTCCACAGCGGGGCTCTCGGGCGACCGTCATCCACAGGCCGAGTCCGACTCGGCGGTGGTGTCGGTGGCGCTCCGGCGTCGTTTGTGGCGGCAGGACGCACCTTCGACTTCTTGGCAACCTGGGCGAGGCCCTCCGAACGATTCGCCGGCGGTCGGAGGTTTCGCGGCGCTGTTAGTCCCTGCCTAGGGCCAATGGTGCCTCGTTCCGCCGTAGGACTTGACGCGCAGGTCGGGTCCGCGCGAGCGTCTTATCAGGTACAAGGGAGATGGTGAAGCCATGAGCAAGCTGCCTGCTGAAGGATCTGAGTCCCAGACGCCCGAAGATCAGGACGACGCCGAGCGCGACCCGCTGGACGGTGAGGGTGACGGGGAGGGCATCGAACTGACGATGGGTGAACCCAATTCGTTCGAACCAGAAGAGGACCCCGGGGCCAGTCGCCACACGGAACCTGACTGACAAAGCGACCAATGCCGCCCGCTGCGGTACGCCATGTGCGTGTGAAGCGGCGTCGGCGGTACTAGGAGGGCAGCGCGCGATAGCGCTTTCCGTAGCTCTGGCACCAGCTCATCGTCGACCGTGGGGCGGAATGCGGCCCTGGCTCGTGCCACCGGGGCGAGTTTCACTGTGGACCTGCGCCACCCAGGAGGACCACGCCGCCGGGAACTCCTGGATCGACCGGTTCGACAAATGCGAGCACCGGACGACAAGACCGGCGTGCTCGTCACCGCCACCGAGGGGCGAGGCCTCAGACGTCGTCGTTGATGACGGCGACGTCGTGGTTGTCGAGGAAGTAGTTGCTGCCGCCGCTGCGCATGCACGAGTTGTTGTTGGTGTCGTCGTCGGCGTCGCGGTGGCTGATGCCAGCGGTGTGCCCGAACTCGTGGCATCCGACGTGCCACCAGTTGGCCAGGGACTGAGAGTCCAGGTAGGACTGGTTGAACCGCACCTCCCACACGTCGCACTCGAGGCCTGTCCAGGTCTTGTTGACGCAGGTGGCCCGGCCTCGGGTGTTGTTCCAGCTGCCGGACGTGCCATAGGACGCGTCGTAGACCTCGACGTCGCCGCTGCCGTCGAGGGTGGCGTTCATCTTGGTCGTGTCGAGCTCGGCGATCCCGCGCAGGGCGGCGAGGTTCCCGTCGCTGGTGAGGGCGTTGCGGTCGACGTAGTGGGTGACGTCGTCCGGGTCGATCAAGTCGTTGTTGTCGGCGTAGGCCGGACCGCGGATGCTCAGCAGCGCAAGGGCCAGGACGACCGTCGCCAGTGCGACGCCGCCGAGTCGTGGGCTGGTCTTCCAGAAAGCTCGCACGTCGCCTCCTCAGGCCTTCGGGCCGGTGATCCGCGGCAGCGGCATCGGCTTCGACTCGCCGCGCTGTGCGGACACCGCGGCTGCCCGGATCCATCCTTCGATCGCCTGGGTGTGGTGCCGCCCGTCGGCGGTCTCAGTGGGCCCGCTGGCTCGGGCGCGGCCACCGAGCGCGCCGTCCCAGGGGCCATCACCGTGGTGGTCGCCACTGACCTGGGCGCGGTCGTTCATCAGGAGCACCCGACCGGTCGTGCCCACGTAGGTGTAGGTGTCCGCCGGGTAGCCCGGGTCCGCAGTGAGATAGAAGTAGGCCTGCTGGCCCGGCTTGATCCACGGCATGCCCTCGACGGCATAGCCGACGCCCTGCGACCACCAACCCTCGACCACGGTGATCGCCTTGGGCGCCGCCCGACCGTCGGAGTAGACGACCTCCTCGACCTGGACCGTCAGCAGCCGGTCCGTCTCGTCGGCGAGCGCCTCGCTCGGCGGGTAGACATGGGTCTTGCCCGCCGTGGCGTCGCGCACCGACCCGCGGACCACCAGGTCGGCGGTGGCGGTCATCCGCCCGAGGTCGTCGTAGATGACGGCCTCGTCGACGAACGCCACGCCGCGCGCCTCGGCGGGGAACGTCCTCGAGGACTGAGAGGAGCTCGTGTCGCCGCGGTTGAGGTACATGACGGCGTAAACCACGATGGCGACGCCGACCACGACAGCGACCACCACGACGATTCGACGGCTCATCCGCGCCTCCAGCCCGAGGAGGTCGACGCTAACGGCGATCGGAGCCCATGTCGATGGTCTCGACGTCCTCGACGTCCTCGACGGTCCCAGCGTCGGTCGACCAGCAGTCGACCACGACCTGCGGGTCGACGCGGCGCTCCTTGCTGTAGCCGGCCTTGCGAAGCCCGGGAACCTGCCACTCCGCACCCGTCGCGCCAATCGCCACGATGAGCTGCTCCAACACCCTGCCCGCCGAGTGGCAGGACTTGACCGGCGCCGACGAGGACGCCGCCACGCTCGAGCTGGTGCGTGGCTTGACCGACGGCGAGTGGTCACGGACATCGGGGCGCTGGCCGCCATGCTGCGCGACGACCTTCGCTGCGCGCTGTCCCGACCCGGGCCCGCAGCCGGGGCCGAGGTCGACTCACCCGGCGGCCGGCTCCCAGTCGGGCCTGAGGAGGCCGTAGATCCAGGAGTCGGAGACGACGCCCTCGACGACGCAGTCCTCGCGGAGCGTGCCCTCGTGCGCGAAGCCGAGCTTCTCCAGGACCCGAGCAGAGGCGGGGTTGCGGGTGTCGACCTCCGCCTGCACGCGGTGGAGGTCGAGGGTGTCGAAGGCCCAGTGCAGCAGCGCGCGGGCCGCCTCGGTGGTGTAGCCCTGGCCCCAGGCATCCTGGGCGAGGATGTAACCGAGGGTCGCACGCCGGTGCGCAGGCTCCCAGCGGGCGAGGGTGCACCAGCCGAGGAAGGCGGAGTCAGTGGCGCGCTCGATGACCAGTCGTGTGCCGCTGGCCTCCTCCTGCATCCGGTGGCAGGTCGCGAGGAAGCGCTCGCCCTGGGCGCGATCCGTCCAGGGCGGGGAGTCCCAGTAGCGCAGGACGTGGGCGTCGCTCTGCAGGGCGTACAGGCCGTCGGCGTCGGTCTCGGCGAAGGGGCGCAGCCGCAGGCGAGCGGTGGTCAGTGTCGGGGTGGGCAACGGCATGGACCCATCGTGTCGTGTCGAGGAGGCTCGAGGACAACGGATTTCGGTGCCAGGCATGTCTCCCGGCGGGCGGGGGACCGGCGGGCATGGACGAACGTCGCAAGCCCACCGCCGAGCACCCGCTGAACGCCCCCGAGCCGCGCAAGAAGTTCCCGGCGGCCCTGGCCGTGCTCGCGCTGATCGCCGTGGTGGCGGCGATCTTCGCGCTGATCACCTACCTGCAGCAGCGGACCTGAGTCGCAGGGACACAGCCCGCCTGGCTGCACCGGCACACCTCAACCCCGGAGATAGCGCAGGAACACTGCCCCGCTGGGGCTGGCCGCGACGGTGTCCAGCCTCAGTCGGCCAGGCTCCGGCCGGTCGCCGAACAGCCGTCTCCCGCCGCCCGCAAGGGCGGGGACGACGACGAGCTCGAGGACGTCGACGAGGTCGGCGTCCAGCAGGGTGGTCGCGAGGCTGAGGCTGCCGTGGATGCCGATGTCGCCGCCCTCGCCCTCCTTCAGTCGAGCCACGTAGTCGGCGGCCGGCTCGTGAACCAGGACGGTGTTGGCCCAGGAGGTGGCCGGGGCGGTCGAGGTGACGACGTGCTTCGGGGTGGTGTTGATGAAGTCCGCGAAGGGCTGGACGTCCGAGGACGGCCAGTATCCGGACCAGTAGTCGTAGGTGCCGCGGCCGAGCAGCACGTCGTCCTGGGCAGCGATGACGCGGGCCAGGTTGGCGAAGACGTCGTCGTCGACCTCGAACATCCAGTCGCCCGGCTCCTCCGCGACGCCGTCGAGAGACATCAGCTCGTACATCACGATCTTGCGCACGCCTTCCTGACCGGCGTCGGGTCCGGAACTCATCGCCCGGCCGGCCCGCCTGAGCTTCGCGGACCGGGTCTGAGGCGGTCTTCTCACCACGTGCACGCGATTCATTGACCTGTGTGACGGTCGGGTAACGTGGACCCGGCACAGCGTCGTGCGACCTCCCTTCTGGAACAACCTTGAGGAATCGCTGTGAGCAAGCCTGTCGTACTCATCGCCGAAGAGCTGAGCCCCGCCACCGTCGAGGCGCTCGGCCCGGACTTCGAGATCCGCAGCTGCAACGGCGCCGACCGCGCCGAGCTGCTGCCCGCGATCGCCGACGTCGACGCGATCCTGGTCCGCTCGGCGACCAAGGTCGACGCCGAGGCGCTCGCCGCGGCCTCCCGGCTGAAGGTCGTGGCCCGCGCGGGCGTGGGCCTCGACAACGTCGACGTGAAGGCCGCGACCCAGTCCGGCGTCATGGTCGTCAACGCGCCGACCTCCAACATCGTCTCGGCCGCCGAGCTCGCGGTCGCGCTGATGCTCGCCGCCGCGCGCCACGTCTCGCCGGCGCACGCCGCGCTGCGGGGCGGGGAGTGGAAGCGCTCCAAGTACACCGGCATCGAGCTCTACGAGAAGACCGTGGGCATCGTCGGCCTGGGCCGCATCGGCGTCCTCGTCGCGCAGCGCCTGAGCGCGTTCGGGATGAACGTCATCGCCTACGACCCCTACGTGCAGGCCGGCCGCGCCGCCCAGATGGGCGTGCGCCTCGTCGACCTCGACACCCTGCTCGCCGAGGCCGACTTCATGTCGGTCCACCTGCCCAAGACCCCCGAGACGGTGGGCCTGATCGGTGCCGAGCAGCTGGCCAAGGCCAAGACCTCGCTGGTGCTCGTCAACGCCGCCCGCGGCGGCATCGTCGACGAGGCGGCGCTCTACGACGCGCTGAAGACCGGCAGCATCGCCGCCGCCGGCCTCGACGTCTTCGCCAAGGAGCCGTGCACCGACAGCCCGCTCTTCGAGCTGGAGAACGTCGTCGCCACGCCCCACCTCGGCGCGTCCACCGACGAGGCGCAGGAGAAGGCCGGCATCGCGGTCGCCAAGTCGGTGCGGCTCGCGCTGTCCGGCGAGCTCGTGCCCGACGCGGTCAACGTCCAGGGCGGCGTGATCGCCGAGGACGTGCGCCCAGGCATCCCGCTGACCGAGAAGCTCGGCCGCGTGTTCACCGCGCTGGCCGGCGAGGTGGCCCAGCAGATCGACGTCGAGGTCCGCGGCGAGATCACCGAGTTCGACGTCAAGGTGCTCGAGCTGGCTGCCCTGAAGGGCGTCTTCAGCGACGTCGTGGAGGACCAGGTGTCCTACGTGAACGCCCCGCTCCTGGCCGCCGAGCGCGGCACCGCCGTCCGCCTCGTGACCGACGGTGAGAGCGCCGACCACCGCAACCTGATCACGATCCGCGGCACCCTCGCCGACGGCTCGCAGGTCTCGGTCAGCGGCACGCTGGTGGGCATCAACCAGAAGGAGCGGCTGGTCGAGGTCAACGGCTTCGAGATCGACATCGAGCCGACCAACCACCTGGCGTTCTTCACCTACGACGACCGCCCGGGCATGGTCGGCACCGTCGGGCAGATCCTGGGCAGCTCGCAGGTCAACATCGCCGGCATGCAGGTCGCCCGCGCGGCCAAGGGAGGCCTCGCCCTGGTCGCGCTCTCCGTCGACAGCGCCATCCCCGCCGACGCCCTCGCCGACATCGAGAGCGCCATCGACGCCGCCTCCGTGCGCGCCGTCGACCTCGGCTGAGTCGTCCCTCAGGCCACCATCACCCGCGCGGAGCCGCGGGGGGTGGTGCCCTGGCGGTCGCGTACGGCGGACCACGCCTCAGCGAGCCGCGCGACGGCCTCCTCCATGACGTGGGGTGGTCGGGTCCACGGCACCCGGACGAACTGGTCGAGCCCGCCCTCGGCCGCGAAGACCGGGCCCGGGGCGATGATCACGCCTCGGCGCTCGGCCTCGTCGGTGAGAGCGGTGCCAAGCGGGCCGGGCAGCTGCAGCCAGAGCGCCAGACCGCCGCCGGGCAGGTGGAAGCGCCAGTCGGGCAGCTGCTCGCGCACCGCCGCGGCCAGCCGGTCGCGCTGCTCGCGAAGCCGCGCGCGGTGCGCGTCGACGACCTCGTCGCCGTGTGCCAGCAGCCGGGCCAGCACGAGCTGCTCCATGACCGGCGCCCCGAGGTCCAGGCCGACCCGCGCCGCGGTCAGCTGCTCCATCCGGCCCTCCGGGGCTCGGATCCAGCCCAGGCGCAGGCCGCCCCAGTAGGTCTTGCTCGCGCTCCCGAGGGTGAGCGTCTCGGGCGCGAAGGACGCGAACGGCCGCGGCATCTCCTGGCCGTCCAGCGGCAGGGCCTGGTGTGCCTCGTCGACGACCGCCACCGTTCCGGCGCGCCGCAGGAGTCCGGCGTACTCCTGGCGCTGGGCCTCGCTCATGAGCTGGCCGGTGGGATTCTGGAAGTCGGGGATCAGGTAGGCCAGCCGCGGTGAGGTCTGGCGCAGCGCGGCGGCCACCGCGCCGAGGTCCCAGCCGTCCGGGTCGACCGGCACTCCGATGAGGCGGGCGCCGCTGTGGCGGATCGAGAGCGTCGCGTTGGGATAGACCGGTGACTCGACCAGGACCCGGTCGCCCGGACCGGTGCAGGCCTGGGCCACGATCGCGGCCGCCGAGAGCGCGCCGGGCGTCACCATCACCTGCTCCGGGCTGGTCGGCAGGCCGCGCGCCTCGTAGGTCGCGGCGATGGCGGCCTGCAGCTCGGGCAGGCCGGCGGGGAAGTAGCCGTGCCCGCCGAAGTACGCCGGCAGGTCGCTCGCCGCCTCGGCATAGGCCGCCGCCACGCCGGGCGGGGCCGAGGCCGCGGCGCAGTTGAGGTCGATGGCCTCGTGGTCGCCGGCGCGGGGGAGCAGGGCACGGTCGTGGGCCCGCGCACGGCCGCCCGGCACCCGGGTGAACGTGCCGGAGCCCTGGCGCGCCTCGGCGTACCCGGTGTCGCGCAGCGTCGCGTAGGCCCGGGTGATGGTCGTGCGCGAGACCCCGAGCGCCTCGGTCAGCTCGCGCTCGCTGGGCAGCCGGGTGCCGTAGCCGATCCGGCCGTCGCCGATCAGCAGCCTCAGCGCGTCGGCCAGGCCGGTGTAGGCCGGGCTGCGGTCGAAGTCGCCGACCAGCGCGGCGGTCCGGGCGGCGGAGATGGATCCGGACGTGCTCATGCAGTCCACTGTCCCACGATTGGCTATTTGTCGGAAGGCCAATCTGGGAGAGGCTGAGGTCATGCGCAGCACCGCCGTGCCCCGCCCCGCGCGGCCCGCCCTCGCCGACCTCGGCCCCGTCGCCCAGCTGCGCGCCGGGCGACTGGGCCGTCGCCTGCTCCAGCTGTACGTCGGCCTGGTGGCCTACGGCATCTCGCTGGGGCTGATGGTCCGGGGCGACCTGGGCCTGGCGCCGTGGGACGTGCTCCACTCCGGCCTGATCCGGCACGTCCCGCTCACGCTCGGGCAGGCCGTCGTGGTGATGAGCTTCGCGGTGCTGCTGCTGTGGATCCCGCTGCGCGAGCAGCCCGGCCTCGGCACCATCTCCAACGCGCTCGTCGTCGGCGTCGCGGCCGACGGCACGCTGTGGCTCCTGGACCGGCCCGATGCGCTGGTGCTGCGGGTCGCGCTGATGGTCGGCGGCATCGTCCTGTGCGGCTTCGCGACGGCGCTCTACATCGGCGCGCAGCTCGGGCGCGGCCCGCGCGACGGCCTGATGACCGGCGTGGTGCGGCGCTTCGGCGGCTCGCTGCGCGTGGTGCGCACCGGCCTGGAGGTGACGGTCGTGGTCGTCGGGCTGCTGCTCGGCGGCACCTTGGGGGTGGGGACCGTCCTCTACGCCCTCGCGATCGGCCCGCTGGCCCAGCTGTGGCTGCCGGCGTGCACGGTGCGACTGCCCGACCCGCTGCAGTAGAACTGGTGGTCATCGGTGACCCGACCGTCGCCGCCGACGTGCTCGCGGCTCAAGGGCCGGGAGTTTTCGACGGGCAGCTTCCGGGAACGGATGAACAACGGCACGCACGCCATGCCGACCGACATCTGAGCATCGCCCTCGGCGGGCATGCCAGACTCTGGCCCATGCGGCTCGCAGAGCCCCCCGACGTCGCCCTGGAGATGCTCATGACCAACCCCACCGGAGAACCCCAGGCCGCGGCCGCCGTCGCTCCGCTGGCCCCGCCCGACCAGGCGCTGACCCTCACCGCCCCCGAGGCCCCGGCGCTGGTGGTCGAGACGCAGGCGCCCAAGATGGCGCCGCAGGTCTCGCCCGAGGCGATCCCCGATCTCGACGGCAAGGTCGACTCCTTCATGACCGCGCTCACGAGCACGACCGCGCGCAGCCCGGAGTTCGCCGCGCAGGCCGAGAGCGTGCGCACCATGGGCGACGCCGACATCCGCAAGGCCGCCGAGACCTCCAACCGGATGCTCAACCAGCCGGTCCGCGCCCTCAAGGAGGGCGGGCTCTCCCAGGGCTCGCAGGTCGGCCAGACCCTGCTCGAGCTGCGCCGCACGATCGAGGACCTCGACCCGAGCGAGGCCAAGGGCGCTCGCAAGTTCATGGACTGGCTGCCGTTCGGCGACAAGGTGGAGGACTACTTCCGCAAGTACCAGTCCAGCCAGACCCAGCTCAACGGCATCCTGCACAGCCTGCGCAACGGCCAGGACGAGCTGACCAAGGACAACGTCGCGCTCAACCTGGAGAAGACCAACCTGTGGTCGGTCATGGGCCGGCTCAACCAGTACGTCTACGTCGCCGAGCGCCTCGACGCCAAGCTGTCGGCCAAGATCGCCGAGCTCGAGCTGTCCGACCCCGAGGCGGCCAAGGCGCTGTCGCAGGACGTCCTGTTCTACGTGCGCCAGAAGCACCAGGACCTGCTCACCCAGCTCGCGGTGTCGATCCAGAGCTACCTCGCGATCGACATCATCATCAAGAACAACGTCGAGCTCATCAAGGGCGTCGACCGGGCCTCCACGACCACCGTCTCCGCGCTGCGCACGGCGGTCATCGTGGCGCAGGCGCTGGGCAACCAGAAGCTGGTGCTCGATCAGATCACGGCGCTCAACACCACGACGTCCGGGATGATCCAGCGCACCTCGGAGATGCTGCGCGAGAACAGCGCGGCGATCCAGGAGCAGGCCGCCTCCTCGACGATCGGCATGGAGCAGTTGCAGGCGGCGTTCGCCAACATCTACGCGACCATGGACTCGATCGACGACTTCAAGCTCAAGGCGCTCGACTCCATGTCGGCCACCATCGGCGTGCTCGAGGGCGAGGTCGTGAAGTCGCGCGAGTACCTCGAGCGGGTGCAGTCCCACGACGCGCGCAACTCGGCGGGCACGCTGGACCTGACCGACGTACGTTGAGCCTCAGGTCGTGGCTGAAGAGACGGCGCGCACCGGACGACGCGGCTGCGCCGGCGGTGCCGGCCGCACCGACGGAGCAGGACATCCTGGCGTCGCTGAACCGGGTCAACGCGATGCTCACCGAGGGCAACGCGCCGCCGGTGGTGACCTCGCGCGTCATCCGGATCGCGCGGACGATCAACGACACCCTGCCCCGGCTGCGCCACCTCGGGCTGGGCAGCATGGAGAGCTACTCGGTCGTGGCGACCGCGACCGACTACCTGCCCGAGGCCGTCGGCGGCTACCTCAGGCTGCCGCGCGAGTGGGCCGACACCCGGCCGATCCACGGCTACAAAACCTCGCTGATGGTGCTCATCGACCAGCTCGAGCTGCTCGGCTCGACGATGGACAAGATCTTCGACGCGGCGAACCGCGCGGACGCCCAGGCGCTGCTGGCGCACGGCATGTTCCTCGAGAGCAGGTTCGGCCACTCCGGTGGCACCGACATGACACTGGGCTCACCGGATGGGGGATCCCCCGATGACTGACGCGCTGTCCCTGACCGCCGCCCTCGACGCCCTGGCCGCCGCGGCCGCCACCGCCGGCGTCGACGCGGCCACCGCCCGCCGCGAGGGGGAGTGCCTGGCCGCGACGATCGCCGAGCCCGCGCGCGGCGCCTTCGTGGACTGGTCCGCGGCGACCGGGCGCGAGCGCTCGTCGGAGGACTTCATGGACGCCGCCTCGCGCGGGCGGCGCTACCGCTCCGCCCCCACGCCGACCATGAGCGAGCTCTCGCTGTCCGGTTCGGCCCACGCGCCGGCGTACGCCAAGGCGCTCTCGGACGTGGCGCTGGCCGCGGCGACCCTCGGCGAGGAGAACCCGCGCACCGTCGGCAACGCCGCCACCGCGGCCGCAGCCCAGCTCGGCGAGACCCGCCCGGCGCCCACCCTGGATCTGCCGCCGGCGCGCGAGCCGGTGCCCGGCGTCGGCGACCACTTCCTCGCGCAGATGATGGACCAGCTCACGACGGTGCAGCGCAAGCTGGCGGACCTGGACCTGCAGCAGGCCGGCGCGCGACCCGAGCCCTCCCCGCCGGTGGCGGCGGCTCCGCCAACTGCCCCGGCCGAGCCGGCCGCGGAGCCCGAGCCCGAGCCAGAGCCCGAGCCCAAGACCGTCGAGGAGCTGCTGGCCGAGCTCGACGAGCTGGTCGGGCTGACCGAGGTGAAGGCCGAGATCCACCGGCAGGCGGCGATCCTGCGGGTGGAGGGGCTGCGCAAGGAGGCGGGGCTGTCCTCGCCGACGATCACCCGGCACATGATCTTCAACGGCAACCCCGGCACCGGCAAGACCACGGTGGCCCGGCTCGTGGCCGGCATCTACCGCGCCCTTGGGCTGCTGTCGAAGGGGCAGCTGGTCGAGGTCGACCGCTCCGAGCTGGTCGCGGGCTACCTCGGCCAGACCGCCATGAAGACAGCCGAGGTCGTGGCGTCGGCGGAGGGCGGGGTGCTGTTCATCGACGAGGCCTACTCGCTCGCTGGCGACCAGTACGGCCAGGAGGCCATCGACACCCTGGTCAAGGAGATGGAGGACAAGCGCGACGACCTGGTCGTGATCGTGGCCGGGTACCCGGTCCCGATGGCGGTCTTCATCTCCCAGAACCCCGGCCTCGAGAGCCGCTTCCGCACCCAGATCGACTTCGCCGACTACACCGACGACGAGCTGACGAGGATCTTCGGCGTGATGGCGGGTGCCGCGGAGTACGACGTGGACGACGCGGTCCTCGACCGGCTGCGCGAGCTGCTCGGCGCGGTCGAGCGCGGATCCAGCTTCGGCAACGCGCGCTACGTCCGCAACGTCCTGGAGGCCGCGATCGGGCGCCACGCCTGGCGGCTGCGCGAGATCGAGACGCCGACGCTCGAGGAGCTGCGCACGCTGCACGCCGACGACCTGGACCAGGCCGTGCCCTTCGAGACGCCTCGTCCCTCGGCTCCTCAGGAACCACCCGACGGGCCGGCCGAGGCCGTCGCCTGGCCCGAGGACGCCGCCCCGACCGAGGAGGAGCCCGCATGACCCAGACCACCCAGGGCCAGCCGGTCCCTCCGGCGGCGCCCGCCGCGGCACCGCCGGCGGGCGCGGTCGCGACCCGCAGCCGGACGCAGGCCGCCCTCGCCGGGCAGCCGGCCCCCGCGAGCGAGGACACCCCGCACCTGCTCAACCGGCTGCAGGCACTGGCGGTCGCGACCTGCGTGGCCTTCGGCCTGATGGCCGCGCTGCTGCAGCTGCTCGCCTGGCAGGCGACCGGCCGCGCCGCCGACAACACCGAGCAGGTGGTGCGGGTCCAGCAGATCCAGTCCTCGCTGTTCCGCGCCGACGCGCTCGCCACCAACGCCTTCCTCGTGGGCGGCCTGGAGGACGCCGAGCAGCGCGCCGAGTACGACGACGCGATCGACCAGGCGCTGCGCGGGATCGCCGCCGCCGCGGAGGCCCAGCCGGCCGACCGCACCGTGCTGGCCGAGCTCAACACCGAGGTGGCGGCCTACGCGTCGGGCATCACGCAGGCCCGTGACAACAACCGGCAGGGCTTCCCGATCGGGACGCAGTACCTCCGGGAGACCGGCGCCGGCCTGCGCGCCGACGCCGTGCCGATCCTGCAGGCGCTCGTGGACGCCAACACCGAGCGCGCCGACGAGGAGATGGACGGCCAGAACACCCTGCCGCTCTTCCTGGTCGGCCTCGCCGCCGTGGCGGTGCTGTGGTGGGTCAACCGGGAGCTGGCCAAGCGCTTCCGCCGACGCCTCAACGTCGGCGTGGCCGTGGCGGCGGCGGCCATCACGGTGGTGACGCTGATCGCGGTCGTGGTGAGCGCCGGCACCTCCAGCAAGCACGACACGATCCGCGACGGCAGCCTCACCCGGGCGATCGACGAGTCGGCCGCCCGGACCGCGGCCAACGACGCCAAGGCCGAGGAGAGCCTGCGCCTGATCGCCCGCGGCTCCGGCGCCGCCGCCGAGCCGCGCTGGCAGGAGCGGGCCGCCGACGTACGGCGCGACGCCTCCCCCGAGACGTGGCTCCTGTGGAAGGACTACGAGGAGCTGCACGAGGGCGTGGTGGCGCGCGACGACGAAGGCGACTGGAACGCCGCCGTCGACCTCGCCACCGACACCGAGCCCGGGAGCGCCAGCGCCGCCCTCACCGCGTTCGACCAGGCGTCGCAGGAGGTCGTGGCCGAGGCGGCCGACGATACCTCCGACAGCCTCCGGTCGGGAGGCATCACCGCCTGGATGCTCATGGTCGTCAGCCTGCTGGTGGGCCTCGCGTCCGCGGGGGCCGTCGCCTGGGGAGTCGGGCAGCGGCGAAAGGAGTACGCATGAGCAGGCGCGCACGTCCCCTGGCCGCGCTCGCGGCCCTCGCCCTGCTGCTCTCCGGCTGCGGTGGCTACGACGACACGCAGGTCCGGAGCGAGCCGCCCGGCACGGCCGCGCCGCCACCGGCGGCGGTCACGCCGCCGGGATGCCTCACCGACGAGAACCCGACCCGCTCCTATGAGCCCACGGGGGCGCTGCCGGCGCCGGGCGACCTCCCGGCCGGGAGCGCGATGGCCGAGATCCGCGAGCGCGGTCGGCTGGTCGCGGGCGTCTCCGCCGACACCTACCTGCTGGCCTCCAACAACCCGTTCTCCGGCCAGATCGAGGGCTTCGACATCGACATGGTCGAGCAGGTCGCCCAGGCGATCTTCGGCGACCGGTCGGCGTACGAGCTCAAGGTCATCAGCGCCGCCGACCGGCTGACGTCGCTGCAGGAGCGCGAGGTGGACATCGTCGTGCGCAACATGACGATCAACTGCGTCCGCTGGCAGGACATCGCGTTCTCCGCGGAGTACTACCGCTCCGGGCAGAAGATCCTGGTGCGCCAGGACCTGGCCGACGAGGGGATCGACTCGCTGCGCGAGCTGTCGGGGGTCACCGTCTGCGCGCCGAGCGGCACCTCGAGCCTGGACAACATCAGGGAGCTCGCGCCCGGCGCGTTCATCGAGGAGGCCGCCAACCACACCGGCTGCCTGGCGCTCTTCCAGCAGGGCGCGGTCGACGCGATCACCGGCGACGACACCGTGCTGGCGGGGCTGGCCGCCCAGGACCCGTACGCGGTCGTGCCCGAGCAGAAGGCGTTCACCGCGGAGCCGTACGGCATCGGCATCCACGAGGACGACGTGGACCTGGTGCGGTTCGTCAACGGGGTGCTGGAGCGGATGCGGGCCGACGGCAGCTGGCAGGCCAGCTACGACCGCTGGCTCGCGCCGACGCTCGGCAAGGGCGGCGTCCAGCCGACGCCGGTCTACGGCAGGGTCCCGTGACGCTGACCGCGCCCCCGGCCCCCGGGGGGATCGGCCAGGCGCCGGAGCCGGCCGCGCTGCAGGCCTACCTGGGCGACCTGGAGGCCTGGGTCCGCGGCCGGCGCGCGGAGCTCGACGAGCTGGACCAGGCGGCGCTCGCGGCCGACCGCGGCGCCGACGTCGCCTCCGACATGGCGCTCTCGCTGGCGCTGTGGAAGGCCGTCTCCGACCGCTACCAGCTGGTGTTCGCGACCTGGGACGGTGGCCGGGTGCTGCAGGCCGAGCGCGAGCGGATCTCCACCCTGGTCTGGGGGCGGCTGGACGGCGCCAGCTCGCTGCCCGGTGGCTTGGTGGTCTCGCTGCCCGAGGCCTGCCGCCTCTCCGACGCGCTGGCCGGACAGCTGCGCACCCGGCTCGCACTGGTTCCGGGCGCCGACGCGGCCGCCGCCCGGATCAAGGACCTGCGCGCGCAGTGCGAGCGGCTGCGCGACCAGGTGGCGCTGGAGCCGGCCACGGGCCGCGACGCCGCCGTCCGCGAGCTCGCCGGGCTGATGAGCCGCCTGGAGGTCGTCGCCGACAAGGCGCAGCGGGGCGCCGACGTCGGGGGGCTGCTCGGCCCGCTCGAGATCGACGCCACCCGCTTCGAGCGCGACCTGATCGTCGGCAACGCGCGCCGCCGCGAGGCGCGCGGCCAGGTCCAGCAGGCCCGTGAGCTGCGTGCCGACCTGGAGGCCCGCGAGGCTGCGCTCGCCCACCTGGCCGAGACCTGCGTGCGCACCGTCGACCCGGCGCCCCGCTACGCCGTGCCCGACGTCGACGCCCTCGGCCCGATCCCCAACACCCCCGAGCAGATCGGGCCGTACCTGGCCCGCCTGGACCGGGTCGGTCAGGCGATGAGCCTGGCACAGGAGCGGTACGCCGCCGCGCTGGCCGAGCGCGACGACCTGGTCGCCCTGCTCGACGCCTACACCGCGAAGGCCCGTGCGCTGGGCGTCGCCGAGCACGACGACCTGCGCGACAGCGAGCGCCTGGCCCGCCAGGTCCTCGCCCGCGAGCCCGCACCGATGGCGGTCTCCCGCCAGCTCGTCTCGACCTACCAGGCATGGCTCACCCAGGCCCAGTCCGCCCACCAGCAGGAGACCGCATGAGCACCTGCACCCAGCCCGGTTGCACGGGCACCATCGCCGACGGCTACTGCGACGTCTGCGGCATGGCCGCTGCCCCGGGCGCCTCCGCGGCGGCCGCCGTCTCGACCGGGACCCCGACTCCCGCCGCGCCGGCGGCCCCGAGCGCGCCCGTCGCCGACGGCTCGCCCTGCGGCCAGCCGGGCTGCCAGGGGACCGTCACCGACGGCTACTGCGACACCTGCGGCATGGCCGGCACCAGCGCCGCCCCGGCCGCCTTCGACGCCGACGCCGCGGTCTCCGCGCGCACGTCCTCCACGCAGATCGAGTCCGCAGCCATCGGCTCGCGCCGCGCCGCCGGCACCGCCTCCACCCACCGCACCCGCGCGGGGTCGCAGCGGATGCGCGCCGCCCGGCTGGGCGCGGGCCTGACCGTCGTACCTCCGGCGCCGCCGGTCGACGCCAGCAAGGCGATCCACCCCGACCCGTCCGTGCCCGAGGACAAGCGGGTCTGCTCCAAGTGCGGCACCGAGATCGGTCGCTCCCGTGACGGCCGGCCCGGCCGCAGCGAGGGCTTCTGCCCGCAGTGCGGCCAGGAGTTCTCGTTCTCGCCCAAGCTGCAGAACGGTGACCTGGTGGGCGGGCAGTACGAGGTCGCGGGGGCGATCGCCCACGGGGGCCTGGGCTGGATCTACCTCGCGAAGGACCGCAACGTCTCCGACCGGTGGGTCGTGCTCAAGGGTCTGCTCAACTCCGGCGACCCCGACGCGCTGGCCGCGGCCATCGCCGAGCAGCAGTTCCTCGCCCAGGTCGAGCACCCCCTGATCGTCGAGATCTACAACTTCGTCACCCACGAGGGTGCCGGCTACATCGTCATGGAGTACGTCGGCGGCAAGTCGCTCAAGCAGATCCTCAAGCAGCGGATGAAGGACAACCACGGCGCCTACGACCCGCTCCCGGTCGACCAGGCGCTGGCCTACCTGCTCGAGGTGCTCCCGGCGTTCCAGTACCTGCACGACCTCGGGCTCGTCTACTGCGACTTCAAGCCCGACAACCTGATCCAGGTGGGCGACGCGGTCAAGCTCATCGACCTCGGCGGCGTGCGTCGGATCGATGACCAGGAGTCGGCGATCTACGGCACCGTCGGCTACCAGGCCCCGGAGGTCGCCGAGGTCGGGCCGAGCGTCGCCTCCGACATCTACACGATCGGGCGCACCCTGGTCGTGCTGTGCATGGAGTTCCGTGGCTACCAGGGCACCTACCTGCACACGCTGCCCCCGCCGGAGTCCACGCCTCTCTTCGCCGAGCACGACTCGCTCTACTGGCTGATCGCCAAGTGCTGCGCCACCGATCCGGCCGACCGGTTCGCGTCGGCCGACGAGCTGCGCATCCAGCTGCTCGGGGTACTCCGCGAGGTGGTCGCGGCCCGCACCAGGGGCACCGCCCTGACCTCCGCGGCCTCGGTGCTCTTCGAGTCGCCCGCGACCTCGGCGTCCGCTCTCGAGTGGTCGCACCTGCCCGAGCTGCGGGTGGACACCACCGACGCGCAGTACTCCTGGCTCTCCGGCATCGGCGCGGAGGACCCGCGGCAGCGGCTCGAGGACCTGGAGGCGGCGCCGGAGCAGACCGCCGAGGTGTGGCTGGCCCGCGCGCAGGCGGCCCTCGAGCTCGACCAGCCGGCGCAGGCCCGGGGCTACGCCGCCGACCTCCTCGCCCAGGACCCCTGGGAGTGGCGCGCACTGTGGATGGACGGGCTGGCCGCACTGCAGCTGCAGGACTGGGACAGCGCCGCGGCGTCGTTCAACGCGGTCTACCAGCAGGTGCCCGGCGAGCTCGCCCCCAAGCTGGCGCTGGCGCTGGCCTGCGAGCGGGGCGGTCAGGGCGACGTGGCGGAGCGGCTCTACGCCACCTGCGCCGCCACGGACGCGACGTACGTCGCGCCTGCGTCGTTCGGCATGGCGCGCGTGCGCGCACAGCGCCAGGACGCGCAGGGTGCCGTGGCGGCGCTGGACATGGTGCCCAAGACCAGCCGGGGCTACCCCGAGAGCCGCCAGCTGCGCGCCGACGTGCTCCTCTCGGGCGGGGCCACCGACCTCGCACTGCTCGACCAGGCCATGCGCTCGATCGAGTCGGTGCCGATGGACCCGCGCACCCGGGAGACCTACACGGTGCGGATCCTCGAGCAGGCGCTCGACGTGGTGCTGCGGGGCGCGCCGCACCCGGATGCGAGGGTAGGCGCTCACCCGGCCACCGAGCCGGGGCTGCGGGACGCGCTGGAGCGCTCCTACCGCGCCCTGGCCCGCGACGCCACCGAGCTGCGACAGCGCGTCGAGCTCGTCAACCAGGCCAACGCCGTACGGATGTGGACGCTGACATGACCGATGCCCCCTGCCCCTCCTGCGGATCCGCGATGCCCGCGGGCACGCTCTTCTGCGAGGACTGCGGCGCCTCGCTAGGTGCCGCGCCCGTTGCCGAGGGCGCGCGCCCGGTGTCGCTGCAGGGCGCCGTGGCGCCCGGCGCGAGCACCCCGATCGACGACGTGGCGCCGATCAGCGCCGCCACCCACGCCACCGGTGGGGCACCCGTGGCGACCGCGCCGGCTCGGATCCCGTGCCGCAGCTGCGGCGGTGTGGTCGGGCCTGACGGCTACTGCGAGCAGTGCGGCACCAAGGCCCCGAGCGAGCGCGACCACTTCCGTGAGGCGCCTGCCGACTGGGTCGCGGGGGTCTGCGACCGCGGCATCCGCCACAGTCGCAACGAGGACGCCATGGCGCTGCTGGCCTCGCCGACCCCGGGGGAGCGCGCGGTGCTCCTGGTGCTGGACGGCGTCTCCAACACCGACGACTCCCACCTGGCCTCGCTGGCCGGCGCCCGCGCCGCGCGCGAGGTGCTGCGCACCCCGCTGCCCCAGGGGATGGGCACGCCGGAGAGCCGGCTCGCCGCCGTGACCAAGGTCTTCAGCGAGGCGGTCCTGGCCGCCAACGAGGCCGTCGTCGCCACGACTCCCGCCGGCTCGCCCAGTCCACCGTCGGCGACGTTCGTGTGCGTGGTCGTCGAGGGCTCGATGCTGTCGTTCGCCAACGTCGGCGACTCGCGCGCCTACTGGCTGCCCGACGGCGCCCCCGGCGTCCAGCTCTCCGTCGACGACTCCGTGGCCCAGCAGCTGATCGCGGCGGGCACGCCGCGCCAGCAGGCCGAGACCTCGGCCCAGGCACACGCGATCACCAAGTGGCTCGGCCGCGACGCGCGCGACCTCACCCCGCGCGTCGGCCAGCTCCAGGTCGCGGGACCCGGCTGGGTGCTGGTCTGCTCCGACGGACTGTGGAACTACGCCTCGGAGGCCGACGCGCTGGCCGCCCAGGTCGCGGCCAGCGGGGCCACCGCTCCGGCGGATCTCGCGCTCGCGCTGACCGACTGGGCCAACGCCCAGGGCGGCATCGACAACATCACCGTCACGCTGGCACGACTGGACGGGCCCCCCGCGGGGCACAATGCTGCCCAGCCCGCCGTACCCCAGGAGGAGACCCATGGCTGAGTTCACCGCCGCCGTCTACCAGAACGAGTTCCTGCCCGACGGCGGGACGGACGTCAACGCGATCGTCACGGTCACATGCACGGGGGCCGGGACGGCCGGGCAGTCGGGCGGTGGCTCCGCCGGCGAGATCATCATCGTCGACACCTCCGGGTCCATGGGCCCGCAGACGATGGCCGCCGCCAAGCAGGCCGCTCAGGCCGCGATCGCCGAGATCGTCGACGGCACCTGGTTCGCCGTCGTCGCCGGCTCGGACCGCGCGATGCTGGCCTACCCGCAGGTGTCCACCGGGCCGGGCATGGTCCAGGCCGACGCGCGCACCCGCCAGGAGGCGGCCGCCGCGGTGGGCCGCTTCGTCGGCAGCGGCGGCACGGCGATCAGCACCTGGCTCGACCTGGCCGGCACCCTGTTCGCCTCGGTGCCCGAGGTGACCCAGCGGCACGCGATCCTGCTCACCGACGGCGAGAACCGCGAGCAGCCCGGCTCGCTCGACGCCGCGATCCGCCGGGCCACCGGCGTCTTCCAGTGCGACTGCCGCGGCGCGGGCACCGACTGGCAGGTCGAGGAGATCCGGCGCATCGCCCAGGCGCTGCTCGGCACCGTCGACATCATCCCGGAGCCCTCGCAGATGCAGGCGCAGTTCCAGGAGATGATGCGCACCTCCATGTCGCGCGGCGTCGCCGACGCGCAGCTGCGGCTGTGGACGCCGCAGGGCGCGCAGGTGCTGTTCGTCCGGCAGGTGTCGCCGACCGTCGAGGACCTCACCGACCGCCGCGTCGAGGTCAACCCGCTCACGGGCGCCTATCCCACCGGGGCCTGGGCCGACGAGTCGCGCGACTACCACGTCGCCGTCCGCGTGGCCGCCAAGGCGATCGGGCAGGAGCAGCTGGCCGCCCGCGTCCAGCTCGCGCTGGGCGACAACGTCGTGGCCCAGGCGCTGGTCAAGGCAACCTGGTCCAACAACTCCGAGCTCACCACGCGCATCGACCAGCAGGTCGCCCACTACACCGGGCAGACCGAGCTGGCCTCGATGATCCAGGAGGGGCTGGCGGCCAAGGCCGCGGGCGACGAGGCCACGGCCACGACCAAGCTCGGCCGCGCCGTCCAGCTGGCCGCGGAGACCGGCAACGACGAGGCCACCTCCAAGCTCCGCAAGGTCGTCGACATCACCGACGAGCATGAGGGCACCGTGCGGCTCAAGGCCGCGATCGCGAAGGCCGACGAGATGGCGCTCGACACCGCGTCGACCAAGACGACCCGGATCAAGAAGTGAGCGTCTGCCCGGCGGGCCACGACACCGCCGCCACCGACTACTGCGACGTGTGCGGGATCGTGATGCCCGCGGACGGGGCCGACGCGACCGGCACGCTCCCGGTGGTCGAGCCGGCCGCGCCGGACACGGCGGCGTGCCCGCACTGCTCGGCGGCCAACCCGCCCAACGCCCTGTTCTGCGAGGCCTGCGGCTACGACTTCACGACCGGGACGCTCCCGCGCCCGCTCAACCCGCTCGACGTGTCGTCCCCGTCCGCCCCGGCCCCTGCGGCCGCCGCGCCCGCCGCGGACGCCAACCCCGCGCCGGCGCCGGCGGACTCCTGGGTCGCGGAGGTCTGGATCGACCCCGACTGGTACGCCGACCAGAAGAGCACCGACCCGCTGCCCTCGCCCGGCCTGCCGACCGTCGTACCGCTGCGGCACACCTCGGTCCTCATTGGCAGGGCCTCGCGCAGCCGCAACATCACCCCCGACATCGACCTGTCCTCCGACAACGGCATCAGCCGCCGTCACGCGCAGCTCACCACCGACGGCACCCGCTGGTTCGTCGAGGACCTCGGCTCCTCCAACGGCACTTTCGTCGGCGACTCCGTCGGCCCGCTGCCCACAACGGCGATCCCCGTCGGGCAGAAGCAGGAGATTGCCCCCGACGACCGGGTCTACGTCGGCGCCTGGACCCGACTGGTCGTCCGGAGGGCGACCGACGGGGAGTTCTAACTGTTCCTGCCGGCCGGGAGGCCTCTAGGAAGCGCTGGTCATCGGCCATCCGCCGTGCGAAGTCCACCGCCTGGCGGGACGCCGCAAGAGGATGAGGGCTCTACCGAGCCCCGGCCCTGGTTCGCGATTTCACCGCCGCGACGCCGAGCCGGACTGGCCTCGTGGATTGCCCATACTCGCCCGGCTGATCTTTACCGCGCACTTCCCCGTCTGAACGGCTCGAAGGTTCCGGGCGATCCCCCATGGCGCTATCAACGGTTGTGCGGGACCACGACCAGGATGGGTCCCCACCATCGCCCCGTCCTCTGATGGAGCCAGTGCGTGGGTGGCACGCTTGGGATGGTGTCCCCGTGGACTTCGAGCAGCCGACAGCGGAGGCCACAAACACAACCATATGGAGCGCCGGAGAACGAAGGGTCAACCACTCACGACTCGATATCGGTTCAGCCGGTCGGAAGTGTGTCGCCCGGGACGAGCTTGGTCGTGAATCCCCACGCGACCCCCAGGCCCTCCTCGGCCGATGTCACGATCGTATCCATCGTCCTTGAAACGATGGGCAAGCCAATTCTCTGGAGGTGTCGCTCGACCCGATCTAGGTCGGCAACCTTCCAGGTCATGGCGTGATACTTGTCCGTCGAAAGACGGGTGGCGAGATCTTCTGCGGCCGGCGTGTCTTGGTCCGGCATCGCGTAATGGATGACTGCATCGGCCACTTGCACGTAGGGCCCGGCGATGCCACGAGCTTCGTCGCGACCTTCGTGGATGACCGTGCCCTTGAGCGCATCTACGGTGAGCGTCTTTGCGCGTTCCGGCTGCTTGGTGAGGATGACGTGATGTGAGAGGCGCTCGATGCCGAGGGGGTCGTCCTCAGACACCGGCGGCAACGTCCACTCCGGGTCCGACCGGTGGTCCATGGGCAGTCTCATCCAGGGGAGGAACTGATAGCGCAGCCCCATCTGGTCAGGCGGCAGATAGAACTGTCGAAGGTTGCCGCCCTGGTCCGTCGTGGGCGGCTCATCACCCTCTGCTGGAGTGCCGAACTGCGAAGTCATGGGGATCCCATGCGCCTTGAGAACTCTGTAGGTCGAGAAGATGTCGTCGCAGTACCAGCCAAGATTAAAGAGTGTGGCTTTCTCGACGGACTCGAAGTGCTGGACCCCGTCAGTCACATGCAGCGTGGGATCGACGCAGTCGATCAGGACTTCCGCGATGGGCGTGAACTTCGAGTAGCCCTTCGGCTGGTCGCTGCTTCGAGGCTCGCTGCCTGCAGGCATCACCTCGAGGAGCGTGCTCGGCCTGGAGAAGACCCGATCGAAGAACTCCTCCGACTCTTCGAGCGAGGTCACATGGATCGTCGGGTGGAACATCAACCGAACGGGGGGAGGGCTCGCATCTTCGCTCTGCGTTTCGCTGGACATGCTCAGTCCCTTTCAATCAAGTGCCTGTAGGCGGGCAAGCACCTGACGATATAATATCGTGCAGCGCGGGTGTCAACCCATTCCCTCATCGGGGCGATGCCAGCCGAGCTGGTGGCCAGGGAATCGATGCCATCTCCCTTGAGGATGCTCTCGCACACGTACCGGCCGGTGGACCTGGACCTGTCTCGCGTTGCCGTCGAGCGCCTAGGGGCGTCGCCCACCATGGCCATCGCACCTGGGCCGGCTCGACCCCATCGCCCCGCCAGGCAGGAGGGCCCGCGAGCGCCGAGGTCTCTCGAGGGCTGCCGCAAGCCACCGACTGGCCACTGAGAGGTCACCCGACAAGATTGACACCCGGGGTGCCCTGGAGCCCACTGATCGGCGGGTTCAGCTGTTCTGGTTGTTGAACAAACCTCGCTCTTCGAGGACTGCGATCAAAAGTCTGCCGGCCTCGTGGACGTGTTCCGAAGCGGCCTGGTCCGCGGCCTTGGCGTATCCCGCCGTCATGGCGGAGAGGATCATCCGGTGGGCGTTGACCGACAGAGCACCCCACTCGGGGATCTCGCTGTAGAGAGCGCCAGGGATGAAGCCCAGAGTCACGTTGAGCATGAACACGAGGCGCGGTGAGGCTGCGGCCTTGTTAATGACCCGATGAAACTCCGTGTTTGCCGAGGTGATGTCTGCGGGGTGCCCGGACTCCACGGCTGTCTCGTAGGCGGTCTCAAGCTCCGCGAGGGTCTTGAGAAACGGACCCGACCGGTTCTCGCAGGCTCGGCGCGTGAGCTCGCCGGCCAGGGCTGCGTGCTGCCAGTAGGTATCTTCCACGTCCTTGCGCGTCGTGCGTATGACACGGAAAGAGCGGTTCGGCGAAGCCTCGATCAAACCCTGCGAGGAAAGCTTCAGCAGAGCCTCTCGCACCGGCATGGTGCTGACGTCGAGCATCTTGGCCAGCTCGTCTTGGGTCATCCGCCTACCCGGCTCCAGCTCACCTACGAGAATCAAGTCCCGCAAGGTCGACGCGACGGTGTCCGCCAGACTGCGATGTTGAGAACGCAGGGGCCTGCGTCCGGCGAACGGCCCCTGGCTGTCTGGTCCCACACCGAGCCATCCTGCCACAGAGGTCAGCCTGGATCGCGGGTTGACGCGCCGTGGCTCGCGGTCACGGTCGCGGTCGCGGTAGTGATGGCGGGCCTGGCGGGGCGCAGGGCATCGACCGCAGTCCAGTGCGCGTCGCTGACCCAGGCTCGGGCGAAATGTGTCACGGCATTGGTCTCAAGGTCTGGACGTGCATGAGGTCGAGCGGCGTCGACGACGTCCTTGATCGATCGGACGAGGTCGACTGGCAGACTTGCGACCTTGTGCGCCAAGGCCCTCCAGGTGTCCTCGAAATCGCTTCGGGGACAGACCACGTCGAACAGTCCGTAGCCCTCCGCTGTCTTGGCCGAGATCGACTCGCCGGTCGCTATCAGCCGGATCGCACGCGAGCGCCCCACGACATCAACCAGCCTTTCCGCCCCGCCCCAGGCCGGCATGATCGACAATTTGGCCTGCGCGAACCCGATCTGCACGTCGTCGGCGGCCACCCGCATGTCCGCGGCCAGGGCAACCTCAGCGCCGCCGCCGACCGCGGATCCATTGATCGCGCCAATCACTGGTACAGGGAACGTGGCGAACCGGTCCAGCAGGCGGCGCATGGTTCTGGCCATTGACTCGGCACTCGCCACGTCTCGGATCGTGGCCAGGTCCTTCAGGTCGCCGCCTGAGACAAAGGCACGGTCGCCAGCACCGCGGAGTACGAGCACGCGCACGTCGTCCCTCGTCTCAAGTTGATCGAGACCGTGGCTCAATTCGGTCATGGTTTGCTGGGCGATGGCGTTACGTGCATGCGCTCGATCGATGGTGACAAGCGCAACACCGTCCTTTACTGCGATGGTCACATCGTCGCTCACAGGGTCCCCTATCGTAGATGCGCGACATCATATCGCAGCAACCGGTAGGGTCATCACGGTCGTCTGGCCACGTCGCGACGACGTAACCCATCGCTACCCGAGGAGCACCAGCCGTGAGCAAGAAGCGCAGCGTCGAGTCCCCTGATCCTGGAATGTTGCACGGGGTGCGCATCTTGGATCTGACGCACTTCTTGGCCGGCCCGTTCGCCACGATGACCCTCGCGGACCTTGGTGCGAACGTGATCAAGTTGGAGAATCCAGATCGCCCAGACGAGGCGCGAAGTGTCGGTCCTTACATGCAGCAGGGGCAATCGCTGTACTTCACCGCCCTGAACTCGGGGAAGCGCTCCCTGGCAGTCCGTTTCGGCAGTGAGTCAACCAGCGATGTGATCGCGCGCCTCGTTCGACATGTGGACGTGGTGGTCGACAATTATCGCCCTGGGGTTATGGGGCGCCTCGGACTCGATCACGCCACCCTGGCAGCCATCAACCCGAGCATCATCACCTGCTCCCTGACGGGTTTCGGGGAAACTGGTCCTCGATCAACCTCTCCCGCCTATGACTACACGGTGCAGGCGCTGACCGGGGTGATGAGCATGACCGGCGAGGAAGCCGGGCCCCCTGGTAAGGCCGGCGTCTCCTACGTGGACCACAGCGGTGGGCTCGTAGCGGGACTGGCGATCTGTGCCGCTTTGGTGGAGAGGGCTCGATCTGGACGTGGTAGGCATCTTGACGTCTCACTTCACGACGTGCAGATCTCCATGCTCAGCTACCTGGCGTCATGGCACCTCAATTCGGGGTATGTCCCTACACGTCTCGATCGCGGCGCACATCCTTCTCTGGTCCCGGCACAGAACTTCGAGGTGCTAGATGGCTGGGTCTCTGTATTCGTAGGAAATGACGGGATGTGGCGTCGATTTGCGGGAGCGTTTCCTGGGGCTGGACTCGACGCAGAGGAGTTTCAGACCAGCGGCGGACGCAACACGCACCGAGAGCAGGTGGTCGCCCTCATCGACCAGGTGCTGGGGACACTCAGCAAGGCCGACTGTGTCGAGATGCTGGCTGCCGCGGGTGTCCCGTGTGCTCCGATCAACAACCTTCACGAGGCGCTCGCAGATCCCCATGTGGCGGCGCGCGGCCTGGTCCGCGAGTTCGTGACTGCTCCGTACGGCACCTACCGCTCGGTCACCGGCCCTCTCCCCGCAGTCGGGCAACAGTGTGCAGTCCCCGCTCCGGTGATGGGTCAGGACACTCGCGCCGTCCTCCAGGAGATTGGCTTCAGCGGTGACGAGATCGCCGCTTTGGCCCAGCGGGGCGTCATCTATGAGGCAGGAGAGTCTGGAGCCATCGAGTCGGGCGGTGAGATCGATGTCTGAAGTAGCCCCCCCACCCGACCTCTGGCGGCAGGCGCGCGACGGTGATGTCCGAGCCCTGAGCAGGCTCCTGAGTATGACTGAGGAATCGACCGCAGGAGTTCCGCGCGAAGTGGGCAGCGCCATCGCCGACTCGATCGGCTCGACCGCCCGTGTCATTGGAGTGACCGGGCCGCCCGGAAGCGGCAAGTCCACCCTGACGAGCGCGCTCGTGTCACATTTTCGAGGCCTTGGTCTGCGAGTGGCGGTCCTGGCCGTCGATCCGTCAAGCCCGTTCGGGGGCGGAGCGCTGCTCGGTGATCGCATTCGCATGCTTGCACACACTGGCGACGATGGTGTCTTCATCCGTTCGATGGCATCAAGAGGTCATCTGGGTGGGCTGGCGGCGGCCAGCTTTACGAGTATCGCAGTGCTGATGAACACCGGCTTCGACGTGGTGCTGGTCGAAACTGTGGGCGTCGGTCAGAGTGAAGTGGAGGTTGCCGCGGCGTGCGACACCACGCTCGTCCTCTCAACGCCCGGGGCTGGCGACGGCATCCAAGCCGTGAAGGCGGGAATCCTGGAGGCAGCTGACGTGGTTATCGTCAACAAGGCGGACCTGCCAGGCGCCGATGTGGCGGTGCGTCAGTTTCGAGACGCGCTCGGGCTGTCACCCCTGGCGGCGTGGCGAACTCCCGTCGTTTCGTCTGTGGCGTCGAACTCCGCGGTGGATGACGTCGTCGCAGCCCTTGACGCTCACTGGGCATGGTTGTCAGCCGGCGATCTTGAGGAGGTGAGGCGCGCGCGAATGATGGACACGATCCGCGCGCTTGCAGTAGACGAGTTTCGGCGACACCTCAAGTTGAGCGAAGATATTGTTCTTCGCGTGTGTGCTGGAGAGATGACGGTTCCCGTCGCCGTTAGAAAAGCCGTGATGGCTTCCTTCGCGTGACATCTTGCGATATAATATCGAAGTGAGCGACGAACCCTGGCTGACCATGACCGACTCCGGGATCCCGGTTGAGCCGCACTATGCAGCGCGGCCAGACCCTTCGGACCTCCCGAATCCGGGCGAATTTCCTTTCACGCGAGGCAACTTTCAGGGTGGCTATCGCGATCGCCTCTGGACGTTCAGGCAGTACTCCGGCTTCGGGGCCGCTGAAGACTCAAACGCTCGTTACAAGTACCTGCTATCCCAGGGAGGGACTGGACTCTCGGTCGCATTGGACCTGCCCACACAGTGCGGCTACGACTCCGATGACGAAGACGTCCAAGGAGAAGTCGGACGTGTGGGGGTCGCCATCGACACGATGCGCGACATGGAGATCCTCTTTGACGGGATCGACCTCGGCTCCGTCAGCACCAGTTTCACGATTAACGGCACGGCAGCCATCATTCTGGCTATGTACGTAGCTGTTGGTGATCAGCAGGGGGTGCCGCGGGAGCAGCTGCGAGGAACCATCCAGAATGACGTGCTGAAGGAGTATGCATCGCGGGGCACGTGGATCTGGCCGCCGCGGCCATCCTTGCGACTGATCGCTGACACGATTGAGTTCTGTGCCGAATCGGTCCCGCGCTTCAATGCGATCTCTGTTGCCGGCGCGCATTTCCGCGACGCCGGCGCGAGCGCCGTCCAGGAGATGGCGTTCACCCTGCAAGACGGCGTGACCTACTGCGACGAGGTGCTCTCACGAGGGCGGATGACCATTGACCAGTTCGCGCCGCAGATCTCCTTCTTCTTCTACACTCATGGGGACTTCTTCGAGGAGATCGCCAAGTATCGGGCGGGAAGACGACGATGGGCCACGATTGTGCGCGAGCGCTACGGCGCAACTCTGGACAAGAGCTCGATGTTCCGCTTTGGCTGCGTCAGCGGCGGCGCTTCACTCCACGCCGCGCAGCCCCAGAACAACGTCGTGCGGGTGGCCTACGAGTCGATGGCGTCGGTTCTCGGCGGCGTCCAGTCGATGTTCACCGCGGCATGGGACGAGCCCTTTGCTCTGCCCACGGAGGAGTCAACGACCTTGGCGCTCAGAACGCAGCAGATCCTTGCCTATGAGACCGGTGTTGCTCGTGTCGCGGACCCGCTTGGCGGCTCCTACTACGTCGAAGAACTCACCGACGCTACCGAGCGAGAGATCGTCAAGATCATGAGCGAGCTCGAGGAGCGCGGCGGGATGGTCGTGTCGATTGAAGACGGTTTCATCCAGCGCCTCATCAGCGAGGGTGCCTACCGCATGCAACGAGACCTCGAAGCCGGAGTCCGCCCCGTCGTTGGCGTGAACGTCTTCCAGACTCCAGAACCACTCCCGGATACCGAAGCTTATGAAATGGACCCGAAGGCACTGAGCGCCCAACTGGAGCGCCTGGCACACGGGAAGCGCCTGCGCGATGATGGAGAGGTGACTCGCTGCTTGAAGGTGCTCCACGAAGCGGGACAGGCCGACGACGTCAACCTGATGCCGCTGCTCATCGAATGCGCCAAAGCCTATTGCACTGTCGGTGAGATGACGGACACACTCAAGGACGTCTGGGGCGAGTTCACTCAGCCGGTGGTGCTCTGATGAGCCGTCGGGTACTTGTGGCAAAGCCTGGGCTTGATGGCCATGACCGCGGAGCCAAGGTTGTCGCTCTCGCTCTGCGAGACGCGGGTTTCGAGGTTGTTTACACGGGGATTCGGCAACGACCCCGCGACATCGCCCGGATAGCAATGCAGGAAGACGTTGCGCTTGTGGGACTCAGCATCCTCAGTGGCGCTCATGTCAGCTTGTCGAAGGCGGTTCTCGACGAGCTGAATGCGTTGGGAGCCGCGGACATCAAGGTGATCGTCGGGGGAACGGTCCCTGGCAGGGACATCGCCCAGCTGACGGCGCTCGGCATCTCGGGTGTGTTTCCCACCGGCACCTCTCTCAACGACGTCGTAGCGGGCGTCGACACCCTGCTTCCACGCGGATCAGGAGCGCCCGACCCTCATCGGGTTGCCACCTGAGGGGCGAGGGCCAGTGATGGGTGACAAAGTCAGTTTGGAGACACTGCCCGAGCACACTCACGGGTACGCCTACGTCACAGCAGTCGACGACCTCGGCACCGAGACTGTGGTCACCCTCAGCTACCCGTCAGGTCAGGAGGTTTCGGTGGCGATGCCGTGGACTCTCCAGATCAGCCACGACCTGTGCCCGCCATCGTCGCCACACGTCCTGGCGGTTCAGGTCCGCTGCGTCTCGGGAGTGGAGTGCGTGGCTATCCGCCGCTCGCCATCGGGCCCGGAGCGGGTCCCCGTCGAGCTGCGCGAGGCCGTGGCCCTAGCCGCCTCCGGAGTCCACACGGTGTTCGTGACCTAGACGGATGATGTGACCGCCTCGGGCTGAGATGGCTGCGGGTCGGGGCCTCACTCACGATTCGTGGGTCACCGAGCAGGGGCCGCCCTCCTGGCCAATCCCACTGTGGGAGGCCCCGGTGTGCACCGAGGGGACTGCCCAGGCTCTGGTTGACACTCTGACGTGCCCCATGGGTTGGTCACCCGATTGGCTGATGAGTCGAGGGCCTTCTTGGAAGGCTGCGCATCGTGCCTCGTCCCTACCCACTGGAATTTCGTCAGCGAGCCGTAGCGCTCGTTCGTGCCGGCAAGCCTCGATGCGGTTCGTGTCCTACGGCGACCGCAAGGCCGTGGCGAAGGCGTTGAAGCCGATCTACACCGCGACCAGTGACAAGACCGCCCGTGAGGCATTCGACGCCTTCCACGACTCGAACTGG
>NZ_JAJNRO010000020.1:0-46332 GCF_021083605.1 Nocardioides sp. cx-169
GGCCGAGGGCTTGCCCCACAAACCCTCAACCAAAACCACAACCACCTGCTACTTAACGTATGCACGCGTCCACTACAAGACCACCCCACCCGGTGGCCCCCCACACATGCGGGGACCAGACCGGGACATGGGGTCATAGAGTTACGGCGGCCATAGCGTCAGGGAAACACCCGGTCCCATCCCGAACCCGGAAGTTAAGCCTGACAGCGCCAATGGTACTGCACCCGAGAGGCTGTGGGAGAGTAGGACGCCGCCGGACAATTCTTGAAGTAGGGCCATCCATTCCTGGATGGCCCTACTTTGATTTACGTCCCCCTCGCGCTTATGGGTGCTGACGTGGCCGATCGGTAGGTGTCCACAGCGGTGCCCTGTGACGCTCGTTCTCCACAGGGCGTGACGCTCTGGGCTGCCATGGTCGGCGAAGCCTGCGACCGTCCCGCTCGGAGGTGGTGCGCATGTCGGCGCAGACGGCAGGGGGCGACGTGGAGGTCGCCAACGAGGTGCGGCTGGTGGGCCGGGTGTCACGCGACCCGGAGCTGAAGGTGCTGCCCAGCGGGGACTCGGTGTGGACGTTGCGCGTGGTGGTGCCGCGCGCGCCGGCGAAGGCGCGAGCGCATCAGAGCGTGGACGCCCTCGAGTGCTGCGTGTGGGGCGGGCGCATCAAGCGCTCCGTGGCCGGTTGGCGGGCGGGTGACTGGGTGGCGGTCGAGGGCAGCCTGCGGCGTCGCTTCTTCCGCTCCGGGCAGGGAGCCACCTCCGTGGTGGAGGTGGAGGTGAGCTCCGGACGGCTCATCCGTCGTGCAGCGACCTGATCAGCACACCGAGGCTGGGCTTGGGCTGGAAGGACGTGGCCTTCTCGGGCAGCAGCCCGTCATTGCGCACGATCCGCAGGATCCGGTCGACGAGGGGGGCCGGCATGAGCACCGCCACCCCGACATCGGGACCCACCTGAGCCAGGGCGTCGTCGACCGTGTGGTGGTACCGGATGTCGCGTGGACCGTAGGGGAGCGCGGGGATCAGCTGGTCGTGGAGGAGCTGGACGGCCGTCCGGTCCGGCGGCACGGTGACCTTGAGCACGGCCCAGCGGTCGCTGTCGGTGATCACCACGTGGTCGGGGTCGAGAGCGGCGACGGCCGCCTCCGCCGTGGTCTCCTCGACGCCCATGCCCACGGCCGCCGCCGCCGCGAGCACGTCGTCGACCGAGGTGCCGGTCAGCACCCGGTGGATGGCGCCGAGGAAGAGCGGGGTGTCCTCCTGGTCGACGAGCATGGCCAGCCCGTAGTCGCTGGCGCTCCCCGGATCCCGGGTGTGCAGCCGCAGGTAGGCGGCGTACCGGTGATGACCGTCGGCGATCAGCGCGGTCTCCCGCGCGAGCAGATCCGCGATGGCGGCGAGCTCGTCGGGGTCGCGGATGGGCCAGACCCGGTGCTGCTGCCCGTTGCGGTCGGTGAAGTCGTGCTCGGGGACGCGGCGCTGCACGCGGGCGAGGAGGGCCCGCAACGGGGCCGGGCCGCGGTGCACCAGCAGGATGGGCGCCGGGTTCAGCTGCATCTGCGACATCCGGTCCGCCAGGTCGTCGGCCTGAGCCGGGTAGACGCCCTCGTGCGGCAGGATCGCGCGGTCCTCGGCGCGGGCGGCGCGTCGCGAGACGTCGAGCAGGCCCACGAGGCCACGGATCGTGATGCCCGCCGCGGTGTACTCGTGCAGGTAGAGCGCGGGCTCCTCGTCCCTGGTCATCTGGCCCTGGGCCCGCCACCGCTCCAGGCGCGCCGCGACGTCGCGATAAGGCCGCGCGAAGGCACGCGCCGAGCTGGGGTCTCCGATGCGCGAGGGGGCCAGCATGAGTGCCCGGAAGGGCACGAGACGCAGCGGCCCGCCGACGTACGGCGGGGTGACCACGGCGCTGGACTCCATCATCGCATCGTAGGGTGCGCGGACCAGTCCCACGTCACGAGGAGGCCCGCATGCTCGGCGTGTCCGGCACCAGCCTGTCCACCGACTACGACCTGGCGATGCTCGATCTGGACGGGGTGGTCTACATCGGGCCGGACGCCGTCCGGGGTGCGGCGGAGCACCTGGACCGGGCGCGCGAGTCCGGGATGCGGCTGGCCTTCATCACCAACAACGCCGCCCGGCCGCCGGAGGCCGTCGCGAGCCACCTGCAGGAGCTGGGGGTCACAGCGAGGCCCGAGGACGTCGTCACCTCCGCGCAGGCCGCGGCCCGGGTGCTGGTGGACCGCCTCGGCCCGGGCGCCAGGGTGGTGCTCCTGGGAGCCGCCGGCCTGGAGGAGGCGCTCGGCGCCGAAGGGCTGGTTGCGACGCACGTGGAGGACGACGACGCGGTGGCGCTGGTGACCGGCTACGGGCCGGAGGTGCGGTGGCGCCACATCATGCGGGCCGCGGTGCGGGTGCGCGACGGGCTCTGGTGGGTGGCCAGCAACACCGACTACACGATCCCCACCGCCTACGGCGTCGCGCCGGGCCACGGCGTGCTGGTGGACACCCTGGCCCGCTTCGCAGGGGTCTCGCCGGTGGTCGCCGGGAAGCCGGAGCGACCGCTGCTCGACGAGACCGTGCGCCGCGTCGGCGGGCGGCGCCCGCTCATGGTCGGGGACCGTCTGGACACCGACATCGAGGGCGCCCGCAACGCCGGGATCGACTCCCTGCTCGTGCTGACCGGGGTCACGGGGCTGCCCGAGCTGGTCGCGGCGCGCCCGCAGGAGCGACCGACGTACCTCGCCCGGGACCTGGGTGGGCTGCTGCGGGCCCACGAGGCGCCGAGGCTCACCGACGACAGGTGGGAGCTGGGCGGGTGGCGAGCGCGGGTCGCCGACGGCCGCCTGGAGGTCTCCGGCTCCGGGGAGGCAGAGGCGTGGTGGGCGGTCATCGCGTGCGCGGCGTGGGCCCACGTCGACGGGGGCGGCGACGTGCCCACCACCGACGACCTGGTGGCGCCCTGACGCGCGGACCCCGGCGGCCGGTAGCCTCGGAGCCATGACGCAGGAGCCCGTTCACCACGAGCACGACGCCGGTGACCAGCCGGGGCACCGGCCCGGTGAGCCGAGCGACCGCGAGGTCTCCGACGACCTGTGGGAGGGGGAGCGGGTGCGCACCGGCGACGCGCGGGTCGACTCCGTCCTCGCCGAGATCGAGGACCTGCGCGACCGGCCCGTGGAGGAGCACGTCGCGGCGTTCGAGCAGGCGCACGACAAGCTGCGCCGGGCCCTGGACGAGGTGCCCCCGGCGAGTACGAGCAGGGCGGGCACTCCCACGGGCATGGCGAAGCCCTCCCCGACAGACCCGGCGTAGGAGCCGGCCGATGCCACCGCGCCGACTCCGCCTCGACGCCGAGCTGGTGCGCCGGGGCCTGGCCAGGAGCCGAGACCACGCCAGCGAGCTGATCGCGGCCGGTCGGGTCAAGGTGTCCGGCGCGGTCGCCGGCAAGCCGGCGACCGGCGTGACGACCGACGTCGCGATCGTGGTGAGCGACGACCCGGATCGCCCCGACTACGCCTCCCGCGGCGGCCACAAGCTGGCCGGCGCCCTCGCAGCGTTCGGGCCGCTCGGGCTCGAGGTGGCCGGGCGGCGCTGCCTCGACGCCGGCGCGTCCACCGGCGGGTTCACCGACGTGCTGCTGCGCGCCGGGGCGGCGCAGGTCGTAGCGGTCGACGTCGGCTACGGGCAGCTCGTCTGGCGCCTGCAGAACGACGAGCGGGTGGTGGTCCACGACCGTACCAACGTCCGGGAGCTGACCCCCGAGCTCATCGGGGGACCGGTCGACCTGGTGGTAGGGGACCTGTCGTTCATCTCCCTGCCGTTGGTCCTGGACGCCCTCATCGGGGTGACGCGTGCGGACGGGGACCTCGCGCTCATGGTGAAGCCCCAGTTCGAGGTCGGCAAGGACCGCATCCCGAAGGGCGGCGTGGTGCGTGACCCGGGGCTCCGGGCGGAGGCCGTCATCGGCGTGGCCGACGCGGCCGCGGCGCGGGGCTGGGGCGCCGTCCAGGTGGCGACCAGCCCGCTGCCGGGGCCCTCGGGCAACGTGGAGTTCTTCCTCTGGCTGCGACGCGGCCCCGCGACGCTCACCGAGGAGGACATCCACGCCTGCGTGCGCCAAGCCGCGGCGCCGGGGGCGCCGGGTGAGAGGGTGGAGCCGTGACCGACCACTCGCCCGTGCGCCGCGTCCTCGTGCTCGCCCACACGGGGCGCGAGGAGGCTCGCGACGTCGCTCGAGCCTTCTGCAAGGGCCTCACCGGCGAGGGCATCGTCGTTCGGCTCCTGGCCGACGAGGCGGCCGACCTGGGGCTGGAGCCGATCGACTACGACCCCTGCATCGAGCTCACGGAGTCCGAGACCGACGCGAGCAGGGACTGCGAGATCACCTTGGTGATCGGCGGGGACGGCTCGATCCTGCGGGCCGCCGAGGTGACCCACGAGAGCCTCACTCCGGTCCTCGGCGTCAACCTGGGCCACGTGGGCTTCCTCGCGGAGGCCGAGCAGGACGACGTGGAGTCCACGCTCGCCGCGATCGTCGCTCGCGACTACACGCTCGAGGACCGGATGACGCTCGATGTCCGCGTCTACCGCGACGGTGAGCTGGTCACCAGCACCTTCGCGGTCAACGAGGCCAGCGTCGAGAAGGCCGCCCGTCAGCGGATGCTCGAAGTCGTCCTCGGCATCGACGGACGACCGCTGTCGCGCTGGGGCTGTGACGGCGTGGTGTGTGCGACCCCCACCGGCTCGACGGCCTACAACTTCAGCGCCGGGGGCCCCGTCGTGTGGCCGAGCGTCGAGGCCATGTGCATCGTGCCGCTGAGCGCGCACGCCCTGTTCGCCCGGCCCCTGGTCGTCGCTCCGACCTCGGTCGTGGCCATCGAGGTGCTCGCGCGCACCGAGGGTGCCGGGGTGCTCTGGTGCGACGGCCGCCGCACGGTCGACCTGCCGCCCGGAGCGCGGATCGAGGTACGCCGCGGCACCCAGCCGGTCCGGTTGGTCCGACTGCACGAGGCGCCGTTCACCGACCGCCTGGTGGCGAAGTTCGGCCTGCCCGTCGAGGGCTGGCGCGGCACCGCCGAGCGTCGCTTCCGGGGGGAGGAGGCATGATCGAGGAGATCCGCATCGGGTCCCTCGGGGTCATCGACTCCTCCGCGCTCGAGCTCGGGCCCGGGCTCACGGTCATCACCGGCGAGACCGGCGCCGGCAAGACCATGATCGTCACCGCGCTCGGCCTGCTGCTGGGCGGGCGCGCCGACACCGGAGCGGTCCGGAGGGGGTCCAAGACCGCCCGTGTCGAGGGGGTCGTGACCGTCTCCGACCTGCCCGGCCTGGCCGAGGCGATCGAGGAGGCCGGGGGAGTGGTGGAGGACGACCGGGTCGTCCTGGCCCGCAACGTCTCCGCCGAGGGGCGCTCGCGCGCGTTCGTCGGCGGCGCCTCGGTCCCGGTCGCCACCCTGGCCGAGGTCGCCCAGCCCCTGGTGGCAGTGCACGGCCAGTCCGACCAGCACCGCCTCCTGCAGGCGCGGGCCCAGCGTGAGGCACTGGACCGGTTCGGGGGCCCGGCGCTGGGTGCTGCGGCCGCCTCCTACGCGCGAGTGCACGAGCGGCTGGAGGGCGTCGAGTCCGAGCTCGTCGAGGTGGTCTCCAGCGCTCGGGAGCGGGCTCGCGAGGCCGACCTGTTGCGGTTCGGGCTCGAGGAGGTCGAGGCCGTCTCACCCGAGCCCGGCGAGGACGTGGAGCTGGCCGCCGAGGAGGCCCGGCTGGGGTTCTCCGACACCCTGCGTGCCGCGGCGGAGACGGCGCGCGAGGCGCTGAGCAGCGAGCAGCAGGCACCCGACGCGCTGGCCACCACGTCGGCCGCCCGCACCGCGCTGGACGGCGTCCGCCAGCACGATGCCGAGGCGGGCGAGCTCGCCGACCGGCTCGCCGAGGTCACCTACCTGCTCTCCGACGTGGCCGCCGACGTGGCGTCGTACGCCTCCCGCATCGACACCGACCCCGCCCGGCTCGCCGTGGTCTCCGAGCGCCGGGCCTCGCTCACCGCGCTCACCCGCAAGTACGGCGACAGCCTCGAGGAGGTCCTGGCGTGGGCGCAGGAGGCGTCCCGGCGGCTGCTGGACCTCGACTCCACCGACGACCGCATCGCCGAGCTCAAAGCCGAGCGCGAGACCCTGCGCACCCAGCTGGCGGGGGCCGCCGCCGAGCTCTCCCGCCTGCGGCAGGACGCCGCCGGACGGCTCGGCGACCAGGTCAGCGAGGAGCTGACCCTGCTGGCGATGCCGCACGCCCGGCTCACCGTCGCGGTGACCCAGACCGAGGCCGAGCCCAGCGAGGGCCGTCGGGCGCCGCTGCGGATCGGCACGAGGTGGCTGCGCTACTCCGCCCATGGCGTCGACGACGTGGAGCTCCTGCTGGCGGCCAACACCGGCTCCGAGGCTCGCCCCCTGGGCAAGGGGGCCTCGGGGGGCGAGCTGTCCCGGGTGATGCTCGCGGTCGAGGTGTCGCTGGCGGGCACCAGCCCCGTGCCGACCTTCGTCTTCGACGAGGTGGACGCGGGCGTGGGTGGTGCGGCGGCAGTCGAGGTCGGACGCCGCCTGGCGCAGCTGGCCCGGACGGCGCAGGTCCTCGTCGTGACCCACCTGCCCCAGGTCGCGGCCTACGCCGACCGGCACGTGGTGGTCGAGAAGTCGAGCGACGGCTCGGTCACGAGCTCGGGCCTGACGGTCCTCGACGACGAGAGCCGCGAGCGCGAGCTGTCGCGGATGCTGGCCGGGCTCACCGACTCCGACACCGCGTTGGCGCACGCCCGTGAGCTGCTCGAGGTGGCCCAGTCGGCGCGTGGACGCGGATAGATCACCGTTTCTGGGATACCCTGGTCTTCCGTGAAGAGCCCCACGCCGACCAAGCACGTGTTCGTGACCGGAGGCGTCGCCTCCTCCCTCGGGAAAGGGCTCACGGCTTCCAGCCTCGGCCGCCTGCTGCGCTCGCGCGGCCTGCGCGTGACCATGCAGAAGCTCGACCCCTACCTCAACGTCGACCCCGGGACGATGAACCCGTTCCAGCACGGCGAGGTCTTCGTGACCAACGACGGGGCCGAGACCGACCTCGACATCGGCCACTACGAGCGGTTCCTCGACACCGACCTGGGGCAGATCGCCAACGTCACGACCGGGCAGGTCTACTCCAGCGTGATCGCCAAGGAGCGTCGGGGCGACTACCTCGGGGACACCGTCCAGGTGATCCCGCACATCACCAACGAGATCAAGGAGCGCATCCTCGCGATGGGCTCCGGCACCGGGGACGGTGAGGTCGACGTGGTGATCACCGAGGTCGGCGGCACGGTCGGCGACATCGAGTCGCTGCCGTTCCTCGAGGCCGCCCGTCAGGTGCGCCACGACATCGGCCGCGCCAACTGCTTCTTCCTGCACGTCTCCCTCGTGCCCTACATCGGGCCCTCGGGGGAGCTGAAGACCAAGCCGACCCAGCACTCGGTGGCCGCGCTGCGCCAGGTCGGCATCCAGCCCGACGCCGTCGTCTGCCGCGCCGACCGGGAGCTGCCGCAGTCGATCAAGAAGAAGATCTCGCTGATGTGCGACGTCGACGAGGAGGCCGTCGTCACCGCGGCCGACGCCCCGTCGATCTACGACATCCCGAAGGTCCTGCACCGCGAGGGACTCGACGCCTACGTCGTGCGCCGTCTCGACCTGCCCTTTCGCGACGTCGACTGGACCCTCTGGGACGACCTGCTGCGCCGCGTGCACCACCCCAAGGAGGAGGTGACCGTCGCCCTGGTCGGCAAGTACATCGACCTGCCCGACGCCTACCTCTCGGTGGCCGAGGCGCTGCGCGCGGGCGGCTTCGCCCACGAGGCCAAGGTGCAGCTGAGGTGGGTCGCCTCCGACGAGTGCGCGACGCCCGCCGGCGCCCACAAGCACCTCCACGACGTCGACGCGGTCTGCGTGCCGGGGGGCTTCGGCGTCCGCGGCATCGAGGGCAAGCTGGGGGCCCTGACCTACGCGCGCACCCACGGCATCCCGACGCTGGGTCTGTGTCTGGGCCTGCAGTGCATGGTCATCGAGTACGCACGATCGGTGGCCGGCCTGTCCAAGGCCGCGTCCACCGAGTTCGACCCGGACTGCCCCGAGCCGGTGATCGCGACGATGGAGGAGCAGAAGTCCATCGTGGCGGGCGCCGGCGACCTGGGCGGCACGATGCGGCTGGGCCTCTACCCCGCCGAGCTCGCGCCGGGCACCGTCGTACGCGAGGCCTACGGCGAGGCCACGATCCAGGAGCGCCACCGGCACCGCTACGAGGTCAACAACGCCTACCGCGACCAGCTCCTGGAGGCCGGCCTGGTCTTCTCGGGCACCAACACCGACCTGGGCCTGGTGGAGTTCGTCGAGCTGCCTCGCGAGGTGCACCCCTACTACGTGTCCACCCAGGCTCACCCCGAGCTGCGCTCCCGGCCCACCCGCCCGCACCCGCTGTTCGCCGGCCTCATCGGCGCGGCGATCGAGCGTCAGAAGGAGCTCCGCTTCCCGATCGACGAGAGCGCCCTGCGCCGCGCCGACGCCGACGACTGAGCCGTCGCCAACGGCGCCACATCCCCGCTGACCCGTCAGAGAGTGTGTGACGGGTCAGCGCTGGTGAGGGGGGACCGATAGCGTCGGCGGGGTGAGCAACCCGGAGATCGCGGACGTCGAGGAGCACTGGCCGGTCGAGGACAGCGTGGAGGTGTACGACGGGGGCGGCTGGGTGGTGCGCGTCCGCGCGGACCGGGTACGCCGGCCGGGTCACCCCGCGGAGAGGCCGTTCACGCGGGTGGTCGTCGAGCATCCGGGCGCGGCTGTCGTCCTCGCCGTTGACGATGAGGACCGCGCCCTGTGCCTGTGGCAGTACCGCCACCCGGTGGGCCGCCGGCTCGTGCAGCTCCCGGCGGGGCTGCTCGACGTCCCCGGCGAGGAGCCGGCCGAGGTGGCGCGTCGCGAGCTGCGTGAGGAGGCCGGGCTCGAGGCGAGCGAGTGGACCCACCTGGCGACGATGCTCTCCTCTCCGGGCCTCACCGAGGAGCGGGCGCACTACTTCCTGGCGCGCGGCCTCACCGACGTGGGGAGAGGCGACTTCGAGCTCGAGCACGAGGAGGCCGAGATGGAGGTCGGCTGGGTGCCGCTCGACGAGCTCCGCGACGCCGTACTCTGCGGCGCGGTCGCCGACGCCCACGTGGCGATCGCGGTGCTCACGGCGCAGGCACGGGGGCTCACGTCCTCATGAGCTGTCCGGCCAACGGCCGTGTCGCGGGTGGCTCCGGGCGATAGTGTCGCCGGGTGGCGCCCCAGCGCCGCCCGGCGGAAGGAGCTGCAGGTGAAGGTCGGCGTGCCGAAGGAAGTCAAGAACCACGAGTACCGCGTCGCGATCACTCCGGTAGGGGTGCACGAGCTGACCGCGCGCGGCCATGAGGTCGTGGTCGAGCTGGGCGCGGGGGTCGGCTCCTCGATCCTGGACGAGGAGTACGTCGCGGCCGGCGCGCGGATCCTGGACTCCGCCGACGAGGTGTGGGGCTCGGTGGACCTGGTGCTCAAGGTCAAGGAGCCGGTGGCCGAGGAGTACCACCGGCTGCGTGAGGGTCTGACGCTGTTCACCTACCTGCACCTGGCGGCCGACAAGCCGCTGACCGAGGCCCTGCTGGCGAGCGGGGTCACCGCGATCGCCTACGAGACCGTGCAGCTGCCCTCGGGTGGGCTGCCGCTGCTGTATCCGATGTCGGAGGTCGCGGGGTGTCTGGCGCCGCAGGTCGGCGCGCACAGCCTGCTGAAGGCCGAGGGGGGGAGGGGTGTGCTGATGGGCGGGGTCGGTGGGGTGGCCAATGCCAAGGTCGTGATCATCGGGGCGGGGGTCTCGGGGCAGAACGCCGCGAACATCGCGCTGGGGATGGGCGCTGACGTGACGTTGCTGGACACCGACCTGGACAAGTTGCGGATGTCGTTTTGGCGCTACAGCAACCGGGTGCACGGGCTGGCCTCCTCCAAGCTGGCGGTGGAGCAGCAGGTGATGGAGGCCGACCTGGTGATCGGTGCGGTGCTGATCCCGGGGGCGGCGGCGCCCAAGCTGGTCTCCAACGAGCTGGTCTCGCGGATGAAGCCGGGCTCGGTGCTGGTCGACATCGCGGTCGACCAGGGCGGTTGCTTCGAGGACACCCATGCCACGACGCACGCGGACCCGACCTACCAGGTGCACGGCTCGACGTTCTACTGCGTGGCGAACATGCCCGGTGCGGTGCCGAACACCTCGACGTACGCGCTGACCAACGCGACGCTGCCCTACACGGTCAAGCTGGCCGACCAGGGGTGGGCGCAGGCGAGCCGGCAGGACCACAGCCTGGCGCTGGGGCTCAACACCCATGCCGGGCACCTCACCAACGGGCCTGTCGGGGAGGCCGTCGGCTTCGAGGCGGTCGCCCTGGAGAGCGTGCTGGGCTGAGTTGGGCGACACGACCCGGCCGGCCGACGTCGGCAAGGACATCGAGCGGGCGATCCGCACCTACCTCGAGCACCTCTCGGTGGAGAAGGGCCTGGCGGCCAACACCCTGACGTCGTACCGTCGCGACCTGCGGCGCTACCGAGCGCACCTCGCGGCCGAGGGCGTCGAGCGGTTGGACCAGGTGAGCGAGGCGACCGTGGCCGGGTTCCTGATGCGGCTGCGAGAGGGGGACGAGGACCACCAACCGCTCAGTGCCACCTCGGCCGCCCGGACCGTCGTCGCGGTGCGGGGCTTCCACAAGTTCGCGGTGGCCGACGGCCTGGCCACGCTGGACCCGGCCAGCGGCGTGAAGCCGCCGACCCCGGCCAAGCGGCTGCCCAAGGCGCTGCCGCTCTCCGACGTCGAGGCGATCCTGGAGGCGGCCGGTGCTCCGGGCACGACGCTGGCACTGCGCGACCGAGCGCTGCTCGAGGTGCTCTACGGCACCGGGGCCCGGATCTCCGAGGCCGTGGGCCTCGATGTGGACGACCTCGACGACGTCGACGGCACGGTCCTGCTGCGGGGCAAGGGCAGCAAGGAGCGCCTGGTGCCGATCGGCTCATACGCCCGCGAGGCACTGTCGGCCTACCTGGTGCGGGCCCGGCCCGAGCTGGTGGCCGCCGGCTCCGGGAGGGTCGGTGGCGCGCTCTTCCTGAACGCCCGCGGCGGTCGCCTCTCGCGCCAGTCCGCGTGGGCGGTGCTGGTCAAAGCGGCCGACCGCGCCGGCATCACGCGCGACGTCTCGCCGCACACGATGCGCCACTCCTTCGCCACGCACCTGCTCGACGGCGGCGCCGACGTCCGCGTCGTGCAGGAGCTGCTCGGTCACGCCTCGGTGACCACGACCCAGGTCTACACGCTGGTCACCGTCGACAACCTGCGCGAGGTCTTCGCGACCGCGCACCCCCGGGCGCGCGACTGAGTCCGGGGACGTTGGGGAGAATGGCCAGCGTGAGCCCCCCACGCGCCTTCGCCCATCCTTGCGACGACCCGGCCCTGACCGCCGCGGGCGACACCGCCCGGGACCTGGTCGCGCGTGCCCGGTGGCACCACGTCCTGACGGTCCTGGACGCACGGTGAGCGACCTCCTCGACGAGATCACCACGGCGGTCGCCGCACGTGGCCTGGAGCTGTACCCGCACCAGGAGGAGGCCATCCTCGCGCTGCTCTCCGGTGACAACGTGGTGCTCGCGACCCCGACCGGCTCCGGCAAGTCGCTGGTGGCGGAGGCCGCGCACCACGCCGCGCTCGCCGAGGACCGGGTGTCGTTCTACACCGCGCCCATCAAGGCGCTGGTGAGCGAGAAGTTCTTCGCCCTGTGCGCGGTCTTCGGAGCCGAGAACGTCGGCATGCTCACCGGCGACGCCTCGGTCAACGTCGACGCCCCCATCATCTGCTGCACCGCCGAGGTGCTCGCCAACATCGCCCTGCGCGAGGGCGCCGATGCCGACGTCGGGCTGGTGGTGATGGACGAGTTCCACTACTACGCCGAGCCGGACCGCGGCTGGGCCTGGCAGGTGCCGATCCTGGCGCTACCGCACGCGCAGTTCCTGCTGATGTCGGCGACCCTGGGCGACGTCAGCGACATCGCCGTGGACCTGAGCCGGCGTACCGGTCGGGAGACCGCCGTCGTCGATGATGCCGAGCGGCCGGTGCCGCTGTCGTTCGAGTGGTCGCTCACCCCCCTCGACGAGACCGTGCAGCGGCTCGTCGAGGAGCGGCAGGCCCCGGTCTACGTCGTGCACTTCACGCAGAAGGACGCCGTGGAGCACGCCACCAGCCTGCTCTCGCCGAGCTCGGCCATCGGGAAGCTCAGCCAGGCCGACAAGGACGCGATCGCCGAGGTGATCGGCGGGTTCCGCTTCGGCTCGGGCTTCGGCAAGACGCTGTCCAAGATGGTGCGCCGGGGGATCGGCATCCACCACGCCGGCATGCTGCCGCGCTATCGCCGCCTCGTGGAGCAGCTCGCCCAGGCGGGACTGCTCACCGTCATCTGCGGCACCGACACCCTCGGGGTGGGCATCAATGTCCCGATCCGCACCGTGCTGTTCACCGGGCTGGCGAAGTTCGACGGCAGCCGGCAGCGGATCCTGCGCACCCGGGAGTTCCTGCAGATCGCCGGCCGCGCCGGACGGGCCGGGTTCGACACGGCCGGGTACGTCGTCGTCCAGGCGCCAGAGCACGTCATCGAGAACGACCGTGCCCGCAAGAAGGCCGACGCCAAGAACGCCTCGATGAGCGCGGAGAAGCAGGCCAAGCGCAAGAGCAAGGCGCAGCTCAAGAAGCCGCCCGAGGGCATGGTCGTGTGGACCGAGCAGACCTTCGAGAAGCTGGTCAACGGCGAGTCCGAGCGGCTGCAGTCGCGGATGAGGGTCGACAACGCGATGCTCGTCAACGTCCTCGCCCGCGAGGAGGACGCCTTCCCGGTGCTCCGCAGCCTGCTCCAGGACAACCACGAGGATCGCCGCAGCCAGCTGCGGCTCAGCCGGCGCGCGCTGCGCCTGGTGCGCAGCCTGGTTCGCTCCGGCACGGTGACGCGCCTCGACGAGCCCGACGAGTTCGGTCGGCGCTACGTCCTCACGGTCGACCTCCCGGAGGACTTCGCCCTCAACCAGCCGCTGGCGCACTTCGCCCTGGCCGCGCTCGACGTCCTGGATCCGGAGAGCGAGACCTACACCCTCGACGTCGTCTCGGTGATCGAGGCGGTGCTCGAGGCGCCTCGGCAGATCCTGTTCGCCCAGCAGCGCGCCGCGCGCGGCGTCGCGATCGGGGAGATGAAGGCCGACGGCATCGAGTACGACGAGCGGATGCTGCTGCTGGACGCCATCACCTGGCCGCAGCCGCTCGCCGAGCTGCTGGAGGGCGTCTACGAGATCTACCGCGGCACCCACCCGTGGCTGCGTGAGGACGCGCTGGACCCGAAGTCGATCGTGCGCGAGATGTACGAGCAGGGGATGAGCTTCACCGACTTCGTCGGCCGTTATGAGCTGGCGCGCTCCGAGGGGCTGGTGCTCCGCTACCTCACCGACGCCTACCGCACCCTTCGCCAGACGGTCCCCGAGGCACACCGCACGCCCGAGCTCGACGACCTCGTCGAGTGGCTGGGGGAGACCGTGCGCCAGACCGACTCCTCGCTGCTCGACGAGTGGGAGGCGCTCTCAGACCCCGAGCACGTGGCCCGGACGGTCGCCGAGGGCACGCCGCCGCCGATGAACCGGCCGATCAGCGCTCAGGAGCGGCCGTTCACGATCATGATCCGCAACGCGATGTTCCGCCGGGTCGAGCTGGTCGCGCGCGACGACCTGGACGGGCTGATGGCCCTGGAGCGCGCCGCTGCGGACCGCACCGACCCGCCCGGCGAGGTGATCATGACGCGCTCCGCGTGGGATGCCGCGATCGAGGAGTACTACGCCGAGCACGACCGCGTCGACCTGGGCCCCGACGCCCGGGGCCCGTCACTGCTCGCCGTACAGCGCAGCGGTCGGCGGTGGGAGGTCCGTCAGACCATCCACGACCCCGAGGGCAACCACGACTGGGTGATCGAGGCGGTGGTCGACCTGGACGTCTCCGACGAGCTCGGCGAGCTGGTCCTCACCACCACCGCGATGCGCTGCCTGGGCGACTGAGGACCGGGCGTCAGGGGTTGCGCTCGCAGCGGACCTCGCGCTCCGCGTCGCAGATGTCGTTGCGCTCTCGCCCGTCCGCCCGGTCGAGGCCCGGTCCGCCGACGAGGATCTCCGTGAACGGACCTCCGAGGAGGCGGTCGTCGCCCTGCTCGCCGTAGGCTCGTGCTCTCGAGTTGGCCGCCTCGAAGCAGCCGAACTCGCCCCGCACGACGCGCACCTCGAGGCTGTCGTCACCGTCGCCGCCGCGCGCCACCGGGCCGCACCCGAGCGCCTGCAGCTCGTTGGGCCCGGCATCACCGATCGCGAGCGCGACGGGCGCGAACGCCTCGGCGTTCTCGAAGCCGCGTAGCTCCACCGTGGACTCGGCATAGCCCGGGTCGGGCTCCACTCCGGGGATGACCCGGAACCTGAGCTGCTGGTCAGCCAGCGAGGCGGTGGCACTCGAGGGGTGGTAGGAGTACGCCAGGATCGTGTCCCGGCCGCCTCCGCCGTCGACCGGCGCCGACATCGTGATGTCGTCGCTCACCTTCACCTCGTCGTCCCCGCCGCCCATGAGGACCTCGTAGGACGCTCTGTCGGGGTTGTAGAACCAGATCGACTCCGAGGCGGGCCCGCCTCGGAAGGTCAGCGGCCCGGTCCCCCAGGGGAGGTCGAACTCCTCGAACCCGCCCCAGCGCGTCAGCACGGTGCCCTCGTAGGTCGCGGTGCCGGCCGCGTTGTCGAACATCCAGGCACCGGGGCCGCCCGACAGCTGCCCCCCCGGCCCGAGGTCGCTGGCGTCGAGCTCGTCGCGTCCCAGGCCGCCGCGCAGGCGTGAGCTGGTCTGGCCGACCCCACGTGCGAAGAGACGGTCGTCGCCGGGTCCGAGGTTGACCTGGTCGTGGTTGGGCCGTCCTCGGACGCCGCTGGTGACCTGGTCGTCCCCGCGGCCGGTGCTCACCACGTCGCGACCCGGCCCGGCCTCCACCCGGTCCAGCACGAGCGAGCTGCTCGCGGTGTATCGGTCGTCACCGCCAGCGAGGCGGATGTCGGTCTTGTGGGGGCTCCGCACGCGGTCCACGACCCGGTCGTCCCCCTCGCCCGCACCGACGCGCACCTTGGTCTGCTTCGTGGTGCCGGTGCCGACGACGCAGATGAGGTCGTCGCCACCCAGGGCGGCCACGGTCGTCGGGGCGGTCGCGACGATGACGTCGCGCCCGCGGGTGCCCCGCACGTGGCCCTTGCCTACGATCGTGGCGTCCTGGCCCAGGCACGTCGGGGGTCGCTTGGACTCGGCCTGGGCCGGGGAGGTGGCCGGGAGGGCGGCGAGCCCGGCGGCGAGCACGGCGAGGGAGGCGGCAGCGGGGCTCAGGCGCACGGGGGACTCCGATGTTCGGGGGGTCCGGCCACGTTACGCCGCGGAGCCGGTGTTGTCCGGGGAAAGCCGCGCCGTCGCGCTGGACCAGTGGTCCGTATTCGTCCACAGGAAACTGACAGGCTCCCCGCTGCCTGTGCACAGGAGCGCGCGCGAGTGCACACCTCGTGCACAGATCGCCCTGCCGCCTGTGGGATCGTGGCGACGTCTTGGCGCGTCGCCCGGACCGGACCTAGAGTCCCCGGCGAGCCTGCGCAATGTCGTCGTGTCGACATTGTGTGATGGGGAGCAGACCCCCGACGGCACCCCGACGATGCAGCAGGAGTGGCACATGAGCGACCACGGGACGTACCCCGGATCCGCCGGCAGCAGTGCCTTCGACATGCCCCCGCGGGTGCCGGTCCCTTCCCCACCAGCAGGAGATGAGCACACCGTGTCCGACCCCCTTCCCTTCGAGCGCCCCCAGCGCGAGGGAGTCCCCGAGATGGCCGCCAGCAACGAGGCGCCCTCGACGACGACGGTGGAGCGCGACCCGGTGCTCGAGGGCACCGAGGTCGCCGAGGTCGTCCTCGGCCCCACCGGTCGGCCGATGCCGTTCCTTCCCGAGCCGCGGCCGGTCTCCGGGCCGACCCGTGCGCGGGTCATCTCGATGTGCAACCAGAAGGGTGGTGTCGGCAAGACCACGACGACCATCAACCTGGGGGCGGCGCTGGCCGAGCACGGCCGCAAGGTGCTGCTCGTCGACTTCGACCCGCAGGGCTCGCTGTCGGTCGGCCTGGGTCTCAACCCGCACGAGATGGACCTGTCCATCTACAACCTGCTCATGCAGCGCGACGTCAGCGTCGAGGACGTCGTGGTGCCCACCCGGGTGCCCGGCATGGACCTGCTGCCCTCCAACATCGACCTGTCCGCCGCCGAGGTGCAGCTCGTGCACGAGGTGGCCCGGGAGCAGACGCTGCAGCGGGTGCTCGCGCCGGCCATGGACAAGTACGACGTCATCCTCATCGACTGCCAGCCCTCCCTGGGCCTGCTCACGGTCAACGCGCTCACCGCCTCCAACGGCGTGATCATCCCGCTGGAGTGCGAGTACTTCGCCCTGCGCGGCGTGGCACTGCTCAAGACGACCATCGACAAGGTGCGCGAGCGGCTCAACCCGAACCTGGAGATCGACGGCGTGCTCGGCACCATGTTCGACGGCCGCACCCTGCACTCGCGCGAGGTCATGGACCGCCTCGTGCAGGCCTGGGGCGACAAGGTGTTTCACACCGTCATCCGCAGGACCGTGAAGTTCTCCGACGCCACGGTCGCCGGCGAGCCGATCACGTCGTACGCCTCGACGTCCGGCGGCGCCGACGCCTACCGCCAGCTGTCCAAGGAGGTGCTCGCCCGGTGCCTCGACGCGTGAGCATGCCCACGGCCGACGACCTCTTCCGCCCGACCGCCGTCCACGCGGTCCCCGACGCGCCGGAGGTCACCGACGACGCCGGGCAGGCGCCCGAGCCCGCGGTCCCCAAGCCGAGCGGCCGGATCCGGCACGACGAGAAGATGACGGTCTACGTCACCTCCGACGAGCTGCTGCACATCGAGCAGGCGCGCCTCACGCTGCGCAGCGCTCACGGGCTGGCCGTCGACCGTGGCCGCCTGGTGCGCGAGGCGGTGGCGCTGGTGCTGGCCGACTTCGACGCCCAGGGCGACGACAGCGGGCTGGTGCGGCGGCTGACCGAGGGATGACTCCCCGATGACCGCGCTCGCCGCTCCCGGCGAGGCGGGTGAAGGCACGCCGGGCTTCGAGCTCCGGCTGGACAACTTCGAGGGCCCCTTCGACCTCCTGCTGAGCCTGATCTCCAAGCACAAGCTCGACATCACCGAGGTCGCGCTCTCCCGGGTGACCGACGAGTTCATCGCCCACGTCAAGGCCGGGGGGCCGGTCTGGGACCTTGAGCAGACCACCTCCTTCCTGCTGGTGGCCTCGACGCTGCTCGACCTCAAGGCGGCGCGGCTGCTGCCGCAGGGCGACGTCGAGGACGAGGAGGACCTGGCGCTGCTGGAGGCGCGCGACCTGCTCTTCGCGCGGCTCATGCAGTACAAGGCCTTCAAGCAGGTCGCCTCGTTCCTGGACGTGCGGCTCGCCGAGGAGTCGCGGCGCTACCCCCGCGCGGTGGGACTCGAGGAGCGCTACGCCAACCTGCTGCCGGAGGTGCTGATCGGGCTCGGCCTGGAGCAGTTCGCCGAGCTCGCCGCCAAGGCGCTGGCGCCCAAGCAGGTGCAGGAGGTGTCGCTGCAGCACATCCACGCCAACAAGGTCAGCGTGCGCGAGCAGGCCGCCCTGGTGGTCGACCGGCTGCGCCGCACCGGCACCATGACCTTCCGTGCCCTGTGCGGCGACTCGCCCGACCGGCTGACGACCGTGGCGCGGTTTCTGTCGCTGCTCGAGCTGTTCCGCGAGGGGGCGGTGTCCTTCGAGCAGGTGACCGCGCTCGGCGAGCTCACCATTCGGTGGACCGGCGCCGACGACGACGAGATCGAGATCACCGACGAGTTCGACGGGGCGCCGCCGCCCGAGCCTCAGGCGCCCGCCCCCGCTGACGAGGAGACCCCATGAGTGACACCCGGCCCGAGTCGCCGACCGACGACGGCGAGCTGCTCGCCGTACCGCTGGCGGAGCTGCGACCCGCCCTGGAGGCGGTGCTCATGGTCTCCGACCAGCCCCTCGACGACGTGAGCCTGGCCTCCACCGTCGGCTACCCCGCCGAGGAGGTCTCCGCGGCGCTGCGCGAGCTGGCCGAGGAGTACACCGCACAGGGACGCGGCTTCGAGCTGCGCAACGTCGCGGGCGGCTGGCGCTTCTACTCGCGCGACGAGTACGCCCCGGTCGTCGAGGCGTTCGTCCTGGAGGGCCAGCACGGCCGGCTCACCCAGGCGGCGCTGGAGACGCTCGCCGTGGTCGCCTACAAGCAGCCGGTCTCGCGCGCGCGGATCTCCGCGATCCGCGGCGTGAACGTCGACGGCGTCATGCGCACCCTGATCTCGCGCGGCCTGGTCGAGGAGGCCGGCCAGGACGGCGAGACCGGTGCCAACCTCTTCCGCACGACCAGCTACTTCCTGGAGCGGATCGGCGTGACGTCCGTGGAGGACCTGCCCGAGCTCGCGCCGTACCTGCCCGACCTGGACGACCTCGAGGACGAGCTCGCCGAGATGGCGGCCTCCGAGAGCGTGCACGAGGGACCCGCCGGCGGTGCCGAGGCGGTGCCCCAGTCGGAGCCCCAGTCGGAGCGGCAGTCGGAGCGGCAGCCGTGAGCCGCGAGGTCGCGACCGACGAGGACGGCCTGATCCGGCTGCAGAAGCTCCTGGCGCAGTCGGGGGTGGCCTCGCGCCGCAAGTGCGAGGAGCTGATGCTCGACGGGGAGGTCGAGGTGGACGGCGAGGTGGTCACCCGGCTCGGCACCAAGGTCGACCCGCGCACCGCGGTCATCCGGGTCTCGGGCAAGCGGCTGCCGCCGGTGTCGGACCTGGTCTACCTGGTGCTCAACAAGCCCACGGGCGTGGTGTCGACGATGTCGGACCCCGAGGGCCGGCGCACCATCTCCGACCTGGTCGAGCATCGCTCCGAGCGGCTCTTCCACGTCGGCCGCCTCGACACCGACACCTCGGGACTGCTGCTGCTCACCAACGACGGTGACTTCGCCCAGCGCATGGCCCACCCCTCGTACGAGGTGGACAAGACCTATGTCGCCGAGGTGGGAGGCGAGGTCAGCAAGGCGACCGTCGCCCGACTGCTGGCCGGGGTGACGCTCGAGGACGGCCCGGTAACGGTGTCGTCGGCGCGCGTGGTGGCGGCGGCGCCCGACAAGTCCATCGTCGAGCTGGTCATCCACGAGGGACGCAACCGGATCGTGCGTCGGCTGCTCGACGAGGTCGGCCACCCGGTCCGCAAGCTCACCCGCACCGCCATCGGCCCGGTCGCCCTCGGCACGCTCAAGCCCGGCCACCTGCGCGAGCTCACGCTCGACGAGCTCGGCGAGCTGTTGGACGGGGCGCAGCTGTAGGCAGGGGATGGATACCCGGCTGACCGGGTATCCATCCACCCGGCCGCGAGCGGCGTAGCGTGACGCCGTGGACACCCAGGCACCCGTCCCCGCCGCGCTGCGGCCGTACGTCGCCTGGCTGAGCGCCTACGACGTGGTCGGGCCGCCGGGCATCCACCGCGGGCTGCCGGGCACCTCGCTGACGTTCGTGCTGCCGATCGGGGCGCCGCTGGACGTGGCGTGGAGCGGCGATCCCGGGTCGAGGGGCGCGGTCTGGTCCAGCGTGGCCGGGCTGCACGCGGCGCCGGCCGAGATCCGCCACGACGGTCACCAGGAGGGGTTCTTCCTGGCGCTCACGACCGCGGGCGCAAGGGCGCTGCTCGGGCTGCCGGCCGCGGCGATCGCGGGGGAGCTGCTGACCCTGGACGACCTGGTCCCTGCCCTGCGCCACCTGCCCGAGCAGCTGCACCAGTCGCTGACCTGGACCGACCGCGCCGCCACGTTGCACCGGGCGCTCACCACCGCCCTCGCCGCCGGGGGAGCTCCCGAGGCGCGGGCCGAGGTGGGGCGCGCGCTCGCGCGGCTGGCACGTGGCGCCGCGGTCGCCGACGTGGCCGAGGAGGTCGGCTACAGCCGGCGCCACCTGCGCAACCTCGTGGTGGCCGAGACCGGGCTCAGCCCCAAGGAGTACCAGCGCGTCGCCCGCTTCGAGACCAGCCGCGACCAGGTGCTGGCCGCGGCGCGGCGCGGCGGCACGCTCGCCGAGGTGGCCGCCAATTGCGGGTATGCCGACCAGTCCCACCTGGCCCGCGAGTGGCGCGAGCTGGCGGGCTGTGCGCCGACCACGTGGCTGCGCGAGGAGTTCCCAGACGTCCAAGCCGGCGGCGTACCCGTCGGGTGAGGGTGGGGCCATGACCTCGACGACCAGCAGAGCAGCAGAGATCCGGCACTGGCAGACGATGAGCTTCCGCGACGCGGACGCGATGATGCGCTGGCTCGGCGCCCTCGGCTTCACCGAGCACGCCACCTACCGCGACGAGCACGACCCCTCGGTGGTGATGCACGCCGAGTGGGTGTGGGCCGGAGGCGGGGTGATGTTCGGCTCCGTGCGCCCCGACGCCGCGGTCGACAACGCCGGCGGCTCCGCGGCGTACCTGGTCACCGACGACCCCGACGACCTGTTCGAGCGCGCCGTGGCGGCCGGAGCGAGCGTCCTGAGGCCCATGGTCGACCAGGACTACGGCGGTCGCGGCGGCAGCGTCATCGATCCAGAGGGCAACCACTGGTCAATCGGGAGCTACCAGCCCCGATAGCATCGCGGGGTGCCAGTCAGAGCCGTCCGCGGCGCCACCCAACTCGATGTCGACCAGCGCGAGCACCTGCTCGAGCGGGTCTCGGAGATGGTCACGGACGTGATGACGTCCAACGGCCTGGAGGTCGACGACTTCATCTCCGTGATCTTCACCGCCACCTCGGACGTGGTCTCGGAGTTTCCGGCGTACGCCGCCCGCCAGCTCGGGTTCGGCGAGGTGCCGTTGATCTGCGCGCGCGAGCTCGAGATCGCGGGCTCCATGCCGCGCGTGGTGCGCATGATGGCGCACATCGAGACCGACCTTCCGCGCGCCGACATCACCCACGTCTACCTTCACGGCGCCGCCGCGCTGCGCAGCGACCTGAGCCGCGTGCGGTCGGTCCCCGATGAGTGACTGCGATGAGCGACCGGCATGAGTGACGCGCTCGTCGGTCCGGTCGAGATCGTCGGCGCCGGCCTCATCGGCACCTCCATCGCACTGGCCTGCCGCCGGGCCGGGCTCGAGGTGCTGCTGACCGACCCCTCCGACGACCACCTGCGCACCGCCTCCGGCCTCGGTGCCGGTCGTGCGAGTGCTCCCGGCGACAAGCCCCAGCTGGTCGTGGTCGCGGTGCCGCCGGACCACCTGGCGCAGGAGATCAGACGCGCGCTCGCGGGCGACGCGGTGGTGACCGACGTCGGCAGCGTCAAGGCCGCCCCCCTGGCGGCGCTGGCCGGCCTGCCCGGCATCGCCCGGTACGTCGGCGGGCATCCGATGGCGGGCAGTGAGCGCTCCGGGCCCCTGGCGGCCAGTGCGGCGCTCTTCGACGGCCGGCCCTGGGCCGTCACGCCCCACCCGGAGTCCGACGCCGCCGCGGTGGATCTGGTCGAGGGGCTTGTGGCGCTGTGCGGGGCGGTGCCGGTTCGGCTGACCCCGGACGAGCACGACAAGGCCGTCGCCCGCACCTCGCACGTCCCGCACCTCATGGCGTCCCTCGCTGCCGGGGCCCTGGCCGGCGCCCCGGCCGACCACTTGGCGCTCTCCGGCCAGGGCGTGCGCGACGTCACCCGGGTTGCCGCCGGCGACCCTGCCCTCTACGGGCAGATCGTGGCAGGCAACGCGGTGGCGGTGGGTGCCTTGCTGGCGGGGGTCCGCGATCGCCTCGACACAGTCATCGAGGCCCTGGCGGCCGGGGACCGCGCGGGCGTCGAGCGGGTCCTAGGCGAGGGCGTCCGTGGGACCCGCTCGATCCCGGGCAAGCACGGCGGCGCGCCGCGTCCGACCGGAGCGGTGTTCGTGGCCGTCCCCGACCACCCCGGCGAGCTCGCGCGGCTGTTCGCCGACGCGGGGGAGAGCGGCGTCAACATCGAGGACGTGCGGATCGACCACGACCCGGGTCGTCCCGTGGGCCTGGTGGAGCTGATCGTCGATGAGGATCGCGCCGAGCACTTGCTGGACTCTCTCGAATCACGGGGTTGGGTGACTCACCGGTAGGGTCACCTCCCGTGGAGAGCAGCACCGGGGAGCGCGTCGTGGTGGCGGTGGACGGCACCTCGGGGTCGGGGAAGTCGAGCACCTGCCGGGGCGTCGCCGACCGGCTCGGGTTGCGCTACCTGGACACCGGGGCCCAGTTCCGCGCGATGACCTGGTGGATGCTGCGCGAGGGCGTGGACATCCACGACGCCGATGCCGTCGCCGCGCGCGCCGGCGAGCCCACGATCGTCTCCGGCACCGACCCGCTCGCCCCCACCATCGAGGTCGACGGCGTCGACGTGGCGGTCGAGATCCGCTCCGACCGGGTCACGGGCGCGGTGTCGCCGGTGAGCACGGTCCCCGAGGTCCGGGCCCGGCTGCTGGAGCTCCAGCGCGAGATCATCGACGCCGACGGCGGCATCGTGGTCGAGGGGCGCGACATCGGCTCGGTGGTCTGGCCCCAGGCCGAGGTCAAGCTCTACCTGACGGCCGACGCCAACGCGCGCGCGCTGCGCCGCGCGGCCGAGGAGGGCGGCTCCGACGTGGCCGCGACCGAGAAGGTGCTCGCCGAGCGCGACCGGATCGACTCCGGGCGCGCCACCGCCCCGCTGGTGATGGCCGACGGCGCCGTGCACGTCGACACCACCTACCACTCGCTCGACGAGGTCATCGACCGGGTGGTGCAGCTCGTCGAGCGGGCCGTCGGATGAGCGAGCACACCCAGCCGCCCCGCACCGACCACACGCCCCACCCGCCGCGGCTGATGCTCGAAGGGCTTCGGCCGCTCGCCCGCCGGCTGCTCCGACGCCGCTACGACGTACTCGTGCACGGCGCGGAGCACGTGCCCACCTCGGGACCGGTGATCCTCGCGGCCAACCACGTCGGGGTGATCGACGGGCCGCTGCTGGCCATCTTCGCGCCGCGCCCGGTCCACGCCCTGACCAAGATCGAGATGTTCCGCGGCCGGCTGGGCCGCTTCCTGCACTACTCCGGCCAGATCCCCCTCGACCGCTTCGTCTACGACCCGGGCGCGGTCCGGCAGGGGCTGCGGGTGCTGCGCGACGGCGGGGCGGTCGGGATCTTCCCCGAGGGGCACCGCGGCGCGGGGGAGCTCGAGCGCTTCCACCGCGGTGCCGCGTACTTCGCGCTCGTGACCGGCGCCCCGGTCGTGCCGGTGATCCTGATCGGCACCCGCGAGCCCGGCGGGCACACCGGATCGCTCCCGCGCAAGGGCGCGAGGATTGAGCTGGTCTTCGGGCCACCCTTCACACTGGAGCAGACGGCATGGCCGCGCCGTCGCGGCGACGTGGAGTCCGCGTCGCTGCAGTTGCGCGACCGCATGCTCGACGACCTTCGAGAGGCGCTGGTGACCACCGGCCGGAGCCTCCCGGGACCCCTCCCGCCAGGGGAGCAGGAGCCCGACCCTTCCGGTGGCGTGACAGGAACGACGACGTGAGCCAGACCCCCGACAACTCCGAGGCCACCCAGGGCCCCGACGGCCCCGATGGCCCCGTGCCCGTGCTGGCGGTGGTCGGACGCCCCAACGTGGGCAAGTCGACCCTGGTCAACCGGATCATCGGCCGCCGCGAGGCCGTCGTCGAGGACGTCCCCGGCGTCACCCGCGACCGGGTCTCCTACGACGCCAACTGGGCCGGTCGCGCCTTCACGGTCGTCGACACCGGCGGGTGGGACCCCGATGCGCGGGGGCTGGCGCAGAGCATCGCCGCCCAGGCGGAGATCGCGGTGACGCTCGCCGACGCCGTCCTCTTCGTCGTCGACGCCTCCGTCGGCATCACCGACCTCGACGAGTCGGTCGTCAAGATCCTGCGCAAGTCCGGCAAGCCGGTCGTCCTCGCCGCGAACAAGGTGGACGACCAGCGGGCCGAGGCCGAGGCCTTCGGCCTGTGGAACCTCGGCCTGGGGGAGCCGTGGCCCGTCTCGGCGCTGCACGGGCGCGGGTCCGGCGACATGCTGGACGCGATCCTCGCCGCACTGCCGGAGCCGCCGCCCGAGCGCGAGCACGAGGCCGGGGGACCCCGCCGCGTCGCGATCGTCGGCAAGCCCAACGTCGGCAAGTCCTCGCTCCTCAACCGCCTGGCGGGGGAGGAGCGGGTAGTCGTCGACAACGTCGCCGGCACGACGGTCGACCCGGTCGACGAGCTCATCGAGCTCGGCGGGCGCCAGTGGCGCTTCATCGACACCGCGGGCATCCGCAAGCGGGTCAAGGAGGCGTCCGGGCACGAGTACTACGCCTCACTGCGCACCTCCACCGCCATCGACCGCGCCGAGGTGGCCGTGCTGGTCGTCGACGGCGGCGAGTCGCTCTCGGAGCAGGACGTCCGCATCATCCAGACCATCCGCGAGGCCGGCCGCGCCCTCGTCATCGCCTTCAACAAGTGGGACCTGGTCGGCGAGGAGCGCCGCTACTACCTCGAGCGCGAGATCGAGCGCGACCTCGTCCAGGTGCAGTGGGCGCCGCGGATCAACATCACCGCCCGCACCGGCTGGCACGTCGACCGCCTCGTCCCCGCCATCGACAAGGCACTGGAGGGCTGGGAGACCCGGATCTCCACCGGCACGCTCAACGCGTTCCTCGGCCGCCTGGTCGCCGAGCACCCCCACCCGGTGCGCAGCGGCAAGCAGCCCAAGATCCTCTTCGGCACCCAGGCCAGCACGGCGCCGCCGATGTTCATCCTCTTCACCAGCGGCAAGCTCGACGCGTCGTACGAGCGGTTCATCGAGCGCCGCCTGCGCGAGGAGTTCGGCTTCGTCGGCACCCCGATCCTGCTGCAGCAGCGCCCGCGGGAGAAGCGAAAGCGCTAGTTCCACGCGAGTGGCGAGGGCATCTCCCACGACGACGGGTTTCCCCTCCCCGGGCAGGCCGTCTCGCCTAGTCTGGGCCGGTGCGCACGCTGGTGGGACTGACCCTCGGTGCGGTGGCCCTGGCCGTGCTGTCGCCGGTGGCCGGCGCCCAGGGGACCCGCACGTCGTCGCCGGCGCCGGGGGACAGGCCGGTGGCCACCACCCGCTGCTCGCAGCTACCCGCCGCCAGCTGGTGGCGCGACGACGTGAGCCCGGCCTGCTGCGGTGGAACGAAGTGCGCGACGACCTCACGAGCCGGCACCACCTGTGGCCGGCACGTCACGACGCGGGCTCGCGTGACAGCCTCGCCTACCCGCCGATGGGGGCGCGGTTCCGGCTGCGCGCCGGTTGGTCGCCCGCCGGCCTCTCGCCGTACGCCCGACGGGTCGGGCGCGCCCTGAAGACCTACGGCTGGTGCTTGCCGACTGCGGCTCGCCGTGGTTCTTCCAGGGCGAGCAGCACGCCCGCCGGCCCACCCGGCTGATCGAGGACCTCAAGACCATCCCGCCTCCGCCTTCGGCACCTTCCACACCGCGCGACTCCAGGTCGACGACGACAGCATGGCCGTCCGGTGAGCCCGATTCCCGGGTGAGGGCCGCCCTGTTGTAGTGTTCCAGCGCCCGGTCAACGCAGCATCGACCGGGAGATTCGGGCTGTGGCGCAGCTTGGTAGCGCACTTGACTGGGGGTCAAGGGGTCGCAGGTTCAAATCCTGTCAGCCCGACCGATGTGATGTCTCAGGACATCGGCGACACCCGGACCTGCGAATGCAGGTCCGGGTGTTGTTTATTTCGGGGGTCGTCGGGTGGGGCCTTTGGGTGCTCCGGTGGGCTGGTAGTCGCGGCTCGGGTCGAGGATCAGTTCTCGTAGGAGCTCGCCGGTGGCCGCGTTGACGATCCTGATCTGGAGGTCCTGGACGAGCAGGATGACGCAGGTTCCGGCGTGGGTTCGGCCGACGCCGATGTGGTGGAGACGGCTGTTGTGGCGCAGCGTGACCGAGCCGGCTTTGTCGACGCGGTCGTGTCGAACCCGCTCGTGCGTATCGGGGTCGGTGGCCGGACCCGGCAGGGCTTTGGGCATCGAGTCGTAGAGCGTCGCCGGGGTCGCCCGGTGGGGCAGCGACCGGTGTGGGCGCCGGTGGTTGTACTGGTCGACGAAGAGGTCCAGCAGTGCCTGCAGCTCGACGATCGTGGTCGGCTGGACGGGCTGGGCGCGCAGCCACTTCTTCATCGTCTGCTGGAACCGCTCGGCTTTGCCGCAGGTGGTGGGGTGGCCGGGGCGGGAGTTCTTCTGGACGACGTGACGTCGTCGTAGCTCGTCTTCGAAGCTGTTGCGGCCGCCGCGTCCTCCGGCGAATCTGACGGTGTAGACCATGCCGTTGTCAGTGAGCGTGGACGTGGGGATCCCGTGCCGGGCGAGGGCTTCGCGGAAGGTTGTGACCACGATCGGGGTGGTGATCCGCGGGTGCGCGCTCACGTGCAGCGCGTAGCGGGTGCAGTCGTCGAGCCAGGTGATGCTCTCCGCGTCCGCGCCGGGCGGGCGTCGGGACGGGTGAGCCGGTAGTGGGTGAAGTCGGACTGCCAGGTCTCGTTCGGCATCGCCCGCCTGGAAGCGGATGTAGGAGGACTTGGGTCGCTTCTTGGGCTCGGGGGTGACCAGTCCGGCCGCGGTGAGGTGACGGCTGATAGTCGACCTGGACACCCGGTGTCCGTGCTGGTGCTCGAGGTGCCAGGCGATGGTTTCGGGTCCGGCGTCCAGGCCGGCCTCGGTCAGCTCCTTGCGGATCCGGGCGATAAGGTCGACCAGCTCGGCTGCGAGGGCGTTGGGGGAGGTCTTGGGGCGCCGGGAGCGGGGTTCCAGTGCGGTGTCGCCCTCGGCTTCGTAGCGGGCCTTGAGCTTGTAGACCCAGGCGCGATGCACGCCGTAGCGGGCGGCGACCTCGGCAGGGCTCTGGTTGTCGAGGAACAGAGCGGTGATGACCAGGCGGGCCTTCGACGTGGGCTGCGACATGGCCGGGCATCGAGCCTCGTGAAGCTGTCGCCAATGACTCGAGACAGGTGTCGCCTATGTCTTGAGACATGTGTCGCCGATGTCCTGAACCAGAACACTGTCAGCCCGACCGAGAAGTGGCCCGTGACCTGCGGAAACCGCAGCTCAGGGGCCACTAGCCATGTGAGCCAGATCCCCTTATGACGCGTTGATGTACCAGAAACCCTCGCGCTCGCGACCGAGAATCGCTCACGAGGGCCGCGCAGGCTGTTCACCTGAGAGCGCGAAGGGACGTTCGTCAGCATCGTCAGTCGCCACCACGACCGCGTAACGGCGCCAGACTCTGTGGTGTCACCCGTGATACCATCACTGTCATGGCCATGACCCTGCGCCTCTCGGATGCCGAATCAGACGCCCTGCGTCGTCGTGCCGAGCAGGAGTCTCGCTCGATGCAAGACATCGCCCGGCAGGCAGTGCGCGAGTACATCGAGACCCACAGCCGGGCAGAGTTGCTCGGCCAGGTGCTTGACCGGGAACTGCCCCGCTACGCGGAGGCCTTGGAGCGGCTCGGTCAGTGATCTACCTGACGCTGGCCGAACTGCTCCACGTCGCAGAACGAACCCTCGGTAGCGAAGCGCCGGTTCGAGACCCTGGGTTGCTGCAAGCGGCGTTGGCCCGCCCGCAGGCAACAGCCTTCGGCGTCGATGCCTACGCCAGCCTCGAGGAGAAGGCCGCCGCACTGCTGCACTCACTGGCCCGCAACCGTGCGTTGTTGGACGGGAACAAGCGGCTCGCGTTGGCCGGCACGATCGCGTTTCTCGGTGTCAACGGGCGCCGACTCACCCTGACCAATGACCAGGCGTACGAGCTGGTGATAGAGATCGCCGCTGGTGACCTGGACGAGATCGAGGGAATCGCTAGCCGAATCAGGGACGGCAGCCGCCCCTGGTAGGCCCTGCCCCAGATGACGATCGTCGCGCTGTGGGACGGGTCGCGCCCACAGACGTCTACTGGACTGGGCCTTCAAGAAGTTCTACAACTCCGAGTCTGCCCGCCGAGCAGCTCTGCCAAAAATGGCTCCACGAGTGCAACCACCACCGCCCCACACCGCCATCGGCGGGTCAGCACCCTTCACCAGGCTGACCAACCTCACCGGTCAGTACATCTGATATGTGGGGACCTTCTGTCAAGAGGCAGGGTGAGGCGCCAGCTGCGGTGTCCGAGTGGACCAATCGTTCCTGAGCTCGACGACGGGTCGCTAGTGGCGAATCAGTTCGAGCAGATTCGCTTGGTGTCGCTTGATGTCGAACGTCCAACTCGACTGGAATGCTTCGTACGACCATCCATCTGGTGGGTGCGCGACGTCGGCTGAACTCAAGAAGTAGTGAGTCTCCGCCCCGCGGGGAGTCGCGAAGAGGTACTCGTTGCGAGCGTCGTAGGCGTCCTGCGTAAGAACGATCACTCGTTCGACCCGATGTGCGTACGCCAGGTTGAACATGCCGGTGCCTGCGAATCCTGCGACGACGCGAGCGCGGGCGAACAACCCCGCCTGTTCGGTGAGGGTCATGCCGCCAGGATGAACGATGCGGAAGCCAGCGGCGGCGAAGAGGAGTTCAACCTCACTGGTGTTTTTGCAGACGCGCCCGCCAGACTTGCTGCGAGTCACGAAAATTCGCTCTGTGGCTTCGAGGCCCTGTGTCCCGAATCCTCGCCCGAGCTGCTCCCAGATCGAAGTCATTGAGGGGTGCACGTAGAAGGGGACTTGGTTGTGCCACATTGGCGTGGCGGCCACGAGGCTGTTGATCGTGACCCGGCCGGCTACTCGGACGATGTCGTCGGGGGCGATCCCGAAGGCGGTGAGCAGCTCAACATCATGTGGTTCTCGGCCTGACGTGATGTCGCGGGGATGTATGCGCCTGAGGAGCTTGAGGTCTGGGATGGCGGTCTTGGCCGCCTCCCACCCCCAGAGCCTGCTGATTCCCTCAGTCATCAAGTGGCCATAGTGACCGGGGTTGGGATAGTCGAAGTGGTAGTAGCTCCCCGCCAGTTGAGTACTCTTCTGCGCTCCCTTAATTCGACCGAAGTGCGGCCCGATGTCGATCAATCTGGAGTTCGTCAGACGCTTCTGCAGGTGCCAACGGAATGTGTCGGGAAAAAGCACTCCATCTGCAAAAGCGATGGAACCGTAGGCCAAGGTGATGTCGCCAGACTGATAGTGACGTAGCTGGTGCTCGGGAAAGCTGTCAGCTATACGAACCTCCTCGATGCCTCGCACCGAATGCGTCCACAGGCGAGCCGGGTCGTGAAAGGCGCCGCGCGGGAGCACCTGTAGTTCGGTGACGTGAGTCCTGCCGGGCCTGCGGTTGATGACCTCGGTGGCGGTGGCATGACGCGTCTTCAGCAATGCTTCTCGACCGATGACGACACCGGCCACTAGGGGACCACTGATGACACTGGAGACGAGCGCAGCTCGTTGTCGCTGCGCCGGTGGCAAGCGGCCATGCGGGGTCAGATTTGCGAGCGCGGTGATGAACGAGTCGGCGGAAGGTTCGATCGATCGCGTGTCCGCTGCGTACACACCCCCCACGGCTGCGTGTGGCATCAAGCCGTTCATCTGCGCAAGGTGGGTCTTGGCGCTTGCCGGCCGCGTGTTCAGGATGAGGTCCACTGGTCCCTTGCGGCTCAGAGCCCGATGCATGCCCCCGAGGCGCGGCGCCCCGACTACGAGCACGTCTGCCTGCGGGAAACACCTGCGTACGGCGTGGGTAGCACCATCTTGGCCTTGACGTTCGGTGATCACGGCCACTCGGAGGGCCCGGCCAGTGTGCGCGAGAGGGAGCGCGCGCAGGGCCGCCTCGAGGGCGTGGTCGTGACGCTGAAGTGCGAAAGCGACGCGTTGGAGAACCTTGCGGGGGAGCTGCGCAGGCCTCATGGCGAGAGCCTATATCCGCCAGAGCCCGCTCTCGGAAGGGCAACTTAGCGAGACTGACGCGCTCAGCCAACCAGTTCTGGTGGCCAGACAACCGCGAAGCGCTCGAGGACGATCTCGTCCTGCTCTGACCACTCCGCGCCTCGGGCGGAGCAGGCGCGCTGCCAATAGGAACGGTGCTCGGACTGCCAGGTCGACAGGGATCGATCGTCCTCGCCCTCGTCGTAGGCGAACCGCTCATCGACTTCGTCGAACGTGCCGATTCGCAGTTCGATGCTGCGCAGCACCACGCGAGGCGACCCGGAGCCGTCGCACGCCATCCAGTGGGACCCGACGCGTGGGAGGTCGTCGCCGCGTGCGCGGAACTCCGTCACCAGCTCGGACGTGGCCCGCTTCGGTCCGTCGGTCACAGCCTTCAGGAGCTCATCGGCCAAACGGCGGGAGTCGCCGAACTGTTCGACCGTGTACTCGGGGCATGCCCGTACCCGTTCGGGGTGGGCAGCGGCATAAGCCGCCCACATGGCACGAGCTGCTTCGATGTCCACCGCGGCGGCTGGCGGGGTGTCCACGTTGGGTACTCCTCCTTGAGTCGACTAGGGCGAAGGACCGGAACTGTTGCCGACCTCGGACATTCTCACATTCCTCGCGATGGAGTCCGGGGCGTCACCGTGAAAGCGGACGCTGACAACTCGTTCCGTCCGCGCAGTTGTGATTCAGTGAAGTGCTACATCCGCAGGGCGATACTCCGAGCGCCGAGACGTGCGGCATGAGCCGCGAAGATTCGATTGCAACTTGAGTGGTCCATGGCTGGCGCTGGTCACATCGTCGGCTGCTATATGCGGATCGTCGCCACGGTCCCGACGCCCACCTTGCTGGTCAGGGTGACGGTGCCGCCGTGCGCCTCGACCAGCTGACGCACGATCGCCAGGCCCAACCCGCTGCCGCCGGTCGCCCGGCTGCGTGACGGGTCGGCCCGGCGGAACCGGTCGAAGACGGTCGCCAGGTCGGGGGCCGCGATGCCCTCGCCGGTGTCGGTGACGGTGATCTGCCCCGGGCCTGCGGCGAGCGTCACCACGCCGCCGGCCGGGGTGTGCCGCAGGGCGTTCGCGACCAGGTTGCCGACGGCCTGCCGCAGACGGACCGGATCGGCGAGCATCACGGAGCCCGGAGCAGCCTCGACCCGGACCTCGACGCCCGCCGAGCTCCCCGCGGCGCCGAACGCCTCGGCGAGCTGTTCGAGGAAGGCGGGGAGGTCGATCTCCTCGCGCTCCAGCGAGAGCTCACCGGCATCGCCCAGGGAGAGGTCGTGCAGGTCGTCGACCAGGCGCTGCAGGTGCAGCGTCTCCTCCAGCAGGCTGGCGACCAGAGCGGGATCGGGCTTCGCGAGACCGTCCTGGGTCGCCTCCAGCCAGCCCCGGATGTTGGATATCGGGGTGCGCAGCTCATGGGACACGTCGCTGACCAGCTGCTGGCGCGCGCTCTCGAGCTGTTGGCGACGGTCCGCCATCGTGTTGAAGGCACGGGCGACCTGGCCGACCTCGTCGCTGCGGGTGACCGGGACCCGGACAGCGAGGTCACCGTCGCCGGCCTGCAGCGCCGCCGCGGCCATCTGACGCAGCGGCCGTACGACGTACCCGGCGAGGAGCATGCAGAGCAGCAGGGTGGCGACCAGGACGGCGCCGGCGAGCAGCGCGATCCGCAGTCGGCTGTCGCTGGAGAGGTCCCAGCCGAGATCGGCCGTCGGGTCGCCGCCACCGATGAAGAGCAGCGCCGACGGAGCGACGTACGGGGCGAGCACGGCGCGGCGCGACTGGTCGAGACAGCTGGTCACGGCTCGGTGCCCCTCGGAGTAGGACACGATCGCGCTGAAGTCCTCGCCGAGCGCGAGCACGGGCCCGAGACCTGCCTGCTTCAGGCAGGTGTTCACGCGCTGCTGCAGGTTGCCCCAGACCGCGCGCGACGGCGGCCCACCGAACGGACCGACGGCGCGGGCGTCGATCGCCGCGTCGGACGCGACCGTGTACGCGCGGCAGTCGTACTGGCACTCAGCCGTGTCGGTCGAGGGCACGGTGGACTTCCCGCCAGCGGAAGCGAGGAGGGCGGTGTCGATCGACAAGGCGTCGAGGCCGGCGCGCGCTCGGCCCGGCGACTGGACCTCCTTCGAGCCTCCCGCAGAGACGAGCAGAACGTGCCCGCGCGGATCGGTGACGGTGATCGTGTGTCCGGCCGAGCTGGCCAACTGGTTCACCAAGCCCTGGGCCCCACCCCATGACCTATGGGTCGCGGCGTACCCGATCAAGCGGTCGTACGTCGTCGCCTCGGCGTGCAGCGACTGCTGCCTCTCCTCCCCGACGGCGACCGTGGTGGATCGCACGGTTGCCCAGGTGGCCGCGACGACAGCGACGGCTGCGATCGCCGCGCCGATCACGAAGACACGGAAGAACAGGCTCTGAGTCCGTGGGACCCGGTTGTCCTTCACGCGGGCTCGCCAGTGATCGGCACGGTGAGCGAGTAGCCGACGCCGTAGACAGTGCGGACCAGGCCCGGCTCGAACTTCTTGCGCAGGTTGGCGACGTGCACGTCGACCGTGCGGCGCGAGATGAACCCGTCGAGGCCGTGGACGTGACGCAAGACCTGGTCGCGGCTGAACACACGCCCGGGATCGCTGGCCAGCAGCTCCAGCACCGCGAACTCCCCGACGGTGCACTCGACCCCGGCACCTCGGAAGGTCACCTTTCGGGTGGCCGGCGAGATCGAGAGCTCGCCGACGACCAGGGCACGACCGCCGACCGCCGTCGCACTGGACCGGCTGCGACGCAGCAGCGACCGACTCCGTGCCATCAGCTCGCGCGGGCTGTATGGCTTGGTCATGTAGTCGTCAGCGCCGAGGTCGAGGCCGAGCAGCATGTCGTTCTCGCTGACTCGCGCGGTCAGCATCAGGATCGGCACCGCCTCGGTCTCCGGCGAGGAGCGCAGGATCCGGCAGACGTCGAGACCGTCGACGCCGGGCATCATCAGGTCGAGGATGAGGATGTCCGGGACGGCGCTGCGCACCTGGTCGACCGCCGAGCGACCGTCACCGACCACCGTGACCTGGTGGCCCTCGGAGACCGCGTAGCGGCGGACGAGCTCCGCTTGCTTGGGGTCGTCTTCGGCGATCAGGATGCGTGCCACCACCAGAGTCTAGGAACGCTGACCGCAGACCAACACGGTGCTGACATGTCCCTGACATTCGGTTCCTAGCTTCCTGGGATGACGACACACCACTTCCGCGCGGCCGCCGTTGCGGCTGTCCTCGCCGCCGCTCTGCTGTCCGGTTGCGGCGGCTCGCCCTCGACCGACCAGGTCGCCAACATCCCCACCGACGACATCTCGACGAGTCCGACGCCCGGCGGTGGACTCCCGTCCGACCCGTCCGACCCTCCCGGCGCCGACGGGGACCCGAGCGGAGAGACCGACACCACCGATGTCACGGGCCGTCCGGTCTTCCGGCTCGACGACACCGACGCCCGGCGCACGGCGCTGATCAACGCCTGGAGCCAGTGCCTGATCGACCACGGCGCCACCCAGGGCACCGGCCGGAGCGTCCCCGGTCCGACCGGGACCGTCACGAGCGACCTGATCGTCGTCGCCGACCCGGTGCCCGCGAAGGCCAAGGCGGCCTGCGCGAGCAAGCTGCCCCAGCTGCCTCCGGAGACCGAGGCCGAGACGAACCCGGACTTCCACGCCGAGTCGCTGGCCTACGTCGGCTGTATGAAGGCCAAGGGCCTCTGGGTCCAGCTGCTCAACAGCCACAACCTCGACTGGACGTACGCGGCCGGTCACCCGGTCCCTGACGACGAGGACAAGATCGAGCACGGCTGCCTGCTCGAGGCGTTCGGGGGCAAGTGATGGCGGTGCGCCTCACCAGGCTGCGCGTCGCGGTCGGCGTGGTCGTGCTCGCGCTGGTCGGCGGCGGCTCGGCGCTCGCCGTCGGCAACACCGGCACCGACCACGTCGCCCCCGAGAAGAGCGCCGTGGCCACCGTGGCCGTCACGCGCGGCACCGTCCGGCAGTCCCAGGACGTCACCGGGGAGGTCGGCTTCGGAGCACCCGTGACGGTCACCGGACGCGGCAAGGGAATCATCACCTGGCTCCCCTCGGCGGGGGCAACGGTGAAGCGAGGCGGTCAGGTCTACCGGGTCAACGACCGGCCGATCTCGCTGCTCTTCGGCAAGCTCCCGCTCTACCGGGCGCTGACGACGACCGCCGGGACCGACGGCCAGCCGCCGACCGGCAACGACGTCGATCTGGTCGCGGCGAACCTGGCGGCGCTCGGCTACTACGAGGGCACGACCACGGATGCCATCTTCGGCAGTTCACTGGGCGCGGCGGTGAAGGCCTGGCAGGCGGATCTCGGCGTCGACGAGACCGGGACGCTCTCGCCGGCCCACGTCGTCGTGGCTGCGGGCGCCGTCCGGGTCGACTCCGTCAGCGCGCACCTCGGCGACGACGCGGCCACCTCGGTGCTGGAGGTCACCAGCCTCGACAAGGTGATCACCCTGGCCGCGCCGACGTCGCTCGGGGCGTCGCTGCACCCGGGGATCGTCGTGCCGGTCGCCCTCACCGACGGCACCAGGATCAAGACCCGGGTCGTGAGGCTCGGCGCAGCCACGACGCCGACCGACGGCAGCCCGCCGAGCGTTGCGGTCGTCGTCCGCGCGGTGAAGGCGAAGGCGATGGAGGCAGCCGGCCTCGGCACCGTCACCGCCACGATCGTGACGGCGTCGCGCAAGGACGTCCTGCACGTGCCCCTGGCCGCGCTGCTCGCGCTGTCAGGCGGCGGCTACGCCCTCGAGCACGTGGACCACACCCTGGTCCCGGTGACGATCGGCATGGTCGCCGACGGCGAGGTCGAGGTCTCCGGCGTCGCCGAGGGGACCCGGGTCGTGGTGGCCCGATGAGCGTCCTGGAGCTGAGCCGGGTCAGCAAGACGTACGACGGCGGCATCACCGCGCTGCGCGACGCGAACCTGACGATCGCGCCCGGCGACGACCTGGCCATCGTCGGACCGTCCGGATCGGGCAAGTCCACGCTGCTGAACCTGATGGGCACGCTGGACCGGCCGACCTCCGGCACCATCGAGATCTCCGGGACCGATACCTCGCAGCTCAGCGACGCCGAGCTGTCCCGGCTGCGGTCGCGGTGGATCGGCTTCGTGTTCCAGCAGTCGCACCTCGCCGAACGGCTCGACGCCGTCGACAACGTCACCGCCGGCCTCCTCTACGCCGGGGTGCCACGGTCGCAACGCCGCGACCGGGCGGTCGCCGCGCTCGACCGGGTCGGCCTCGGCCACCGGCATGACCACCTGCCGCACCAGCTCTCAGGGGGCGAGCGGCAACGCGTAGGCATCGCCCGTGCCCTGGTGAACGCGCCCGCGATGGTGCTCGCCGACGAGCCGACCGGTGCGCTCGACCAGGCCACCGGACGATCCGTGCTCGCGCTGTTCCGCGAGCTCAACGCGCAAGGCACCACGATCGCGGTGATCACCCACGACTCGTCGGTGGCAGCAGCGTTCAGCCGCCGGGTCAAGATCCGCGACGGACTGCTCACCGAGGAGGTCGTCCGGTGACACGCCTCCTCGACGCGCTGACGCTCGGCTGGCTCGGCGTCCGCGCCAGGCCGGCGCGCGCGGTGATGAGCGCGCTCGGCATCGCGCTCGGTATCGCCACCCTCGTCCTGGTGACGAGCATCCCGGCGAGCGGTCAGGCCGACCTGGACCGCAAGCTCACTGCGCTCGGCACGAACGTGCTGGTGGCGCAGGGATCCGACGCCGGCGAGACCCCTGTCGAGCTCCCCACCTCGGCGGCCGCGATGGTGCGCCGGATCGGACCGGTCGATACGGCGTCCGGGGTCGCGAACCTCAACACCACGGTGCTGAGAACGTCCTTCGCCGACCCCAATGAGACCGCCGGCATCACCGCCCTCGCGGCGACGCCCGACCTGCTGGGCGCGATCCACGCCACGGTCGAGTCCGGCGCCTTCCTGACGCCGACCTTGCAGAGGTTCCCGACCGTCGTCCTCGGCCACACCGCGGCCACCTGGCTCGGCATCACCGACCTCGACCCGGCGCGTGCTCCCGACGTCCTGATCGGCGGTCACCGGTTCACCGTGGTCGGCATCCTGGCCAAGACTCCACTGACCCCCGAGCTGGACCAGGCCGTGCTGGTCGGCTGGGACGCGGCTCGGTCGCAGCTCGGCTTCAGCGGTCACCCGACGGTCGTCTACCTGCGCGCGGCGGAGTCGCAGGTCGAGCCGGTCCGCAGCGTCTTGCCGGCGACCCTGAGCCCAGAGCTGCCCGGGCTGATCTCGGTGAGCCGACCCTCCGACGCGCTGGCGGCGAAGCGCGCGACCCAGTCGACCTTCTCGGCGCTGTTCCTCGGTCTGGCCGCCGTCGCGCTCGTCGTCGGCGGCATCGGCGTGGCGAACACGATGATCGTGTCCGTCCTCGAACGCCGTCGCGAGATCGGTCTGCGCCGTGCGCTCGGCGCGACCCGCGGCGACGTCCGCGGCCAGTTCCTCACCGAGGCCGTGCTGCTCTCGCTGCTCGGTGGCGCCGGCGGGATGCTGATCGGGCTGCTCGGAAGCATCGGGTACGCCGCGTCACGCGATTGGCCGCTGGTGGTCCCTGCGACCGCGATCGGCGCGGGCTTCTCCGGCGCGATCGTGATCGGCGCCCTGGCCGGTCTCTACCCCGCCGTGCGGGCCTCCCGACTGTCTCCGACCGAGGCGCTGGCGACAACCTGACCGTGGCCTGACCATGGCGCTGTTCGGGCGGAACGTGATGGAGATCGTGCACCAGCTGTGGGGCTGGACGACGTCGACGGCCAGGCGTCGATGCGTAGGGCACTCGACGAGGCACGCCGTACCGCCGCCGGGTTGGAGGCCGACCTGAGTGTCGACGACGGCATCCCGGCACCCCACTTGACGCCGAAACCTGGACGTGACAGCCGCAGACGAGACCAAGCGGCACGGTCGCGTTGCTCTGGGGGTCAAGGGGTCGCAGAGCCCGGGTGTCGTTCATTTCGGCGGCTCGGGTCGCCTCGCGCAGCGGCGACGCGGTATCCGATTCGCGATCGCACCTGTGCCACACGCGCAGTCTGTCCCGTGTGGGGCGTCATCGTCGGGAAGCGGGGCGCCGGACGCCCTACCCTCTGGTGGCGAGCAAACCGCGGACCCCGGCACGCTGCTGTGCCGCGCTCGCATCGGAGTAGGCAGCATCCATGAGCCCGACCTCACGAGCCGTCCGGCGCACGCCGCCCCGGCCCTACCTCGCCTGGCAGCTGTCGACCCTGGCACTGACCGCCATCTTCGGGATCGCCGTCGCGCTCGGGTATTCCGGGTCGTGCGGTGCCGCCTCGACGGTGGTCGGGATGTCGCTCATGGTGATCCCGACCGTGGCCATCAGCGTCGTGCCCTGGCACCGCATCGCTCATGCCTGGCAGGCACTCGTGCCGCTGCTCGCGGTGGTGGCGGTGCTGCTGATGGCGCTCGACACCGTCTCCCGGATGCCGTCGGTGCTGCTGATCGCCGTGCTCGCGGTGCTGTGGCTGGTCTTCGACTTCGACTGGATCGGCACCGCCTTGGCGGTGCTCTCCGCCGTCGCGCTCGTGGGTGTTGCGTACCTGGGGGAGGCATCCCTGCCCTCCTCGTGGCCGGTGCGGCTGCAGCTCGCGATGGTGCTCGCCGTGGGCCTGGGCCTGGGTATCGCCGTACGGCAGGTGGGGGTCCGGCTGCGGTGGAGACGACGGGTGCTCGAGGAGCAGTCGGCACTCCACGAGAGCACGCTCGAGCTCGCCCACGACCGGCTCCTGGTGGTCCAGGCCGTCCTCGACTCCGTCGACGCGGGCATCGTCAGCTACGACCGGGACGGCAACCTGGTTCTGGAGAACTCCCTCGCCCACGAGCACGCGGCCCGGGCGGGGGTGCGTCTGTCCGGCGCCGGGGAGGCCCGCCAGACCCAGCTCTACCTCGAGGACCGGGTGACGCCGGTGCCGGACGACCTGCGCGTGGTGCCTCGGGCCCAGCGGGGCGAGGAGGTGCCGCCGCGCACCTACTGGATCGGCCCGCCCGAGGACCAGGTGGCGGTCCGGCTCGGGGCGCGGCAGATCCATCGCGCCAACGGCGACCGGTTCGGCACCGTGGTCGTGGGCTGGGACGTCACCGACGCCGTGGAGGCGGTCCGGGTCCGCGAGGAGTTCCTCACGACGGTCTCGCACGAGCTGCGCACCCCACTCACCTCCATCATCGGCTACCAGGAGCTGATCGCCGAGGAGCTGGGTCCGGAGGACCAGCGGGTCTCGCACATGCTCTCCGTGGCGCAGCGCAACGCGCACGTGCTGCTCTCGCGGGTCTCCCAGCTCCTCCAGGCCTCGGGTGCGGAGGGACCGGGGATGCGGGCCAGGCCGGTGGACGTCTCGTCGCTGGTCCTCGACGCGCTGGCCAAGCAGGGCGCCGTGGCCGCGGCGGCGGGCATCCGCCTGACCACCGCCGTGGCGCCTGGAGTGCGCGGACACCTGGATCCGGACGCGTGGGAGCAGGTGGTCGACAACCTGGTCTCCAATGCTCTCAAGTACACGCCCGCCGGCGGTGCGGTCGAGGTCGGGCTCGAGGGGCGGGACGACGCCTTCGTGCTCCGCGTCGCCGACACCGGCATCGGCATGTCAGGCGCCGAGCTGGATCGGGTGTTCGAGCGCTTCTATCGCACGACCGCGGCCCACGAGCGGGCGATCCAGGGTCTGGGGATCGGACTGTCGATCGCCCAGCAGATCATCGAGGCGCACGGCGGCGAGGTCGACCTGTCCAGCGTCCCGGGGAGGGGGACCACGGCGACCGTCCAGGTCCCGCTGCGCCCGGTGCGGGCCACGGCTGACGTGGCCCCGGGCCTCAGAACTCCGGGCGGGCGAGCGTGACCGACGGGCTCTCGCCGTACTCCTTGCGGTAGGTGACCGAGAAGCGCCCCAGGTGCAGGATCCCGTGTCGCAGGGCCACCTCCTGCACGGTCGATTCGCCCGGTATGGCGGCCGCGAGCACCTCGTGCGTCCGGCGGAGTCGGACGCGCCGCAGGTAGGTCATCGGCGGGCAGTCGTAGTGGCGGCGGAAGCCCTGCTGCAGCGCCCGGACGCCGAGGTGCACCTCCTGCGCCAGCGCGGCGGTCGTCCATGGGTGCTCCGGGCGTTCCTCCAGCAGATGTGCGGCGCGTTGCACCGGCGTCTGCGTGGGCGTGCGCGCCGCGCGGTCGATCTCGTCGCGATAGCTGTGCGGGTGCTCGAGCAGGAAGCTGTCCACCAGCAGCGCCTCGAGGTGGCGGGCGACGGTGGTCAGCACGGCCGGCGGGCTGGGGCGGGCCAACTGCATCCGCGCCAGGTGGACCGTCGGCGCGAGGGCACGGGCCAGCCCGTCGGTGGTGGCCTTGGGCGAGGGACGAAGCGGCGCGCGCACGCTGTGGCCCAGCAGTGACTCCAGCTCGCGCTCGACGGCCCTGCGCGAGAGCAGCAGCGTCAGGACCCGGCACCCACGGAACCACGACGCCTCGGTGACCGCGCCGGGCTCGTAGACGAGCCCCTCACCGGCCCCGGCCGTCTGCACCGGCCCGCCGTCACCCGCGCCCGCGGCACGACCCGCCAGCGTGAGGTTCACGTGGAAGCCGCTGGTGGCCCCGGTCAGCACCCGGGCCTCCGCACCGAAGGACAGCAGCCCGACCGAGGAGGAGGCGATCCGCACCTCGTCGAGCTGCATGTGGAAGCGGCTCTGGTCGGTGGAGTTCAGCACCAGCCGGTTGGGGACGTGGTACGCCGCCGCCACGGCTGCCTCGGCCTCGCCGGGGTCGGTGGTCCGCCATGTCGCCAGTGCTCCGACATCGCCGTCACGGTCCATCGTCGAACCCTAAACCCTAGGTTGGCGAACGCGCCGATGCCGCCGATGGAGGACACCTGGACCAGGTGTCCCGTGGCCGCGCTCGCGCATGGCCGGCAGCGGCGCCCGCACGACGCGCAGAGGCCCGAGCACGTTGGTCTCGAGCTGGTCGTGCAGGTCGGCGTCGGTGAGCTCCTCCACGGCGCCGAATTGGCCGTAGCCGGCGTTGTTGACGACGACGTCGAGACCGCCGAGCCGGTTCTCGGCGTCGCGGACGACGGCCGCGACGGCCGCCCCGTCGGTCACGTCCAGGGTCAGCGGCACCAGCGTGTCGGGGTGCGCGGTTGCCAGGTCGTCGATTGCGTGGCGCTCGCGCGCCGTAGCCGCGACCCGGTCGCCCCGCTCGAGGGCGGCACGGGCGAAGGCGCGCCCGAAACCACACGAGGCGCCTGTGATGAACCAGTTCCTGCTCATCTGCTGCTCCTTCGATGGGTCTCGGCTTCGGGGGGTCTCAGCGCTGCCGGGTGGGGCGGACGACGATCTCGTTGACGTCGACGTCGTCGGGCTGCGCGAGCGCGAACGAGATCGCCCCGGCGACGGCGACGGGGGAGATGCTGGCGGCTCGGTAGGTGGTCATCAGCTCGGCGGCGTGCGGGTCGGTGATGTGGTCGGCGAGCTCGGACTCGACGACGCCGGGGGAGATGGTGGTGACCCGGATGCCGGGGTCGGCCTCGAGGCGCAGCCCCTCGGTCAGCGCCCACGCGGCGTACTTGGTCGCCGAGTAGACCGCGGAGGTGGCCGAGACCTGGTGGGCGCCGATGGAGGCGAGGGTCACCACGTGGCCGCCGCCCTGCTCGCGGAAGCGGGGCAGCACCGCCGCTACGCCGTGCAGGAGCCCGCGCACGTTGACGTCGAGCATCCGGTTCCACTCGTCCACGAGGAACGAGTCCAGCCGCGAGAGCAGCATGGCGCCGGCGTTGCCGACGAGGACGTCCAGCCGGCCGTGGTCGGCGACGACGCGCCCCACCAGGTCGGCGAACGCGGCACGGTCGGTGACGTCGAGGGCGCGGGCCTCCATCCGGTGCCCGGCCGCGCTCGCGTCGTGCGCCAGCTCCTCGAGGCGGTCGGCACGGCGGGCGGTCGCGACCACGACGTGGCCCTCGGCAGCGAGCCGGCGGGCGGTCGCTGCCCCGATGCCGCTGCTGGCGCCGGTGACCAGGACGATCTTCGGACGGGGTGAGGCAAAGGTGTCGGTCATGTCGTCGACGGTGCCCCCTCGCGCGGCCCCCTGCTAGGACGTGTCGTGCCCGGGAGCGCTGCACCCACCCACGGCGCCACGTTCGTACCTAGGATCGAGGCATGCCGACCACCGCGCTGGGGGAGTACCTCCGCGCCCGCCGCGCTCAGGTGACGCCCGAGTCCGCGGGCGTCCCGGTCCACGGCGTACGCCGGGTCCCGGGCCTGCGCCGCGAGGAGGTCGCGACCATGGCCGGGATGAGCGTCGACTACTACATCCGCCTCGAGCAGGGGCGAGAGCGGCGCCCTTCCGCGCAGGTGCTCGACGCCCTCAGTCAGGTCCTGCGGCTCGACGACGACGCCCGTCAGCATCTCTACCAGGTCGCCGGACTGACACCCGGCACCCCGCGACCCCCGCTGCCCGAGCGGGTCGACCCCGAGCTGCTGCGCCTGCTGGACCTCTGGCCCGACACGCCGGCCCTCGTGCTCGGCCGCGCCTACGACGTCCTCGCCGGCAACCCGCTCGCCTATGCCCTCTTCGACGGGTTCCAGCAGGGGCCGAACCTGATGATGAAGGTGTTCCTGGACCCGGACGCCCGGACCTTCTACGTCGACTGGGAGCGGGTGGCGCGCTACACCGTGGCGGGCTTCCGGGTGCTGCACGGACGCAGCCCGCACGACCCGCGCATCGCCGAGGTCGTCGCTCTGCTGAGCCGGGAGAGCCAGGACTTCGTGGCGATGTGGGACAGGCACGAGGCGCGCACCAAGCGCCTGGAGCGCAAGCGCTTCCGCCATCGCGAGGTCGGGGAGCTCACCCTCGGCATCCACGCCTTCGACGTCCGCACCGCTCCCGGCCAGGAGCTGATCGTCTACCACGCAGAGCCTGGCTCGCGGGCCGCGGAGGCGCTCGCCCTACTCGGCAGCCTGGCCGCCACACGAGCGTCGGAGCAGCGCGGCTGACGTCCATGATGGGTGTCTGCGTCGGGTTCGGCGTCTACGTCTGGAACGCCGGCGATGCGCCGGGCAACTTCGTCGCGGGGCGGGTGGTCACGTTCCTCGGCGCGATCTGTCTGTGCCTGTTCTGCACGGCCGCGACGATCATCCGCCAGCTGATCGGGCGCTTCAACGCCGTCGACCGGGTCCTCTACCCGGCGCTCGGCTACCTGGCGGCGATCGGGACCGCGGCGTATGGGTGCTACGTCTTCGCCGGCGCCTCGGGCAACGGTGCCAAACCGGAGTACGTCGCCGGCCACGTCGTCCTCGGGCTCGGCCTGATCTGCGGCTGTGTGTCCACGGTCGCCGCCGCCTCGACGAAGTTCTCGCTGATCCCCGCCAACTCGGCGAAGGCGGTGGGGTTGGGGGGGGGGATCTGCTTCACGCTCTACTCGATCGTCTCCATCCTGGAGAGCGGCACCTCCCGGCAATGAACCCGGGCAAACGATTGACACGATGTCGACGCCGCAGAGGTGTGCGCCACTCGCGCTGCAGAGGATTCAGGCCCGGCCTCATCACCCGTCGAGCGCACGGCGGCGCTCGCTGCGCAGTCACTGAGCAGCGAGCGCCGTCACCTGTGCGGGCGTGCGGTCAGTGGCTCACCGCCGGCGGGCCGTCAGACCGCCGACGTAGTGCCGGTCGTGGTCCTGACGCTGCCACGCCTGCCACTTCTTTCCGTGGCCCTTCCTGCCTCCCCCGTGGTGGCCGTGACCGTGGCCGTGGCCGGGGCGGGTCACCACGCCATTGACCGTCGAGGTGTCCTTGGCGAAGGTGAGCACCGCCGTGGCGATCGCGTCGGAGTTCACATCCAGCGCGCCCACGTTGATGTTCCCCTTGAGCCAGTAGTCCTCGTCGAGCTGGTCGTAGAGCGCCTCGTCCTGGCCCTCACCGGTGAGGTTGTCGCACGGCTGGTGGTAGCACGGGTCGTACGCCGCGCCTGCCACGCCGCCGTACCGCGCGGCCTCCTCGTCGGTCTTGACGACCTCGGCACCGGTGAACAGGCCACCGGCCGGGATCCCGACCGCGATGAACGGTCCGTAGTCGGAGCGGCCCGAGAACTCGCTGTCCTGGAACGGCTCCCCGCGGTTGGCGTAGAACTTCTCGAAGACGTCCTCGATCTGCGCCGATCCCTCGGGGATGAAGCCGTCGGGTGCGGTGCCACCGGAGTTGTCGCCGTCGTACACGCCGAAGATGTAGTTGGGCGAGGCGACCATGTCGAAGTTGAGGTAGAGCGCGATCGCCTCGGCCTGCTCCTCGCTCAGCTCGGCGACGTAGTGCTCGGAGCCGAGCAGGCCGCTCTCCTCCGCGCCCCACCAGGCGAACCGGACCTGGTTGGCCGGCCTCACCTTCGCCATCTGCAGCGCGACCTCGAGGAGCGCGGCGCTGCCGGAGCCGTTGTCGTTGATGCCCGCACCCTCCTGAACGCTGTCGAGGTGGGCGCCGGCCATCACGACGTTGTCCGTGCGGCCCCGACGGGTCTCGGCCACGACGTTCCAGCTGGTGCGCTCCTCGGTCGTGTACTCGACGGTCACGGTGACCCTGGCGCCAGGGGTGGCCGCGAGGTTCACCCCGGTGTCGTACGTCGCGAAGACCGCGGGGATCGTCAGTCCGGTCGCGTCGCCGATCATGTTGAGCAGCCCGGTGCGACCCGGCTGGCCCTCGTTCATGATCACTACGCCGGCCGCACCCGCCGCCTGGGCGTTGAGCGCCTTCACGCTGAAGCCGCAGGTGCCCCGCTGGAGCAGCGCAATCGAGCCGGCCACGAAGCCGGCGAAGTCCGCGGCCTCGCAACCACTGGAGTTGGTGCCGACCGGTGCGGTCGGGTCGAGTACGAGGCCCACCGGGACAAGGGCGCCGGTGGCGGTGCCCTCGGGCGAGCCGGTGTCGAAGGTGTTGCGCAGGAAGTCCTGCTCGTCGACGAACTCGGCGGGATCGGGGCTGACCCGGATCAGCTCGGAGTTCTCCTCGAAGTAGTCGAAGGTGAACTCCTGCACCGTGGGCCGGTAGCCCGCGTGCCGAAGCCTCCCGACCACGTAGCCGACGGAGGACTCGTAACCAGGGCGTCCGGCGGCGCGGTCCCCGTCCTCGTCGGCGATGCGCTGGAGGGCCTGGAGATGCCGGAGCACACCCTTGACCGAGACAGCCCTGGTGAGCTTGCGGACCGAGTCGTTGCTCGAGTGGTGCCCCCCACCGCCGTGCCAGTGATGGCCCTGGTGGTGGCCGTGCTGGCCGCGGCGGGGTGAGTCGGCGTACGCGGGGACGGTGGCGGCCGCGCCGAGCACGGCCAGCGTGACAGCAATCGCGGTGAGCGCCCTGAGGGGTATGGACATCGTTGTCAGTCTCCTTCGTCAGGCCCTTCGGAGGTACCGGGTCCAGGGGGGCCAGGACAACGGTTGAACAGGCGATGTTCGCCGCACCGTCGGTCGAGGGGCGGTGAACGAGCCGGATATCCCCAAAATTGGGGACGCACCCTCTCGACTCGTGAGGTGGTGACCGTGACCAGCGCGCCGAGGGGAGCGGAGGTGCCGTGTGCGCCTCCGCTCCTCGATCCCGCCGTCCCTCAGGTGAGGGCTACGCCCGCGCGACCTGGAGGACGTCGCAGAAGCTGGCGCACTGACTCGACGTGGGGGTAGCGGGTGCCGAGGATGCGTGCGAAGTTCAGTCGGCTTTCTCGGAGGCGGACGGTCACACGCTCACCCCGCCCGGCGACTCGGTGCGGACGCCGGGCCGGGCACACCATCAGTCCGAGCTGTGAGGAGCACCTTATCGACGGGACATCGATCGCGCTGCTTCCAACGGGAGGCACGAAACGCTACGTCCAAACTCCTTAACTGACAATGACTCAACCTGGCCAAACTGGTAGCCATTTCAGGCCATGGCCAAACTAACTCTTACCCGACATCATCGGGGTTCCTCGGACTCTTGGATTCTCGGATGTTGTGGGGCCTTGTGCAAAAGCACGTCCTAGTCTCCATATCGATGAAGCCGCGAAACTCTCCTCCGGGTGTGATTCCACCACACACGAAAGGATCGATGAGAACAATGCGAGCTTACGGACGATCTACAGTGATGGCGGCAGTTCTCTGCCTTCTGTCGCTGAGTTTTGTTGGAGCAGCCCCCGCTCAGGCGTACTCATTCGAGTACGACGTTGCCGTGGACTGTGGTTGGCCATGCCCAGGGCTCGGCGACAGCGTCGGCTCCTGGCTTCAAGGGGCGGCTGGATGCGGCGACGGAGGCTACGTCCGATCGGAAGATACGCTTAGGATGCGTGACTTCTGCGGTGACGGGATGTCCGTCGGCATGCATTGGCGGACAAACTACGGCCGGGCTGGAATGTGTCGAAGCACCTTGGGCTCGGGGAATATTGGGGAATGCAACAAGAATTTTGCTGAGGGCGAGACGATCGAATTTCGTGTTGGCCGGTGTGACGGCAGTGTGCATGTATGCAAGCGCCCGGGCCAGGGCTGGCGTGACTGGAGTGGCTGGTCAAGTTCAGCGACATAATTAGGAGTCTTGCGCGGGCCTAGTTTGCGCAATGGGGCCTGCGGGAGAAGAGCCAAAGAAGGCTCGACACAAACCGTCTTCCTAGACCGCAGAGTGATCAGGCTCTTCGCAATTCAGGGTGGAGGTCGGCTGGCGCGTCGGTCCCGGTGCAGACATCGAGGCTCCCGAGGATGAAGGCTCCTACACGCTCATCCTGAGGCGCGGGGAGTGTCCCGACGTGCGTTCACGTCGTGGCCACGTGGGGTCAGGATCTCCCTTGAGCGACGGTCCTCGGTTGCAGCCGGTGATCCATGCTCTACTAGGACGACGGGTGGACGCGTGGCCGTGAGGTCGCGTGCGGGCCGACTTCAACTGTTGAAGGTCGTGCTCTCATGAACTATTGGGTCAGCGTCATCTTCCGGGCCATCCCGCTCGCCATGATGGGTGTCTGCGTCGGGTTCGGCGTCTACGTCTGGAACGCCGGCGATGCGCCGGGCAACTTCGTCGCGGGGCGGGTGGTCACGTTCCTCGGCGCGATCTGTCTGTGCCTGTTCTGCACGGCCGCGACGATCATCCGCCAGCTGATCGGGCGCTTCAACGCCGTCGACCGGGTCCTCTACCCGGCGCTCGGCTACCTGGCGGCGATCGGGACCGCGGCGTATGGG
>NZ_JAJNRO010000021.1:0-32459 GCF_021083605.1 Nocardioides sp. cx-169
GGCGGTGAAGGGTCCAGCCCGCACGGCATGGGGCTCGCCCTGATCGAGCACGTGCAGCGCTACCCGACCGACCGGCTCCCGACCTCCGGCGGAATGGACGCCACCGTCGTGGTGACCATGACCCTGGACACCTTGATGGGTGGGTTGAAGGCGGCCCAGCTCGACACTGGGACCCGGATCAGCCCCGCCCTGGCCCGCACGCTGGCCTGCCAGGCCGGCGTGATCCCCGCCGTCCTCGGCACCAGGTCCCAGGTCCTCGACCTGGGCCGCAAGGCCCGGTTCCACACCAAGGCCCAACGCATCGCGCTCGCGGTCCAGCACGGCGGCTGCTACGCCGAAGGCTGCGAGAGACCCTCGGCGTGGTGCGAGGCCCACCACCTGACCCCGTGGTCCCAAGGCGGCGACACCTCCGTCACCGACGGCGCCCTGCTCTGCCGACGCCACCACACCCTGGCCCACCACCCCCACTACGACATGACCCACCTGCCCGGCGGGAAGGTCGCCATCACCAGGCGAGAGTGAGGCGCTGGTCCCATGCGAGGGGATGACCCCACCCGTGGAACGATCCGCCCCATGACGCACACGCCTGGCCTCAGCGAAGCAGAAGCCCTGGCGGCTCTCGCTGCCCACCCGGCGATCACCTGGCGCCCCTTCGGTCGTGAGGACCTCCCCGCCATCGCCGACCTCTACGCCGAGTGCGAGGCGTACGACCGCAACCCCGAGCGGCAGTCTCTCGGGGGTCTGCAGGAGTTCTGGGACTCGCCACGATCACGCCCGGAAGAGGACACGCTCGTCGGGTGCGACCTCGAGGGTCGAGTGGTTGCCACGGCGTGGGCCGGCTGCAACCGCGTCGTCACCGAGCGGCGAGGCGTCTACCTCGGTGGGGCCGTTCGCCCGGACCGCCGTGGCGAGGGCATCGGACGCTCCGTGCTGCGGTGGGAGGTCGCGCATGCGCTCGCATGGGATCAGGCCACTCGTGAAGAGGGGTACGGGCCGCTCACCCTGCGCCTGTACGCCCCGTCCGACCAAGCCGATGTGCGGGATCTGGCCGAACGGCACGGCCTGGCGGTCGAGCGCTACTTCTTCGAGATGTCGCGCCAGATCGGTGAGCTGCCTCCGGTGCCCGATCTCGACGACGTGGCCATCGTGGACTGGGACCCAGCGCGCAGTCGGGAGACCCACCACGTGGTCGACCTCGCGTTCCAAGACCAGTGGGGACACGTGGATCGGACCGATGAGATGTGGGACGAGGTCACGGCTTCCGAGGCCTTCCGTGCCGAGTGGTCCCTGGTGGCGATCGAGGGCACGACGGGGGCCGTCGTAGGCGCTGCCCTCAACTGCGCTTACGAGCAGGACTGGCAAGCCACGGGTGTCACCGAGGGGTACACCGATCAGTTGGCGGTGGCACGAAGCTATCGCGGCCGAGGCATCGCCAGCGCGCTCCTGGTGGAGTCCATGCGTCGCTTCGCCATCTCGGACATGCAGGCCGCAGCTCTCAGCGTCGACGCCGCCAACCCCTCCGATGCGCTTCGACTGTACGAAGGCCTCGGCTACGAGCAGACATCCAGCACCTGCGCCTACGGCCTCGCGAGCCCGTCGAGCTGAGGTCGTGGCGTCGTCCCGTCACCAGCGCTGCACCGGGGTAGCGGTCGCTGGGATACTCGGTGCGCCTCGCCCCCGTATCCCAACCGGCAGAGGAAGCCGCCTTAAAAGCGGTTCAGTCTGGGTTCGAACCCCAGCGGGGGCACTCACAGACCCAGCACCGGGTGGCGGCGACGAGGAATTCTCCCCGAAATAATCTGGCCTCTTACCCGTAATTGCGGTCGCCTAGCGTGCCGGTGGGGCGGCGGTGGTGCGAGCGCCGACCCTGCCGTCACGGGCACCAGTCGCACGCGGGAGGACTCGATCTTGACCACACCAGCAGCACATTCACGACAGGCGGCAGTGGGGCTCTGTCTCGCGGCCGCGCTCGGCGCCGCGGCCCTCGTGGGGCCGTCCGGCGCGACCGCGGCGCCGTCTGCCCCCTCGGCCGCGCCCACCCCGCGCGAGCTCGTCTACCTGAGCCCGGAGCACACCGCCGGGGACCTCGACGGGGACCAGCGCGTGGACTCCGCCGACCTGGACCTGCTCATCGGCGCCCTTGGCGTCACCAGCGCCGGCGGAGCCACCTGGACGGCGGTGGCGAAGAACGACGCGGACGGCGACGGGAAGATCACGATCACCGACGTCGCGGCGTTGTCGAAGCAGATGCTGTACGACGACGGCGACTTCGAGATCATCGAGGCCGGCGTCGTGGATGCCCAGGCCTCGATGGAGGCCGGCCGGCTCAGCGCCGTCGAGCTCACCCAGATGTACCTCGACCGGATCGCGGCGTACGACGACGCGACGGTGGGCGGCGACCCGGCCACCGCTCTCAACTCGATCCTGACGACCAACGACCAAGCGCTCGAGATCGCCGCCGACCTCGACGCCGAGCGCGCCGAGTCCGGCCCGAGGGGGATGCTGCACGGCATCCCGGTCATCGTGAAGGACAATTTCAACACCATCGACATGCCGACGACCGTCGGCTGCAAGTGCCTCGACGGCTTCATGCCCGGCAGCGACGCCTACATGGTCGAGCAGCTGCGCGCCGCGGGTGCGGTCATCCTGGCGAAGGCCAACCTCACCGAGTTCGCGTCCGGCTACACCGGGATCAGCTCCTACAAGCGCAGCTCGAACGTCTACTTCCCCGGTGGCGAGTCCGGAGGCTCCAGCGCAGGCACGGGCACGGCGATCGCGGCCAACCTCGGCATGGTCGGCCTGGGCAGCGACACCGGCGGGTCGATCCAGGTCCCCGGCGCCTACCAGGGGCTGGCCGACGTCTACCAGTCGTTCGGCCTCGTCAGCCGCGAGGGCATCGCCCCGCTCGCCGGCGACCAGGACCGCGGCGGTCCGCTGACGCGTACGCTCGAGGACTCGGTGATCATGCTCGACCTGTACGCCGGCACCGACCCGGCCGACCCGACCACCGCCGCGGCCGACGCCGAGCGCGAGGCGAGCTACGCCTCCTACCTCGACCGGCGCGGCCTCGACGGGGCGCGCATCGGCTACGTGTCGAGCGTCGGCGCCGGCAACCACATCGGGACCAACCCGGCGATCGACCGGATCTTCCAGGAGGCCAAGGCGACGATGGCGGAGGAGGGGGCCACCCTGGTCGACATCGGCGACCTGCGGATGCAGACCACCAGCTCGGGGAGCACACGGGAGTTCGGTCACGACATCGACCAGTTCCTCAAGACCTACGTGCCGGCGGACTCCTCCTACCCCGGTGACGCCGAGGAGCTGAAGGCACTGCTGACCGCTCAGCCCGAGCTGAGCTCGATCAGCGCCTCGGTCATCGACCGGATCAACCGGATCCCCGAGTACCAGGCGTTCATGGAGACCCACGACGACGAGATCGCCGCCAACCAGGCGACGATCGGCGCCGTGCTCGCCGAGCACGACCTCGACGCGATCGTCTACCCGACCGTGACCCGCTTCGGCGTCCCCGGCGGCGCCGGCTACTCCAACGTGATGATCGCGTCCCTGAGCGGCCATCCGTCGGTCTCGGTCCCGTCCGGGTGGGCCGAGCAGTCCGACTACGTCGAGGGCGGCGTGCTCCCCGCCAACGCGGTGGGGCTGCCCACCACGGTGTCGTTCCTGGGAGCGATGAACGCCGACGCCGAGCTGATCAAGCTGGGCTACGCGTTCGAGCAGGCGACCCAACAGCGCCGGGCGCCGGCGCGGTTCCCCGACCTCGCCCACCCCGCCAAGGCGGTCCCGACGGTCACGGGTAGGACCACGTTCCAGGTCGGCATGCCGTGGGTCGCACCCAAGGCGGGGGAGACGGCACACGTCACCGTGCACGCCCGCAAGGTGCCCGACGCCTTCAGCTACACGGCGAAGATCCGGTTCGACCCCACCAAGGTCACGCCGGTCGTCGACGAGGTGACCAGCGGGGTCTCGGGCCTCACCCGGGCCACGGTGTCCGGGTCCACGGTCACCGTGGTGCACACCAAGCTGGGCTCCTCGCCCAGCGCGGCCGGCGACTTCACGATGGCCGACATCCCGTTCGTGGCCAAGGGTGCCGGGCTGGGTGAGGTGCGGCTCGCCTCGGTGTCCCTCCTGGGCGCGGAGTCGACCGTCCCGACGACGTACGACGCCCCGCCGGTGACGGTGACGCACCCGGCCAAGGTGACCCGCCTCGCCAGCTCCGTCAAGCGGCTTCGCATCGTCCAGGGCCGCACGTCGAGGCTGCCGTTCACGCCCCACGGCACGGGCACCGGACGCGTCACCGTGGTGGTGAGGAGCTCGGCGCCGAAGGTGGCCGGGGTCGCGGGCAGGAAGTCCGTGGCGCTCAACGCCCGCTCCACCCTCACGGTGCGGGGCAAGAAGCCGGGGACGTCGCGGATCACGATCCGCGTCCACGGCAAGGTGCTGACGATCAAGGTCACCGTCGTCGCCAAGAAGAAGAAGCGAGGCTGACGGCGGCTCTCGCCACCGCTGACCCGTCACAGACTTTGTGACGGGTCAGCGGTGCATCAGGTCGCGAGGGGTACTGGCCGGGTCTACGCCGTCCCCACGAGAGGTCCCGCATGAGAGCGATGGTCTACCGCGGTCCGTACCGGATCCGCGTCGAGGAGAAGCCACGACCGCGGATCGAGCACCCCAACGACGCGATCGTGAAGGTGGAGCTCGCGGCGATCTGCGGCTCCGACCTGCACCTCTACCACGGGATGATGCCGGACACCCGGGTCGGCCACACGTTCGGCCACGAGTTCATCGGCCGCGTCGACGAGGTCGGCTCGTCGGTGCAGCACCTGCAGGTCGGCGACCGGGTCATGGTGCCGTTCAACGTCTTCTGCGGCTCGTGCTTCTTCTGCGCGCGCGGGCTGTACTCCAACTGCCACAACGTCAACCCCAACGCCACCGCGGTCGGCGGCATCTACGGCTACTCCCACACCACCGGCGGGTACGACGGTGGGCAGGCCGAGTACGTCCGGGTCCCGTTCGCCGACGTCGGTCCCAGCAAGATCCCGGACTGGCTCGACGACGAGGACGCCGTCCTGCTCACCGACGCGCTGGCCACCGGCTACTTCGGCGCGCAGCTCGGCGACATCCACGAGGGTGACGTCGTCGTGGTGTTCGGCGCCGGCCCGGTCGGCCTGTTCGCCGCCAAGTCTTCCTGGCTGATGGGTGCCGGCCGGGTCATCGTGATCGACCACCTCGAGCACCGCCTGGCCAAGGCCCGCGAGTTCGCACACGCGGAGACCTACAACTTCACCGAGTACGGCGACATCGTGGTGCTGCTGAAGAAGATCACCGACCACCTCGGCGCCGACGTGGCGATCGACGCCGTCGGCGCCGAGGCCGACGGCAACCTGCTGCAGCACGTGACGTCGGCCAAGCTCAAGCTGCAGGGTGGCTCGCCGGTCGCGCTCAACTGGGCGATCGACGGCGTGCGCAAGGGCGGGACCGTGTCGGTGATGGGCGCGTACGGTCCGATTTTCAGCGCCGTGAAGTTCGGCGACGCGCTCAACAAGGGGCTCACCCTGCGCATGAACCAGGCTCCCGCGAAGCGTCAGTGGCCGCGCCTGCTCGAGCACATCCGCAACGGCTACCTCAAGCCGAGCGACATCGTGACGCACCGGATCCCGCTCGAGCACATCGCGGAGGGGTACCACATCATGTCCGCCAAGCTGGACGGCTGCATCAAGCCGCTCATCGTCCCGACCGCGTCCTGAGGAGCCCCGAGATGCCGCTCACCGACCCGTACGCCGGCCGCAAGCCGGCCCTGCCCGAGTCCGTCGACTCGCTGCGTCAGCGCATCCCCGGCTGGGGAGCCGACCTCGACCCGGCCGACCGCCCGTCGTACCCGCGCGAGTCGCTGGACCTGCGACCCGAGGGAGCGGTGTGGGACCTGCCGGAGTCGCAGCCCCACGACGGCTACCGGGAGCGGTCGATCGAGCACGCCGACCTGACCCCGGTCTTCGGTACGGCCCAGCCCCTGCACGGGGTCTCCGGCGCGATCCGGCGCCTGGCCTACGAGCGCTACAGCGAGGGCCGCGCCGCCCACTGGCTGCTGCTCATCGCCGGCGACCGGGTCGACGTCCTCGGCAGCACGCTGCGCTCCTTCGCGACCCGGCGCCCCGACAACCTCCTCACCGAGACCGGCGTCAAGGCCGAGCTCACCCACGGCGGCCTCAAGTCGCGGCTCGGACGCAAGCGCGCCGACCTGGTGCACCAGCCGCTGGACCCCGTCATCGTGGCGGGGCCGTGGGTGGTGGGCGCGCTCGCGGGATGGAGTGTGGTCCGCCGGTTGCGCCGCTGAGGCGCGGCTCGTCGCTCTTCGCCGGCGCGTCCCCTAACGTGAGGCGCACGCCTCACAGAACGGACTCGGCCATGGAGATCGTGCACTCGAGCATCGCCATCCTCGCGGCGATCCTGCTCATCATCGCGCTGAAGATCGACCCGGTGATCTCGCTGCTGGTCGCGTGCGTCTACCTCGGGCTCGCCACCGGTCAGGGCGGCGAGGGCACGGTCGCCCAGATCACCGGCGGGTTCGGCGAGATCATGGCCGAGGTGGGCCTGCTGATCGGCTTCGGCGTGCTGATCGGGGCGCTGCTGCACTCGATGGGCACGTTCCGCGACCTGGTCGAGATCCTGGCGCGGCGCGTGGGCAAACGACTGCCGTACGCGATGGCGGCCACGCTCTCGGTCATCTTCCCCTCCATCTACGTCGACGTGCAGGTGGTCCTGGCCGCGCCGATGGCCAAGGAGTCGGCCCCCGCGGTGGACCGTCGGATCGGGCTGCCCTGGCTGGCCGGGGCCATGGCTGTGGGCATCTTCTCCGGCTACGTCTTCGTCGTCCCGGGCCTCGCCGCGGTCGCGATCGCCGGGCTGATGGACGTGCCGCTCGGCACCTACCTGATCTACGGCGTGCCGATCGGGCTGGCGACCGCGCTGATCACCACCGTCCTGTTCCGCCTGCTGCTCTCCCGCGGCTACTGGAAGGACGAGACCGACTTCGACCGGGACGTCGTGCTCGAGGACGGCCGCCCGCACGACGAGGTCGAGGACGTCCCCCAGGCCGAGGCCGCGACGCGCCTGCCGCTGGTCGTGCGGCTGCTGCCCATCCTGGTGCCGCTCGTGCTGATCGCCACCGCCGCGACCGCCGACGTGGTCGGCGACGCGCCGGCGGTCGTGAGCTTCCTCGGCGACGCCAACATCGCCCTGTTCATCGGGCTCCTCATCGCGTTCTTCATGGTCCGGGCGACGCTGGACGCCGACGGCGTCGGCAAGGTCCTCGGCGCCGGCTTCCACACCACCGGCGAGATCCTGCTGGTCACCGGCGTCGGCGGGTCGCTGGGCGCCGTCATCGCCGAGAGCGGCATGGACCAGAAGCTCGAGGACCTGTTCTCCGCCGACGCCGACGCGCCGGTGCTCCTGAGCATCCTGCTCGCCTGGTTCATCGCCGCGGTGCTGCACTTCGCGATCGGCTCGGTCTCGGTCGGCGCCATCACCGCGGCCGGCATCATCTCGCCGGTCGTCGGCTCGCTCGGCGTCGACCCCGTCGTCATCGCGCTCGCGATCGCCTCCGGCGCGATGTTCGCCCTGCACGTCAACAGCAACTTCTTCTGGATGTTCAGCACGCTCCTGGACCTCTCGACCAAGGGCAGCCTGAAGACGCTGACGGTCGCCACCTCGATCGGCGCCGTGGTCTCCCTGCCCCTCGTCCTCCTCGCCAGCCTGGTCGCCGCCGCCACCTGACGCCCCTCGGTGGTTGAGGTGCGAGCGAAGCGAGCCTCGAAACCACCAGGGATCACGTCGCCGATCCACCCCCCGCATACGGCTCCACGACACCCGCAGGCATCCGCGACGACACCGGCACCACGATCGGCTCGCGACGCCGCTCCAGCATCCGCCGCTGTACGGCGACGTCGGACGCGGTGTGCGCGGCGTCGTTGCCGTCGGCCCCGAGAAGCCACACCAGGCCACGCGCGGTGCCCGGGTTGAGCCGCTCCTGCTCGCCGTCATCGACGACCAGCGCGACGGCGTACGTGAGTTTGTCTCCTGCCTGACGCTGCGCCCAGTCGATCACCTGCACGACGTCGGCGCCGGTGATGTCGTAGGTGTCGGTCCACCCATGGGTCTCGGTCTCGCCGCTGCCGTGCAGGTAGACGCGGAACCGCGGGCGGTCCTGCTCCCAGGAGCCGTCGCGCTCGTCCACCTGGAGGATCTCGATCTCGTTCACCCCGCGAGTCTCGCCCACCCAGGCCAGGATGAGACCCATGAGCGACGAGCGAAGCGACCCCGGGCCGGTCACCTACGAGCACTACGACCACGTCGAGGGACCGTTCTTCCACGGCACGAAGGCGGCGCTGGCGGTCGGCGACGAGCTGGTGCCCGGCTACGGGTCGAACTTCCAGGAGGGCCGGATCCTCAAGCACATCTACTTCACCACCCTCCTCCAGACCGCGGTGTGGGGAGCCGAGCTGGCGACCGCCCTGGCCGGCCTCGAGGAGCGTGGCCACGTCTACGTCGTCGAGCCGACCGGCCCGTTCGAGGACGATCCCAACGTCACCGACAAGAAGTTCCCCGGCAACCCCACGCGGTCCTACCGCACCCACGACGCGCTCCGGGTCGTCGGCGAGGTCGACGACTGGCAGGGTCACCCTCCCGAGGTGCTGCAGGGGATGCTCGACGGCCTCGCCACGCTGCGCGCCGAGGGACGCGACGTCATCTTCGACTAGCGGTCCGAGAGAGCCCGCTCGCGACGGCGCGCGGCGAGCCTGACGCCGTACCGGCGCAGCGGGTCCTCGAAGAAGACGTGCGCGACGTGCGCGGCGACGAACGCCAGCGCGATCCCGACGGCGGTGGAGAGCAGCGAGCCGGGGAAGCCCCAGTCGCCGGGCAGCACCCCCTCGGCGGCGTTGAGCCCGAAGTTGTGCAGCAGGTAGAGCGCGTAGGAGAGCCCGGCGATGTAGACCATCGGCGCCGAGCCCAGCCACGCCGCCCGCGGCGAGGTGGTGGTGACCAGCCCGGCGAGGGTGAGCGCGACGAGCAGGCCGAAGACCGGGTAGAGCCAGCCCTGGGGGAGGACCTCGGCGGTGCCGAACTGCAGCGCCACGACGCCGGCACACAGCCCCAGCAGCACCGGCGGCCGGCCGGCCACCGAGAGCCGCTCGTACGACGCCCGGTGGTGCAGCAGCGTGGCGGCGAGCGCCCCCAGCGCGATCGGCGTGTAGCTCTCCAGGGACACGCCCCATCCGCCGCCGAGGTAGCCGGCGACCGAGCAGGCGAGGGCGATGCCGGCCAGCGCGAGCGCCTGCGGGCGGGCGCGGGCCCGGAGCAGGACGAAGCCGAGCACCGGCCACACGAGGTAGAACTTCTCCTCGATCCCGATCGACCAGGCCATGTCGAACGGGACCAGCACCCCCTCGTTGAAGAAGACCGAGTGCTCGGGGAAGAACAGCACGAAGTAGGGGATGTTCTCGACGAACGCGTCGCGCCGCTCGGGCTGCATGCCGAGGCCGAGGATGAGGACGCAGTAGAGCGCGAAGACGGCGAAGAACATCGGGTAGATGCGGAACAGCCGGCGTAGGTAGAACCCGCCCAGGTCGACCCGCCCACCCTCGCCCCGCTCGGCGCTGCGGGCGCGCTCGCGTAGCAGCAGGGTGTTGATGAGGAACCCGCTGAGCACGAAGAACAGCGTCACCCCCGACGGCCCGTGCAGCCGCGGCCACACGTGCTCGTAGGCGGGGTGCGCGGTGAAGACCAGAAGGATCGAGAGCGCCCGCACCCCGTCCAGGGCGGGGAAGCGGCGCAGGGCGCGGTAGTCCGGGTGCGCGATCGAGCCCCCCACGGCCTTCACCCCCTCGTCGGCCGAGGGGACCGTACCCGCGCGCGTACGGCGCGAAACGATGCGACGCTGCTCCCGTGTCGAACCACGACGTGACGATCGGCCGAGCACCTGCTCGGCCTGCTAGGACGGGAAGGCGCCTGAGGTGCCGCCTTCCCTGACGTAGCCGGAGAGGATCCCGGCCAGCTCCTCGGGCCGGCTCAGGTGCGGGCAGTGCCCGCTGGCGATCGTGTCGGGCGCCGTGATCCCCAGCCGCTGCGCCGCCAGCTGCCGCTGCATGGGCGGCGGCAGGAACCGGTCTCGCGTCGTCACGACGTACCTCGCCGGGATGCCCGGCAGCGCCGCCGCTGGCCACGGCGCCTCTCCGAGCGCCTCGCTGGTCACCCGCTCCCGCGCCATCGCCTCGTGTGCCAGGTCCTCCGGGACATCGTGGTAGAACGCGACCATCGGGTCCGAGCTCCCCGTGAGCCCCCCGTCCGCGTGCGCGGCCTCGGCGACGGCCTCGGACCACCCGACGCTCCCGAACCACTCGCCTGCGCTCTCACCGGCCGCCGGCACCATCCCGGCCACGTAGACCTGCAGCACCGCCCCCACCCGCGCCGCGACCAGCGGCACGACGAACCCTCCGGCCGACTGCCCGACCACCACCACGTCCTCGGCAGCGCCCACCGCGTCCACCACAGTCGCGACGCAGTCCGCCCAGGTCGCGTCCTCGCGGTCGGTCGGCAGGTCGGGGGCGGTGGCCTGATGACCCCGCTCGCGCAGGGCACTCACCACGAGCCGCCAGGCCGCGCCGCCCTCGCCCGATCCGTGCACCAGTGCGAAGGTCGCCATGGTGCATTCGACCTCGCCCGGCGCCCGGACTCATCGTCGGCGAGGTTCGCGGGCGCGCGGCACGCTCACCACTAAGAGATCTCGACGTGCAACTCGCCGGGGCGCCAACCCGGAATGTCGGTGTCGGGGCAGGCCGAGACGGCGACCACGGTCGACACCAGGGCCAGCAAGGTGAGTGAGTCACCGGGTCGGTTGGCCGAGGCCGAGAGCGCGTCGTAGTACTCATCCGTGGCCGTGGACAGGATCCCGAAGCTCGCCATCCCCGTGAGGTGGCCACGGGTGAGGCCGAGGGCGGCGGAGGTGAGGTCGCGGCAGCCCGGACGTCGGTCGGGGTATACCTCGCGGTAGCAGCCCGGCATGACAACGTCGAGGACCTGCTCGCCCCGGATCTCCTCGACTCGCAGGATCGCCGAGCCCTCGCCGTCGTAGAGGCTCATCCCGGCAGCAACGTGGAAGAGCATCACCGGCCGGCGGTGGGTAGCCCAGCCGTTGATGTTTCGGGTCAGGGCAGGGTCGAAGCCGACAAAGGTCAGGTCACCGCCCTGGTCGCCCGCTGGCATAGTGATGGTGAGGCGTTGGCCCGCCTCGAGCGGGAAGGCCTGGGCTGTGGCGTGGGCGATGGTGACGGTCATAAGCGGGCTCCTGGTCAAGGAACCGCCTGCGGTGACCACTTCGTGTGGCCCCGCCGGTCCGGGGATCCGGGCACGACGACGGACGATCGCGCGACCCGATCATAAACCGACGGCGACCCGAAGCCTGGAAGCGCTCTGCTGGCTCGCGGCGCAGACCCGATTCCGCAGCGAAGAGAGTGTCAGCCGGTGACCTTGCGTCCTTGGCTGGTCTTGGTGACGGTGAGGTAGCTCGGCTTGCTCGCGGTGACGCGCACGCGGATCACCGAGCGGCGGTCGGCCTTGCGGAGCAGGTACGTCGCCCTGGTGGCGCCCCGGACCACGCGTCCGTCGCGCAGCCACTGGTAGCGGAACCGGATCGCGCCCGGACGCCAGCCGGTGGCCCGCGCGGTCAGGCGCTGGCCGACCTTCGCCTTGCCGACGGCCGTGATCCGGCCGACGGTCAGCGCGCGCTTGGCGACGGTGCCCGCGGAGGTGGTGACGAACGTGGTGGGCCAGCCGGGCCGCGTCACCGTGACCCGGACCTGCAGCCGCTTGTTCACGTCGACGGCCCGCACCGTGTACTGCTTCGTGGTCGCGCCTCGCACGGGCGCGGAGCCACGCAGCCACTGGTAGCCCAGCGTCGCGTTCGGGTCGGCGGTGACGCGCGCCGGCGCGGAGAGGACGCGTCCGACGGTGGGCCTGCCGGACGGGGTCGCGGCAGGGGGCAGGGCCTGGGCCGGTCGGCTCCCGCTGACCTGGGCGACGGCGCGCTGGAAGGTGTCGCTGCCGTCGATGTAGCCCTCGTCGTCGCGCAGGTAGATCTTCAGACGGGCCTCGACCCGCGCGCCGGAGTGGGCGGCGGCGACCGGGAACGTCGAGGACGCGGCGTCGTACGTCGTGGCGCGCGGCTGCGGCACCCCGTCGACGAACCAGCTGATCTCGCTGTAGGTGTCGGCGGGCTTGCCGAAGGCGGCCGTGAGCGTGCTGCCGGGGGCGGCGGTGCCGGTGATCGTCAGCGGCGTCGTCGGCTGCACGTGAGCGGTGCCGACCTTCGAGACCGGCGTGGTCAGCTGGGCCGGCTTGTAGCCCGGGAGGGTGGCGGTCACGGAGGCGTAGACCCAGGCGCCGGCCTGGGCGGCCGTCGGCACGAAGGTCGAGGCGGTGGCGCCGGGGATCGCGGCGGTGGGGGAGCCGTCCCTCTGGCTCATCCACTGGTAGCTGAACGTGGCGTTCGTGGGCCGCCAACCCTCCTGGCCGACGACGGTGAGGGGCTCGTCCACCTGGTAGGACCCGAGGACGAACGGGTCGACCGGCGCCATGCCGAGCCCTTGCTTCGGCAGCGTGACCGTGAAGGTCCGCGACGGCGTCGCTGCGGTCGGCGTCCACGTCTGCGCCGTCTGCCACGACGTCGCGTTCGGCCAGCACCGGTCCGCGTGGCGCACCTCGGGCTGCCAGTAGAACTCCGCCGAGGAGGACTCGCCGTAGTAGGAGTCGGAGAAGCAGACCCGGTACTGGCCGCCGACCTGCGCCGGGTAGGTGAAGCGTCCGTTGCCGTCGGTGAGCTTCGGCCCGAACTGCAGCGTCGTCCACTCGCCGCCCTCCAGCGTGTACAGCTCCCAGTACACGTTCTCGAGCGGCTTGCCGCTCGCGTCGACCGCGATGCCGGTGATCGTGCCGGCGGCGGCCTGCGCCGGGATCGCGGTCATCGGGACCAGCAGCAGCGCGAACGCGGCGACCAGGAGGGAGCGGAGGAGGGAGAGGGCGCGCATGGCGCGCATCATACGAGTCATCAAGCACGGCGGTGGTAGAGGTGCGAGCGAAGCGAGCCTCGAAACCACCCGACGCTCACCAGGCAGTCGCCCCACGAACGGTGACGCCGTGCGACGCTGCTGCGGTGGCGAACCACGACGTGACGATCGAGGGCCAGGTCGTGCGCAAGCGCTACGGGGGGACGAACCGCGACGAGCCCGCCCGGGAGTGGGCTGCGCTCGTGCTGCTCCACGAGCACGCCCCCGGCCTGGCACCCCAGCCGCTCGCGCGTGAGACGGACCCTCCGGCCGTGGTGATGTCCCGAGTGGCCGGCGACGCCCTCGACGCCGTGCTCACACCGCGCCTGCTCGCGTCCATGGTCGAGGCCTACCGCACCCTCTTCGCCGTACCCCTGCCGCCGGACACCCCGCGGCGCTTCTGGCATCCCGCGGCCTTCCTGCTCAACAACGTCGCCTGGCTGGAGGAGGAGCACGCCCGCCCGGGCCTGCCCGACGTCGTACGCCGCGCGCTCGTCGCCGCCCGCACCTGGCACGCCGGCCCGCCGCCCGGGCTGGACCGGATCCACGACCCGGTCCTCGCTCAGGGCGACGGCAAGGTCGACAACATGCTCTGGGACGGCTCCCGCGTGCGCCTGGTCGACTTCGAAGGGTCCGGCGTCGGCGACCTCGCCTTCGAGGTGGCCGACCTGGCCGAGCACATCTCCGCCCGCCTGCGGGGCCTGCGCGACCCGGAGGCGGTGGTCGCCGCCTTCGACCTCAGCCCGGCGCAGCGAGCGCGCGCGGAGGCGTACCGGATCGTCCTCGCCACCTTCTGGCTGCTCATGCTGCGTCCCGGCAACCGTGGGCACCGCCTCAACCCAGAGGGCAGCGACCGCGACCAGGCCGAGCACCTGCTCGACCTCCTGGGGCGGTCAGCCGGCTGAGCCTCAGAGATCCTCGACGTAGACCTGCAGCCCCGCCCGCACCCGCGCTGCGGCGAGCGGTACGACGAAGCCCCCGCCCGACTGCCCGACCACCACCACGTCCTCGTGCCCGCGCTCCCGCAGCGCGCGCCGTACCAGCTCCCACACCCACCCGTCCTCGCCCGATCCGTGCAGCAGCGCGAACGTCGTCAACGGGGCCGACCGCGGGCGAGGCGGAGAGCCATCGGCCATCCCGTGGTGGCAGTTCACACGAGTGCGTGGCCTGATGCTCAGAGATGTCGAGCGATGCTAGGTCGCCAGCAGGAGGACTCCCAGGGCCACGAGCAGGTACGCAGCGACGGCTGCCCTGAGGATGCTCACCTGGGTCGTCGTGCTGAGCCGTGAGTGCGCGAGGAGCCACGCGAGGGCGGGGAGGACCAGGACGGCATGCAACGTGACGCCGTGGAAGTCCTTGAGGAAGCCTGTATTCGCGTAGATCGAGTCGGTGTCCGCGCCGCGGGCTCGATCGATCGAGCCGCGGGCGATCATGGCGGCGCCGGAGAGCAGTCCGGCGATCAGGAGCGCGAAGCCGGCGCGCAGGGCGAGCGCCATGCTGGGCGGGCCCGTCGTACGTCCGCGGAGCGCCGGGATTGCGAAGGCGCCGAGCGTCACGATCAGCACCGCCCCGCCGACGGCCAGCAGCATCGCGATCGCGGTGTTGGTCGCGGTGGTGGTGTTCAGGTGCGAGGGCTCATTGCGCCACGCCTGCACGGTGATGCCGGCGACCTCGAGGACGCAGTCCGCGGCGAACACGGTCAGCAGCACCGACCGGATGCGGGAGCCGACCCGGACGTACGACGTCACCCAGACCACCGAGGCGAGGGTGATGCCGAACGAGAGACCGAACGTGAACGGCTTTCGCCACGACACGGGCCCCGACCACGGGCGGTCGTCGAGGGCGAAGACGCCGAGGTGGAACAGCCCGGACGCCACGAGCAGGCCGGCGACGATCAGGCACCCGCGCCCTGCCCGGTCGGTCACGACGAGTCTCGGCGCGCGACTGCGACGCCGCTGGTTGCGGCGAGAAGTACGCCGACCAGCTGGATGCTCTGCCCGAGCGCGACGACGAATCCGTCGCGACCGAGGAGGTGATCGAACCCTTCGCCGTTGATGCCGCTGAGGACGAACCCGACCACGACGACGAGCCCGAGCCCCGCGGCGAGCCAGGCGCTCCACGGTCGGCGGACCAGGATGACGATCGCTGCTCCGGCGAGCAGGATGAGCAGGCCGGGGGGTACGGCGACCGGGAAGTCGACGCCCCCGGCCCACAGCAGTGCGATGCCCGCGGACCCGAGGACGAGGCCGGTCACGAGGGTCGTTCGGGAGCTCAGCCAATCGTTCATAGTGTGAACGATTCCACGTAAGAGGGGTTGTGGCAAACTTCTGTCGTGAACCGACCGTCGGGCGCGGCCCTGCTCCTGTCCCAGATCGGGAGTCACGTGTCCGCCGAGTTCGCGCGGCGGCTCGCCCCCCTGGACCTCCGCCCGGCACACGTGGGCATCCTCCGCGTCCTTGCGTTCCGTCCCGGCTTGAACCAGCAGGAGCTCGCGTCGGCGATCGGTGCCGTCCCCAGCAGGGTGGTCCGGCTGCTCGACGAGCTCAGCGAGCGCGGCCTCGTGGAGCGACGCCGCAGCGCCACCGACAGACGCAACCACGAGCTGCACCTCTCGCCCGCCGCCAGCGACCGCCTGGCGGATGTCCGCAAGGTCGTCAGCGAGCACGACCAAGCGCTGGTCGCAGGGTTGTCCGCCGAGGAGCTGCAGACCTTGCTGACCCTGCTCGGCAAGGTCGCCGCGAGCCAGGGGATCGCACCCGCAGGTCACCCGGGCTACCGGACGCAGTAGCGCCGGGATTGGTCCCTTCGGCGATAAGACGCAGGTTGTTGGCCACCGGTCGCGGCCTTGACGGACGGCCGCCGTTGACGTGCGCATGTCCGCGCAGCCCTGCGCGGCGTGGTCAACAGCCCTAGGAAAGCGCGATGCCCAAGTCTCCACGGGCTCTGCGGATTCCCCGTGCGCTCGGGTCGCCGGAGCGAGCATCTAGGCGGCCGACGATGGTGTCGGCGAGCCTCAAGCTGAGCGCTGTGAGCGTCAAGGACGGCTTAGCCGCCAAGATGCTGGGAAAGACCGACAAGTCGGCGACGTAGAGATTGTCGTATTCGTGCATGCGTTGATATTCATCGACGACCGAGTCATCTGCCTTGCCCATGCGCATTGTGCCACCGGCATGCCCGATCTGCGCGGCACCGAAGTAGCGCAGCTCGCTGCTCCACCGCGGAACCACTCCTCGGCCTAAATGGGCTAGCAGTTCGGAGGCGAGTTGCATCGCCTCATCCTCGTATGGCTTCCCGACGTGGTTTCGTTCAGTGGCGACGCTCAGCTTGTTCGAGTTCGGTTTGAAGGTGACGCGATTGTTCTCATTGAGGGGGCTGGTGAAAAAGAACTGAACGTCCATCCCAATCCGGTCCTTCGGCTGGACGATCTGATTCCAGATGTCTTCGTCGGCGACGCGCCGGTCCCAGTATTGGTAGTTGACGAGGATCTCCACGTTGTAGGGGCGCTTGTCCGGACCTGCGTCCTTGAATCGCATCGAGAGCTTCGCATGGTCGTCCAGCGCGACGGGCGCTTCGTCGATTGGCCACTCGTAGCGGATCGAAAAATTCGAGTGGTCCGTCAGGCCCCGGCCGATGAGTCCGTGTGGATCGCGGAGTTCGCTAGCCAGCGCAACCCTAGTAGTGCCGAGGGAGCCGGCGGCAAGCACGACTGTCTTTCCCAGGTACTCGCGGGGCCTGTTCGCCAGGAGGTCCTGGCACATGACGCCGGTCGCGCGCTTACCGTCAGTGGCTACCTTCGTTACTAGGTGGTTGAGGTTGATGGTCAGGTTCGCGTTTCCCTTGGGACCCGCGTAGGCCATGGAGTCGAGGAGAAGATCAACCGTTGAGAATAGGCCGTTCGACTCGCGTACGACGTTCTGGAGTACGACGCCGCCGTCCGGCAGTTTCGCCAGATGCGGTTGGTGCCTCGCCCGTGGCAGCGCCTCCGTGTGGAAGTCGGGGAACTGCTTGTTGAGGGCGTCGAGCACTTCTTGTTCGTAGGGCCCTCGGTATAACTGCATGCGCATCAGTTCGAGGGCCCGGTCGTAGCCGCCGCCGTCAAGCAGGTAGTCGCGGACCGTGTCTGGCCAGTGATGGCCGAACTCCCACTTCTTGGCTTGCTGGATGATTCCGGACCAGAAGAGCGACCCACCGCCGAAGTTGATCTTGACGCCGCCTTCGAAGGTTGACCCTTCCGGCACCTCGTGGTGGTACACGAAGTACCTGTCTTTCAACGGTTCCCAGTCCCCCGGCAGGTTGTACATGTGTGTCGGGAAGAGCAGCGAGCCTGCCTCCAGCAGCAGGACCTTAGCTCCTTGGTCGGACAATTCGTCTGCGAGCACACCGCCACTCATGCCGGACCCGACGACGATAACGTCGTACACCACGCTCTCACTGTGGTTGGGGCGGAATCGTCTCTGTTGTACTGGCGTCTCGAAGGTCTGCAGATTGTCGTGACCGTGTACGAACCGTTCGGGCGGGTCGGTGAACGTGATGTCGTCGGCGCTGAAGTTGTACTCGCCAAAGGGGGTGAGTTCGGACGGCTGCTCGGCCATTGCGTGGCCGTCCAGCGCGAAGGAGACATGGATCGTCGCGCCGGCCACACCCTGATAAGCGCTGCTATCCAACTCGAAGAGCCAGTGACCCGTTCGTGGTTCGGCAGAAGCAACGGCGTCCCGTCTGTAGACACCGAAGATCGGATAGTCCCAACCGTCGAAGTCCGTGTGGAGAGTGACGACATGGTTGGGGGCGAACTGTTCGGTGTAATAGCGGACCTTGAAGGTCGCCTCGATGGCATCGGGCATATGCGCTCCGTATGGATCATCGCGCTCCGGAAGCGACCGATCGGTCCGCCTCATCGGCAGTAAACCCCTGCCCGACCAGGAGCACAAGTGTCTGAAGACGGCGTATCTCGTCTGCGTTAAGCACCGCTGTTGGGATCTCCTGACGACGTCCGCTCAGAGGACCCTCAGTGTCGTGCCTCGATCGAACATGAGCAGCGCACACAACTCCAGTTAAAGGGGCCTTCACCGCTGGGTCAGGTCAAGGGGCCCACGAAGTTGTCGACTCGCGCGGTGTGCAGTCCTCCGCCCGACCGAGGCGGCGCACGGGTCCTGGGTCAGAGCAAGTACCCGGCTCGCGGCGAAGACTCACTACGGGGCCAGCCTCACGTCGGCTGCCGGCGAACCGATCTCCGACGACGCTCACCTTGACCAGAGCCCCTTCATCGAATCCTGTTTGCTTGCGGAACGGGCTTCTCCGAAACCTTGGACGGCGGCGTCAGTCCCCTACCCGGCCGGTGTCGTAGGCCCACATCGCGATCTCGACCCTGTTGCGGGCGCCAATCTTGGCCAGCAAGCTGGCGACGTGGGACTTGGCGGTCGTCAAGCCGATGAATAGATCGGCGGCGATCTCGGCGTTTGTGCGGCCACGGGCGACCAGCGCCAGCACCTCCTCCTCACGTTCGGTGAGCGGCTCGATCGGTTGTGTGCGTCGTTTCGACGGTTCCCTGGCGGCCAGGGTGGACAACAGCCGCCGGGTGATGTTCGGCGCGATCAGGGCATCGCCGGCAGCGGCGGCATGCACGGCCTGGACGAGCAGCTCCTGCCCGGCGTCCTTGAGTAGAAAGCCTCGGGCGCCGGCCCGGAGCGCGCCGTGGACGTACTCGTCGAGGTCGAAGGTCGTGATTACCACCACCGCCATGGGGTCCGGGACGCCCCGCCCGGCGAGGAGCTCGGTCACCTCGATGCCGTCGAGCCCGGGCATCCGGATGTCGACCAGGCACACGTCGGGGTGTAGCCGACGCGCCAGCTCGACCGCGGCGTGGCCGTCGGCGGCCTGGCCAACAATCTCGATGTCGGGCTGGGCGTCAAGGATCATGGAGAGGCCGGTACGCACCAGGTCCTGGTCGTCGGCCACCAGCACTCGCACCGTCATCGGCGTACATCCGTGGGCAGCTCGGCCTCGACCGTCCACCCGCCCTCGGGTGCCGGTCCGGCACGCAGCGTGCCGCCGAGCAGCTGCACGCGCTCGGTCATCCCCAGCAGCCCGAAGCCGTGAATCGTAGGTCGACCCGGGTCGATCTGTCCGTCGTCGGCGACGCGTAGCCGCAGCCTTCCTCCACCCTCGTCGACCCGGATCTCCACGCGCGAGGCGTTGTGGGCGTGCCGCAGCGCGTTGGTCAGCGCCTCTTGCGCCAGCCGGTAGAGCGCCGCGTCGACCTGGAGCGGAAGTTCGTCCAGTCCATCTGGCACCTCCACGTTCACGACCGGGACCGGGTCGCGGCGGGCGAGGGACGCCAGGTCGGCAACGCCGGGCTGTGGGGTGTACTTCGCCGGCGCTCCGTCGCGCAGCACCCGGACCATCGCCCGCATCTCCGCCAACGTTCGCGACGCTTCCCCCTCGATGACCGCCAGCGCCTCGAGCGCCGCTTCGGGTCGCTGCCCGGCCATCGCCCGGCCCGCCTGCGCCTGCACAGCGATGGCCGAGACGTGGTGGGCGACCATGTCGTGCAGCTCGCGCGCGAGGCCGACCCGCTCCTGGCTGCGGATCTGGTCCAACGCCCGGCGCCAGCTCTCGGCGCGGTAGCGGAACGCCGCTCCGCCAGCGGCCGCCGCCACCAGGATGCCGAACCCGCCGATGACGTCGGCAGGCCGGGTGTAGTCGGCGATCGTGCCGATGACCGCACCGACCAGCACTACCGTCAGCCCGATCACGATCTCGCGTCCTGAGCCCCAGCGGACCAGCGCGTAGACGAGCACCAGAACGAAGATCATCGTGTCGAGGCCGACACTGGGGGGCCCTCCCGCCAGGGTCGCCAGCCCCAACGCCATCGCGGTGCCGAAGCCCACCACGACGCAGGCCAACGGCTGGGTGCGCCGCCAGAGCAGCACCGGTGCGAGTCCGACCGCCACGATCGTCGCGAACGGCCGCCAGACGACGTCGTCTCGAAGGACTCCCTCGAGCAGCGCCGCCACCATCACCGCGCCGACCAGCACCCCGTCGCGCGACAGCCGTTCGGGAGCATCGGCTGCGCGGGGCTCGGCCCACAGCGAGCGCGCTGCGGTGGTCATCACTCGCCCAGCCTAGGGACCGCCGAGGCCTAGGGCACCGACCGAAAGAACGAGGCCCCGCTCCTCCCAACGGCGGAGGACGGTCCGGCCACAACGACGATGTGCGCACGCCGCGACGCGGCGAGGGTTGTCACATGATCACTGTCGAGTCACTGACCCGGAGGTACGCCGGTTTCGCCGCCGTCGATCACATCTCCTTCACTGCCCTGCCCGGTCGCGTCACCGGCTTCCTCGGCCCGAACGGTGCCGGCAAGTCCACCACGATGCGCGTGATGGTGGGCCTGACCGCTCCGACGTCCGGCTCTGCCACCATCGACGTGCTGTCCTCGCACCTGCTGCACGAGATCGAGGTCATCGCCGACGACCTGGTCGTGATCGGCAACGGAAAGATCCTCGCAGCCGGCACCAAGGCAGAGCTGCTGGCCGCCGCCGGGACGTTCGCCAGGTCGACCTCACCGCGCGACCTCGCTCACGCACTGGAGCGGGCCGGCATCGCCAGCGCGCTCGCCGGTGACGGATCGGTCCGCGCCGACGCCGACCCCGCTCGGGTCGGGACCGTGGCCTTGACCGCCGGCATCGCCCTCACCGAGCTCCGGTCCGCCGAGGGCACCGGGCTCGAAGACATGTTCTTGTCGCTCACTGCCGATACCCAACGCGAAGGAGTTACGGCATGACCGCCACCATCGTCCCGCCGACCACCACCACGGAGGCCGCGCCGGCCCGCCGGACCACCCGTCCCATCCCCCTCACCCGGCTCGTCACGGTCGAGCTGCGCAAGATGTTCACCACCCGCTCGGGATTCTGGATGCTCGTCAGCATCGGCGTCCTGTCGCCCATCTCGGCCGGGTCACTCCTCGTCTTCGGCCTCACCAGCGACGTCACCTACCAGAACTTCGTGAGGGCGAGCGGGTTCCCGATGTCGGTGATCTTGCCGATCATCGCGATCCTGGCCGTCACCAGTGAGTGGAGCCAGCGCAGCGGGCTCACCACGTTCACGCTGGTGCCGAGCCGCGGACGCGTGATCGGCGCCAAGGCGATCGCGACCCTCCACGTGGGCGTTGGCTCCGTGGTCGTCGCCTTCGCGGTGGGCGCCCTCGGAAACGTGATCGGCTCCGCACTCGCCGGCGTTGACACCGTGTGGAACATCTCGTTGTCCATGGCGCCCCAGATGGTGCTATTCAACCTGGTCGGCATGGCCATCGGCTTCACCCTCGGTGTCGTGCTGCGCAACTCCGCGGCAGCGATCGTGGGCTACTTCGTCGTCTCACTGGTGATGCCGGGCATCCTCGTCCTCCTGGCCCAGGTGCGCTCGTGGTTCGAGGACCTGCAGCCGTGGATCGACTGGAACTACACGCAGGTGGCGCTCCTCGAGGGCGCCACGAACACCGGTAAGGAGTGGGCGATGCTCGGCTCGACCACGACGATCTGGATTATCGTTCCCCTCGTCGTCGGGCTGCTCTCCCTGCGCCGCTCCGAGGTCAAGTAGTCACGCACACGGGCGGCGCCATCCGGAACTCATCTGTGCGTTCCGGATATCGCCGTCTCGTCGTGGACCGACTCAGCGTGCCAACAGAGCCCTAGACGGGTATCGAGTGACTTACCTAGGGAGGAATAAGGCCGCACCTAACGCCCTCGTCTTGGCAGATCCGGTAACTGGGCCGCGCCGATTGGCGGCGCAAAGCCCCTATCCGCTCGGCATTTCTGCGACCAGTTCACACGACCTCATGGGTCATCGCTGACGATCAGGTGCCTGGACGACCGACCGCAGCATGGCGACTATTCGCGCAGGCCCTCGCGAGCAAGGATCTCGCGGAGGACCCGAAACTCTTCGGCGGGCGTCTGATCTACGTCGGCGAGCCGCTGGTAGATCACCTGCCACCACTCGTTGAGCGACGCCTTGAGGTCTCGGTCTGGGGGAAGTCGAACGAACCAGCGCCGGCCGCGCGGCCTCGGAGGCGCACCTGCTTCGGCCAAGAGGTCGTCGAGGTCGTCGTCCACGTCCGACTGCTCCTGCGGCGTGCGAGGCCGCTCCCGGCTCCGCCGTCCTGCCGCATCCTCCAGGGTCACCCGGATCAACGGCGGTACGCCGGCGGGTGAGCTGGCCGCCCGGTCGTGACGGAGGCACCAGAGTGTGAGGACGCCGGGGCCGTGCTCCGCTACCTCGTGCCAGGTCTCGCCGTCCGTGGTGGTCTCCGGCGGGTGGGGGAGGAAGGGGATGACGTCCCAGGACTCGTCAGCGTCAGTGAGCATCGCCAGCCACGACCCCTCAGACGGCTTCCTGCAACTCCTCGCCCCAGCGCTCGACGAGATCGAGGTACTCCTCGGGGCTCTCCATCATCAGCGCGTGGCGGCGATCGTCGAGGACGTGGCCGACCCAGTCGGGGCGGGAGCGGAGGACTTGGCGGAGGACCTTGGCGGGGACGAGGGCGTCGGCGGTGCCGCCGATCATGAGGGTGGGGGCCTCGACGGCGGCGATGGCGCGCAGGACGCGGCGGGGGCTGGCCCAGAGGGCGGCGATCGAGCGCAGGGCGGTGCGCAGGGCGCGGCGGCGACCGGCGACGACCTGGTCGTCGGTGTCGGCGAACTCCTGGGCCATGAGGTCGATCAGCTCGGGGCGTACGCCGTCGGGGTCGGTGAAGATCAGGCGCAGCAGGTGGCGGTTGCGGCGCTCGTCGAAGGAGGCTCCGGCGCCGACGAGGCCGAGGGCGGCCGCGGTGGTGGTGGACGCCACGAGCGGAGCCATGCCACCGATGGTGGCGCGCGCGGGCAGCAGCAGGCGCAGCGGGTGTGAGGGCGGCAGGGCGGGGGACACCAGCACCAGCCGGGCCACGCGCTCGGGCTGCTGCGCGGCGAGGAGGACGCCGATGAGACCGCCCATCGAGTTGCCGTGCAGGTCGAAGCGGGTCCAGCCGAGGGCGTCGGCGACCTCGAGCACGAAGGCGACGTAGGAGTCCACGGTGAGCGCGTCGTCGGGTCCCGCGGTGGTCTGGCCGAAGCCCGGCAGGTCGACGGCGACGACGGGACCGGTGGCGCTGAGGCCGGGCATCACCTCGACCCAGGTCACGGCGGAGGCGCCGAGGCCGTGGATCAGCAGCTGCGGCGTGCCGTCCGCGGCGCCCTTGCGGGCCGGGGCGCGCAGGACGCGCACCTGCCGTTCACCCACGTCGAGCGTCTCGTCGATGACGCCGGGCCAGGCCGAGCCGAGGATCCCCATGGATTGCATACTTCGAGTATGCCCGTGGTTGGGGGTGACGCGGCACACCCCTAGAGGTGTCGACGGGGTGGTGGCGCTTGAGTGCGTGGGGTGGTTTCGAGGCTCCTCGCTGGGGCTCGTCGCGCCTCAACCACCGGGAGGGCTCGACGGTGCGGCTCGCGGGTGCTGCACTGGCGGGCATGGGCATGGGCGAGCTGGAGGCGATCGAGACTGCGTCGGTCGACGAGCTGCGGGCGCTGCAGCTGGAGCGGCTGCGCGACACGGTGCAGCGTGCCTACGCGCACGTGCCGCACTACCGGGCGGCCTGGGACGCGGTGGGGGTGCACCCGGACGACGTACGCGAGCTGGGCGACCTGGCGAGGCTGCCGTTCACGACCAAGGCGGACCTGCGCGGCAACTACCCCTACGGGATGTTCGCGGTGCCGCGTGAGCAGGTGTCGCGCATCCACGCCTCCTCGGGCACGACCGGGAAGCCGACGGTGGTCGGCTACACCGCCGAGGACATCGACACCTGGGCCACCGTGATGGCGCGCAGCATCCGCGCGGCCGGCGGCCGGCCCGGCGACCTCCTGCACAACGCCTACGGCTACGGGCTGTTCACCGGCGGGCTCGGCGCCCACTACGGCGCGGAGAAGCTGAGGTGCACCGTCGTGCCGGTGTCCGGGGGCATGACGGAGCGCCAGGTGACGCTGATCCTCGACTTCGAGCCGCGGGTCATCATGGTGACACCGTCGTACATGCTCGCGATCGTCGACGAGATGCGCCGCCAGGGTGTCGACCCGCGCTCGACGTCGCTGGAGGTCGGGATCTTCGGTGCCGAGCCGTGGACCAACGAGATGCGCCTGGAGGTGGAGCAGACGCTCGGCATCGACGCCGTCGACGTCTACGGGCTCTCGGAGGTGATGGGGCCCGGTGTCGCGCAGGAGTGCGTGGAGACCAAGGACGGCCTGCACGTCTGGGAGGACCACTTCTACCCCGAGGTCGTCGACCCCGTGACCGGCGAGGTGCTGCCCGACGGGGAGAAGGGGGAGCTGGTGTTCACCTCGCTCACCAAGCAGGCGATGCCGGTCATCCGCTACCGCACGCGCGACCTGACCCGCCTGCTCCCCGGTACGGCGCGCACCATGCGGCGCATGGAGAAGGTCACCGGCCGCACCGACGACATGATCATCCTGCGCGGGGTCAACCTCTTCCCGACCCAGATCGAGGAGCTGCTGCTCGGCACGCCCGAGCTCTCGCCGCACTTCCAGTGCGTGCTCTCGCGCGGCGGCACCCTGGATGAGATGACGGTGCTCGTCGAGCACCGTGAGGGGGTGGCGACCGCCTCCGCGGAGGAGGCCGGCCGCCACCTGCAGCACCTGGTCAAGAGCACGATCGGCGTCAGCGTCGGCATCGAGGTGCGCGAGCCGGGCGGGATCGAGCGGTCGGTGGGCAAGATGCGGCGCATCGTCGACCAGCGCCCGAAGCGCTGACGCTGACCTGATCCGTGCCGTGCGCGAGGTCTGATACCCGCCAGCAGGGTGCGGCCTTCGGCAGGCAGTCTGATGGCATGAACACCGACTCCTCCGACGTGCGGTCACCCGTCCCCTACGCGCTGCGGCTGATCGATCCCGACCTGCTCGCCTCCTGGCGCGCCGAGGAGCGTCCGAGCGAGGACGTCGCGCTGGTGGCCTCGGGTGGGGAGCGGATCCGTTGCTGTCTTCGGGACGCGGCGGCAGGCGAGCGACTGCTGCTCGTCTCCTACAGCCCGCCGTTGCCGGCGCCCAGCCCCTACGCCGAGACCGGTGCGGTCTTCGTCCACGCGGAGAAGTGCGAGGGCCCCGAGCGCCTCGACCGGTTCCCGCCGTCCTGGGAGGGCCGACCGCAGGTGCTGCGCGCCTACGACGAGCGGGGATGCATCCACCCGGCGACCCGGGTGCACGAGCATGGCTCGACGCACGACGCCGTCGCCGCCCTGCTCGCCGAGCCCGGCGTGGTCGAGGTGCACTCGCGCAACCTCGCCTACGGCTGCTTCATGGTCGCGGCGGTCAGCGGTCCCACTCCTTCGCGACGAGCGTGAGCACGTCGTAGGTGGCGACCGGGTCGCCGGAGGCGTTGGTGACCACAGCGTCCCACCGGACCTCGCCGTAGTCGGCGCCGGATCGCGGGGTGATCTGCTTGACCGTCAGCGTCACGGCGATCGAGTCGCCGGCCTTGACCGGCGTGAGGAAGCGCAGGTGGTCGACGCCGAAGTTGGCGAGCACCGGGCCCGGGTCGGGGTCGACGAAGAGCCCGGCCGCGAGCGAGACCACGAGGTAGCCGTGGGCGACGATGCCTCCGAAGAGCGGGTTCTCCTTGGCGGCCGCCTCGTCGGTGTGGGCGTAGAACGTGTCGCCGGTGAACTCCGCGAAGTGCTCGATGTCCTCGAGGGTGACCGTGCGCGCCTCGGAGGCGATCGTGTCGCCGATCGCCAGCGTGGCCAGGCTCTTGCGGAACGGGTGGACGCCGTCATCATGGCGCTGCGAACCCGTCGTCCAGCGACCGGTGATCGCGGTCATCATGTCGGGGGAGGCCTGGACGGCGGTGCGCTGCAGGTGGTGCAGGACGCCGCGTACGCCGCCCAGCTCCTCGCCGCCGCCGGCCCGGCCGGGGCCGCCGTGCACGAGCACCGGCAGCGGGGAGCCGTGGCCGGTGGACTCGGGGGCGTCGTCGCGGTCGAGCACCAGGATCCGGCCGTGCCACGGCGCGACGCCGAGCACGACGCACCGGGCGACGTCGGGGTCGTGGGTGACGAGCGAGCCGACCAGCGAGCCCTTGCCGCGGGCGGCCAGCTCGACGGCCTCGTCGAGGGAGTCGTAGGTGAGGACCGTGCTGACCGGGCCGAACGGCTCGACGTCGTGGACCTCCACGGCGCCCTTCGGCGCGCGCAGCAGGACCGGCGACATGAAGGCGCCGCGCTCGGCGTCGCCGTCGACGACCTCGACGTGGTCGGGGTCGCCGAAGACCACCTCGGCCGAGGCGCGCAGCTGCTGCACGGCCTTGCGCACCTCGTCGCGCTGCTCCAGCGAGGCCAGCGCGCCCATGCGGACGTCCTCGTGGGCGGGGTTGCCGACGCTCACCTTGGCCAGGCGGGCGGAGATCGCCTCGATGACGACCTCGGCCATCGCGGCCGGCACGATCGCGCGGCGGATCGCGGTGCACTTCTGCCCGGCCTTGACCGTCATCTCGGTGACGACGCCCTTGACGAACAGGTCGAGCTCGGGGTCGTCGGCGGTCACGTCGGGGCCGAGGATCGAGCAGTTGAGCGAGTCCGCCTCGACGCCGAGCCGCACCCCGCCGTGCAGCACGTTGGTGTGGTTGCGCAGCATCCCGGCGGTGTGGGCCGAGCCGGTGAACGCCACCGAGTCCTGCACCGTCAGCTCGTCCAGCAGGCCCGAGGCGCTGCCGGACAGCAGCTGGAGCGTGCCGTCGGGGAGGATGCCCGACTCCACGATCCGGCGTACGGCGAGCTCGGTGAGGTAGGCGGTCTGGCTGGCCGGCTTGACGATGCTCGGCAGGCCGGCGAGGAAGGCCGGCGCGAGCTTCTCGAGCATGCCCCACACGGGGAAGTTGAAGGCGTTGATCTGCACCGCGACGCCGGGGCGCGAGGTGTAGACGTGCTGGCCGACGAAGGCGCCGGTCTTGCTCAGGCGCTCGAGGCCGCCGTCGAGCACGACGGTGTCGTTGGGGAGCTCGCGGGTGCCCTTGCTGGCGTAACTGAAGAGCGTGCCGATGCCGCCGTCGATGTCGACCATCGAGTCGCGCCTGGTCGCGCCGGTGCGGAACGACAGGTCGTAGAGCTCGTCCTTGTCGGCGCCCAGGTGCTTGGCGAGCTGCCTGAGCAGGGCCGCGCGCTCGTGGAAGGTCAGCGCGCGCAGCGCCGGGCCGCCGACGGTGCGCGCGTACGTCGTCATCTCGCCCAGGTCGAGCCCGGTCGCGGAGATCCGCGCGACCTCCTCGCCGGTGGCGGCGTCGAGCAGCGGGGCGCCCTCGTCGCTCGCGGTGTGCCAGCGGCCGGCGGAGTAGCTCTCCAGAAGTCTCGACACGGGCGGTCTCCTACTCGTTGCGCGGGGGCGGATCGTGTGTCAGAGTATTACAGACCGATCGGTCAGTAAATAGACGGAGGATGCCGATGACGCTGACGGAGAGCGAGCTCCAGCAGGGGTTCGAGGCGACCATCGCCCACCACGACCGCATCGAGCCGCGCGACTGGATGCCCGAGGGCTACCGAAAGACGCTGGTGCGCCAGGTGGCCCAGCACGCGCACTCCGAGATCATCGGGATGCAGCCCGAGGGCGCCTGGATCACGCGCGCCCCGTCCCTGCGGCGCAAGGCGATCCTGCTGGCCAAGGTGCAGGACGAGGCCGGCCACGGGCTCTACCTCTACTCCGCCTGCGAGACCCTCGGCGTCTCGCGCGGCGAGCTGACCGAGATGCTCATCGAGGGGCGCCAGAAGTACTCCTCGATCTTCAACTACCCCACGCTCACCTACGCCGACGTCGGCACCATCGGCTGGCTCGTCGACGGCGCCGCGATCTGCAACCAGGTGCCGCTGTGCCGGACGTCGTTCGGCCCCTACGGCCGCGCCATGATCCGCATCTGCAAGGAGGAGTCGTTCCACCAGCGGCAGGGCTACGAGCTTTTGATGACGATGATGCGCGGCACCGACGAGCAGCGCGCGATGGTGCAGGAGTCGGTCGACCGGTTCTGGTGGCCGGCGCTGATGATGTTCGGCCCGCCCGACGACGAGTCGCCCAACTCCGCGCAGTCGATGGCGTGGGGGATCAAGCGCAACACCAACGACGAGCTGCGCCAGCGCTTCGTCGACATGAGCGTGCCGCAGGCCGAGGCCCTCGGCGTCACCTTCCCCGACCCCGACCTGCGTTGGAACCAGGAGCGCGGCCACCACGACTTCGGCACCCCCGACTGGGACGAGTTCCTGCAGGTCGTCAAGGGCGACGGGCCCTGCAACCGGCAGCGGATCGCGCACCGGCGGCGGGCGCACGAGGAAGGCGCGTGGGTCAGGGAGGCGGCAAGCGCGCACGCACGCGCGACGCAGGAGCGCGAGCGTGACCGTGCGAAGGTCGAGCGAGCCCCGGCGCCGAGCTCGCGAGGCGCCGACGGGCGGGTCGAGACCCGGTGAGCGAGGAGACCACGGTGACCGAGTCCAGCGCCCCGAATGCCGAGTGGCCGCTGTACGAGGTGTTCGTGCGCGGCAAGCGCGGCCTCAACCACGTCCACGTCGGGTCGCTGCACGCGGCCGACGACGAGATGGCCGTACGCCACGCGCGCGACGTCTACACGCGCCGCAACGAGGGCGTGAGCATCTGGGTGGTGCGCGCCGAGGCGATCACCGCGTCCAGCCCCGACGAGAAGGACCCGTTCTTCGCGCCCAGCGGCGACAAGGTCTACCGGCACCCGACCTTCTACGACATCCCGGCCGACGTGCCGCACATGTGAAGGCCCCTGACATGTCCCACGGAGCACCCGACCCCAACGACGCGCACGGCTCGGTCTTCGACGGCCTGCTCGGCTCCGACGACTCGCAGTGGGCCTTCGGCACCGACTTCGAGGACCCGCTCGCCGGCGTGGACACCACGATGCCCGAGGGCGTCGACGCCAGCGCCCTGGCGACGTACTGCCTGATGCTGGCCGACGACGCACTCGTGCTCTCCCACCGCGTCTCCGAGTGGTGCAGCAACGCCCCGGACCTCGAGGAGGACATCGCGCTGGCCAACATCGCGCTCGACCTGCTCGGCCAGGCACGCCTGCTGCTCGCCCGCGCCGCCGCGGCCGACGCCTCGGTGGTGCCGTCGCTGCCGGAGGGCTCGCCGGTGCCGCCCGAGGACGCGCTCGCGTTCTTCCGTGAGGCCGGCGCCTTCCGCAACGTGCGCATGGCCGAGGTCGCCCACGGCGACTTCGCCCACGTGGTCTGCCGGATCCTGCTCTTCTCGACGGTGCGGCTGGCGCTGCTGGGGCGGCTGCGCGGCAGCCGCGACCGCGTGCTCGCCGCCGTCGCGGCCAAGGGCGTGAAGGAGCTGGCCTACCACCGCGACTACGCCGGGCGCTGGTTCCTGACGCTCGCGCAGGGCACCGAGGAGTCCCGGCGCCGCCTGGTCGCCGCGCTCGACGACCTCTGGCCGCTCTACCCCGAGCTCCTCGCCACCCACGACGTCGAGGACGAGGTCGCCGGGGCCGGCGTGGGAGTCCGGCCCGCCGAGGTCGCGCACGAGGTCGAGGTCGTGCTCGAGCAGGTGCTCGCGATGAGCGGCGTCGAGCGCCCCGAGCGCCGTGCGCTCGCCGGCGTGCGCGGCCGCACCGGCCGCGACGGCCTGCACACCGAGGCCCTGAGCCGGATGCTCGCCGAGATGCAGGTGGTCGCCCGCGCCCACCCGATGGGTCAGTGGTGAGCCTCATGACCACGGCGTACGACGTCGCGCGTACGGTCACCGACCCCGAGATGCCGATGCTCACGCTGGAGGACCTCGGCGTGCTCCGCGACGTCTCCGAGGACGGCGGCGCCGTGGTCGTAGCGATCACGCCGACGTACTCCGGATGCCCGGCGATGGCCACCATGCGCGACGACCTGGTGCACCGCCTGCGCGACGCCGGGTACGACGACGTGCGGGTGCGCGTCGAGCTGGAGCCGGCCTGGTCGAGCGACTGGATCACCGAGCGCGGCCGCGCGGCGCTGGCCGAGCACGGGATCTCGCCGCCGGGGTCGGCCGAGCACCGCACGGGCCCCGTCGTGCTCAACCTGCTGCCCACCCGGCGCGCCATCCACTGCCCGCGCTGCGGCGCGAGCGAGGTGGAGCTGACCTCGGAGTTCGGGGCGACTGCGTGCAAGGCGCTCTACCGCTGCGCGGCGTGCCTGGAGCCGTTCGAGCACGTGAAGGAGATCTGATGACGATCGCCCCTGAGGCGCCCGCCCGCGTCGGCGGCCGCGTCCAGCCGGTCTTCCACACCCTGACCGTCTCCGCCGTCGAGCGGCTCACCGACGACGCCGCGGCCATCACCTTCGCCGTGCCCGAGCACCTGCGCGAGGCGTTCGCCTTCGAGGCCGGGCAGTCGCTCACGCTGCGCCGCACCATCGACGGCCAGGAGCACCGCCGTACCTACTCCATCTGCGCGCCCGTCGGCGCCCCGCCGCGCGTCGGCGTACGCGAGATCCCGGACGGGCTGTTCTCCTCGTGGCTGGTGCGCGAGGTGCGCCCCGGCGACGAGGTCGAGGTGCAGACGCCGACCGGCAGCTTCCGCGCCGACCCGGCAGCCGGGGGGCGGCACCTCTGCATCGCCGCGGGCTCGGGCATCACCCCGATGCTCTCCATCGCGAGCACCGTCCTGGCCGGGCACCCCGACGCCGAGGTGACGCTGCTCTACGGCAACCGCACGAGCGGTTCGGTGATGTTCGCCGAGGAGCTCGGCGACCTGAAGAACCGCCACGGCCGTCGCTTCCGGCTCTCGCACGTCCTGAGCCGCGAGCCCCGCGACGCCGAGCTGTTCTCGGGCCGGCTCGACGCCGACCGGCTGCGCCGCCTGCTGTCGGTGCTGGTGCCGGCGCGGGCGATGGACCACGTCTGGCTGTGCGGCCCGTTCGCGATGATCGAGGACGCGCGGTCGGTGCTGGGCGAGCTCGGCGTGCCCGAGGACCGCGTGCACTTCGAGCTGTTCTACGTCGATGAGCCGCCGCCGGAGCTCGTCCGCGAGGTCGCGGTCGTCGACGGCGAGACCAGCGACGTGACCGTCGTACTGGACGGGCTTTCGGCCACGGCGCCGATGCCGCGCGGGCAGAGCCTGCTGGACGGCGCCCAGGCGACGCGCTCGGATCTGCCGTTCGCCTGCAAGGGCGGCGTGTGCGGCACCTGCCGGGCACTGGTGCGCGAGGGCGAGGTCGACATGCGCCGCAACTACGCGCTGGAGAGGGCGGAGGTCGACGCCGGGTTCGTGCTGACCTGCCAGACCTACCCCGTCAGCGACGTCGTCACCGTCGACTTCGACGCGTGAGCGACCTGTCGTCCGACCCCTCTCAGGTCGCCTCGGCCGCCAGCCCGTCGAAGGCGATGGTGGTGATCGCGCGGGCGAGGACGTCGGCGTCGACATCCCCTTCGGGGCGGTACCACTCGACCAGCGAGTTGACCATGCCGAAGAGCAGCCGGCTGACCAGGTCGGGGGCCACGTCGGCACGCAGCGCGCCCTCGTCGACGGCCGCCGCGACCAGCTCGGCGAGCCGGGCGTCGATCCAGCGCCGCTGGGCGAGCGCGGCCTGCTCCGCGGGGCTGTTGCCGCGCACCCGCAGCAGCAGCGTGACCGCGTCCTGGTGGGCGACCAGCACCCGCACGCTCTCGCGCACCACCTCGCGCAGCCGCTCGTACGCCGTGCCGGTGGACTCGTCCACCGCCGTCTCGACCAGCGTCGTCAGCTCGTCCAGCGCCTCGTGCAGCGCCTGCTCCAGCAGATGCGACTTGCTCGGGACGTGGTGGTAGATCGCGGACTTGCTCAGGCCCAGCTCCGCGGCCAGGTCGCCCATGCTGGTGCCGTCGTACCCTTGGCGGTTGAACACCTCGATCGCCCGCCGCAGCACCGTCGCCTGGTCGTACCCCGGCCGCCCCCGCCGGGCCGCGGGCTCGGCTGCCTCGGACATGCCGCCAGCCTCTCATGCCCCTCCGGTGGCCGAGGTGCCCCTTCCGGTGGTCGAGGTGTGAGGAGCGTCAGCGACGAGCCTCGAGACCCGGTGAGCCGGGAAGCGACCAGGGGTACGCCGGTCAGGTCGCCAGTCACGTCACCGGGTCTCGAGGCTCAGGCGTTGCACGCCTTCGCACCTCGACCACCGAAAGGCCTCGACCACCGAGGAGCCGAATGTTCTCGAATACCCTGTGGACAAAGGGGATTCTCGACCCTGCCACTGTCGGTGGCGGGTGCTTGAGTAGTCCTATGAGCAGCCCCGCCACCCCCACCGCGAGCCACCTCGTGGCCGCCGGAGTGGCGCGGCTGCGTGAGCAGGTCGCC
>NZ_JAJNRO010000022.1:0-28028 GCF_021083605.1 Nocardioides sp. cx-169
CTGTCTGTGCCTGTTCTGCACGGCCGCGACGATCATCCGCCAGCTGATCGGGCGCTTCAACGCCGTCGACCGGGTCCTCTACCCGGCGCTCGGCTACCTGGCGGCGATCGGGACCGCGGCGTATGGGAGCTACGTCTTCGCCGGCGCCTCGGGCAACGGCGCCAACCCGGAGTACGTCGCCGGCCACGTCGTCCTCGGGCTCGGCCTGATCTGCGGCTGTGTGTCCACGGTCGCCGCCGCCTCGACGAAGTTCTCGCTGATCCCCGCCAACTCGGCGAAGGCGGCCGGCGAGCGAACGCCTCCACCCGGGGCGTTCTCCGCAGGCGGACTGGTCGTGCTGGGTGCGCTCCCGGTGCTGCTGGCGGCCGTGGCCTGGGGCTTCGGGATCACCAACCTGCTGCTGACCACCTCGCCGAGCAGGTTCACGGTGGGCCACGTGGTCAGCGGTCTCGCGATGATCTGCACGAGCCTGATCGGCCTGGTGTGGAGCATCCTGCGCCAGGTCCAGGACTCCTACGGCCCTCGGGACCGCGTCGTGTGGCCCTGGCTCGTGATCGTGATGGGGTCGCTCGCCATGGTGTGGGGGATCGTGCTGCTGATCCTCGACCGCGAGCCCTACTACCGGACTCCGGGCTACGTGATGATCGGCTTGGGCCTGGTCTGCTTCAGCATCCTCAGCAAGGTCGGGCTCCTCGCGCTCGTGTGGCGCCGCACGTTCAGCCTCGCCAACCGGGTCCCGCTCATCCCCATCGTCACCGCCCTCAGCTGCCTGTTCCTGGCCGCGTTCGTCTTCCAGGCCGCGTTCACCGACACCAACGTCTTCATCGCCGCCCACGTGCTGGTGGGGTTGGGGGCGATCTGCTTCACGCTGTACTCGATCGTCTCCATCCTGGAGAGCGGCACGTCGTCGTCATGACCCGCATCCGGCAACCCCAGGTCCGCTCGATGGACGAGCCGCACGCTCCCCGTCGCTCGGTGGGGCCGCTCGGGCTGACCTTCGTCGCCGTCGGCGGCGTGGTCGGCTCCGGCATCCTGTTCGCGCCGCTGTTCGCCGCCCGCCAGGCCGGGCCAGCCGCCATCATCGCGTGGCCGATCGCGGGCCTGATGCTCATCACGGTCGCGCTGGTGTACGCCGAGCTCTCCGCCATGCTGCCGGTCGTGGGCGGCCTCGGGCTGCTGCCCACCTTCAGCCACGGGCAGGGGGTGGGCATCGCGATCGGCTGGGTGGCCTGGGTCGGCTACGTGACCGCCGCACCGATCGAGACGCAGGCCATGCTGGAGTACGCCAGCAACGAACGGGGCTTCGACTGGCTCTTCGTCGCCAAGGCCTCCGCCAGCGGAGACAGCGCCCTGAGCCTGCCGGGCATCGCCGCCGCCGCCGTCGTGCTGACGGCGTTCACGGCACTCAACGCCTACGGCGTCGCGCTCTTCACTCGGGTCAACACCGCACTGACCTGGATGAAGCTCGTCATCCCGGTGGTCATCGCAGCGGCGCTGCTCACCCAGTTCTCCTCCGCACCGATCCGCGAGACGGGCTTCGCGCCCGACGGGATGGCCGGGGTCCTGAGCGCCATCACCACGGGCGGGGTCGCCTTCGCCTTCCTGGGCTTCCGGCATGCGCTCGACCTCGCCGGCGAGGCGAAGCGGCCGCAGGTGACCATTCCGGTGGCCCTGGTGGGCGGCATCCTCATCTGCACGCTGCTCTTCACCGTCCTCCAGATCGGCTTCATCGGCGCCGTCGACCCCGCCGTTCTCGGCGACGGCTGGGGAGCCCTCGACCGAGGCGGCGCGAACGGACCCCTCGCAGCACTGCTCACCGCGCTCGGCATGACGGCGCTCGCGAAGCTGGTCGTCGCCGACGCCATCCTCGGTCCGTTCGGCGCCGGGCTTGTCTCGACGGCCTCCACCGGTCGGCTGGCGGTCGCGGTCGCACGGAACGGTCTCTTCCCGCGAGCGCTTTCGATCTTTTCGCGTCACGGTGTCCCCATGCGCGCGATGCTGCTGAACCTCGCCGTCGGGCTGCTCCTGCTGCTCGCCTTCCGCGACGGCTGGTCGGAGCTGCTCTCCTTCAACTCCGGCGCCATCGTCCTGTCGATGTGCCTGGGCCCGGTCACCGTCGTCGCGCTGCGCCGCCAGGTCCCCGAGCGGGCCCGACCGTTCCGACTCGTCGCGCTGCCGGTGCTGGCGCGGGTCGCGTTCGTCGTGGTCAGCCTGATCATCTACTGGACCGGCTGGGAGACGATGATCAAGCTGACCATCCCGATCACCGTCGGCGTCGGGGTGCTGGTCTGGCGCGTGGTCCGCGACCCGGCGCTGGGCCGCTCGCTGTCGCTGGGGTCGCTCGTCTGGCTCGGCCCCTACTACGTCGGGTTGCTGGTCCTGACCTTCCTCGGGAGGTTCGGCGGCGGTCGTGAGGTGCTGCCCTTCGGTGTCGACCAGGTGGTGGTCACCGTGTTCGCGCTCGCGCTGTTCGAGTGGGGCGTGCGCTCGGCGCTGCCCGCCTCCGCCGCCGCATCCGCGGTCGCGACCGTCCCAGAGGCACGTCAGCCCACCGCCGGCTGACCCGGCCAAGGGCACGCCTCTGGCCGGCGGCCCGGGACGGTCCTGGATGGGGGGGGCCATTTGTCACTGGTGGGCCCTGGGGGTCCGGGACACCCTCGGAGGACGAGCCCAGCGAGTCGAGAGGGATGACCGGCATGGAGTCAACGGCCACCTTGCAGGGGACCACCCCACGTCGTGAGCGCCGATGGCCGCGCCCCCCACGACAGGCAAGCAACCTCGCAGTACCCACCGGAAGGCGTTGAGATGGCTACTCAAGAAGACGGTCAGCCCACGGCATCGCAGACGCCGGCGCCCGGCCGCACCTTCATCAGCTGGACCTCGATGGCGATCCTCATCGCCACGGCGGTGGCCAGCGTGCGCGGACTTCCGGCCATGGCGGCCTACGACTGGGCCTCGATCTTCCTCTACGTCCTGCCCGCCATCCTGTTCATGGTGCCGGTCGCGCTCGTCGCTGCCGAGCTGGCCAGCGGCTGGAAGGGCGGGGTCTTCGTCTGGGTCAAAGAGGCCTACGGCGACCAGATCGGCTTCTTCGCGATCTGGCAGCAGTGGATGCAGAACGTCGCCTGGTACCCGGCACAGCTGGCCTTCTTCGCCTCGGCGCTGGCCTACGTGTTCGACCCGAGCCTGGCCAACTCCGGACTCTTCACCGGCTTGGTGATCCTGGTCGTCTACTGGTTCTCGACCCTCATCGCGACCCGCGGCGTCGACGCGTTCGCCAAGGTGGGGACCTGGGGGTTCCTGATCGGCACCATCGTGCCGGCCGCGGCACTGATCGTCTTCGCCGTCATCTACTGGCAGGACGGCGGCACCTCGCACCTGCCGGCTGTCGGTGATGCCGAGTGGTTCCCGAAGTTCACCGGCCTGGCGAGCATCGTGCTCATCGTCAGCAACTTCCTCTCCTACGCCGGCATGGAGATGAACGCCGTGCACGTGACCGAGATGCGCAAGCCCAGCATCGAGTTCCCGAAGGCGATCGTCCTGTCCGTCGTCCTCATCCTGTTCGTCTTCATCCTGCCGACGCTGGCCATTTCCATCGGGGTGCCTGGATCGAGCGTCAACCTCACGCAGGGTGTGCTGCAGGCCTTCGACGTCTTCTTCCACCATCTGGGGATGTCTTGGGGCACCACGGTGATGGCCCTGCTGATCGTCGTGGGCATCCTCGCGTCGGTGGTCACCTGGATCCCCGGGCCCAGCAAGGGCCTGCTCCTCGTGGGCAAGGAGGGCTACCTGCCTCCGCGTCTGCAGGGCACCAACAGCCGGGGGATGCAGGTTCCGATCATGGTCGTCCAGGGCCTCATCGTGACCGCGATGGCCGTGCTGTTCGCGGTGCTGCCGTCGGTGCAGTCGGTCTTCTGGATCCTCACCGCCATGGCCGTCCAGCTCTACCTGCTCATGTACATGGTCATGTTCCTGGCGGCGATGCGATTGCGCCGCACCCACCCCGACGTCAAGCGCGGCTTCCGCACGCCGCTGATGCCCGTGGTCGGCACGGTGGGCTTCCTGGGCAGCCTGGCGGCCTTCTTCCTCGGCTTCGTCGAGCCCTCGGGTAACGCGGACGCCACGCCCCAGGGCGTCTACATCCTGATCCTCGTGGCCGGCATCGTCGTGCTCGGCGTCTGGCCATTCGTCCTGTACAAGCTGCGCAAGCCGGAGTGGAAGATCGACTCCTCCCCGGACCACACCCATTCCGACACGCCGGTCCAGGAGGGCTGAGTCCGATGATCTCCACGCGTTCACGAGCGGTCCGTTCCCCGATGCTTCGGACGGCGGCACTTGCCCTCGCCGCCGGCCTTGCGCTCGCCGCGTGCTCGCCGGCCGGCACCGCGTCCGATCCGGACAGCGCAGAGGCCCAGGGGCTGGCCGAGCAGCTCAACGCCAACCTCGCCGAGCTCGGTCTCCCCCAGATAGGCCTGGAGACGGCGGAGGCGCTCTACGGCACCGATGGCGGGGTGAGCTGCGAGAACATCGACGAGCTCCAACATCAGCTGTCGCTGTCCCAGTTCGGCAACAACGCCAACAACCTGCGCCGAGTGGTGCTGGACCCGAGCCTCGTCGCCTACGACCTCGCGGTGATCGCAACCTACTGCCCCGACAAGGCCGACGAGTTCAAGCACGCGTTCCGCAAGCTCGACACCGAGGAGACGATCCCCACCCCGTAGGCGACGGAACCCGACCACGCCACCGCAGCACACCCCGACCCGCGCCCCCGGGCGCTGACCAGAGGAGCGAAAATTTCATGTTGCACAACAAGAACTCGGTCCGAGGCGCCCTCGAGGACGACGTCTTCGCCTCCACCGACCTGTCGGTCCCGATGCCGAAGTACAAGTTCCCCCAGGACGAGCACGTCGCCAGGCACGTCTTCCAGGTGGTGCACGACGAGCTGATGCTCGACGGCAACTCGCGTCAGAACCTGGCCACGTTCTGCCAGACCTGGGTCGAGCCCGAGATCAACGAGCTCATGACGCTGTCGGTCGACAAGAACATGATCGACAAGGACGAGTACCCGCAGACGGCCGAGCTCGAGGCCCGTTGCGTGCACATGCTCGCCGACCTGTGGAACAGCCCCGATGCCGCCGACACGATGGGCACCTCGACCACCGGCTCGAGCGAGGCGGCGATGCTCGGCGGGATGGCCCTGCTGTGGAAGTGGCGGGAGCGTCGTCGCGCCGAGGGCAAGCCGACCGACCGCCCCAACCTGGTCACCGGCCCGGTGCAGATCTGCTGGCACAAGTTCGCCCGCTACTGGGACGTCGAGCTCCGCGAGATCCCGATGGAGGGCGACCGGCTCATCATGAACCCCGAGGAGGCGGTGAAGCGCGTCGACGAGAACACCATCGGCGTCGTCCCGACCCTGGGCGTCACGTTCACCTGCCAGTACGAGCCGGTAGCCGACGTCGCGGCTGCCCTGGACAAGCTGCAGGAGGAGACCGGACTCGATGTCCCGATGCACGTCGACGGCGCCAGTGGAGGGTTCATCGCGCCGTTCGTCGAGCCGGACCTGATCTGGGACTTCCGTCTGCCTCGGGTGAAGTCGATCAACGCTTCCGGACACAAGTTCGGCCTGGCGCCCTTGGGCGTCGGCTGGGTCGTGTGGCGCGACGCGGAGGATCTGCCGGACGATCTGGTCTTCCACGTCAACTACCTCGGTGGCGACATGGCGGTCTTCGCGCTGAACTTCTCCCGCCCCGGCGGCCAGATCGTCGCGCAGTACTACAACTTCCTCCGGCTCGGCAGGGAGGGCTACCGCAAGATCCACGAGGCCGGCTACGAGACCGCTCGCTACCTCGCCGACGAGATCGCCAAGATGGGCCCGTTCGACCTGATCTACGACGGCCGCGGGGGTATCCCAGGGCTCACCTGGAAGCTCAAGGAGGGGGTGGACCACGGCTTCAACCTCTTCGACCTGGCGGATCGCCTGCGCACTCGCGGATGGCAGGTCCCCGCCTACACGCTGCCCCCTGACCGGGAGGACCTCGCCATCCAGCGCGTGCTCGTGCGGCACGACTTCAGCCGGGACATGGCCGCCCTGCTCCTCGACGACTATCGCCGCTCGATGAAGGTCCTGGACAAGCACGGCCCCAAGGAGTCGCTGACGGCGGAGGAGGGCACCAGCTTCCACCACTGAGACCCGGACGGCGCAATACCCGGCGGGACACAGGCATGCGGTCGCGAATGAGGTTACCCGGCCTCGCACGGAGGCGACCCCTTCGAGTCGAGGACGAGAACCTGGAGACCGAGCTGCTGGGCATCTCCCACAGGGTCCGGCAGCCCCGGATGGGCATCGTCAGCATGGCCGGCCACCTCGGTGACGAGCTGGCGGCGGGGTGGGGGTGCCGTTGGCACCGCGCCTCGGCGTGGGCCCCGCCGTGGTGGAACCGGGGGCCGGCCTCCTTCGCCTGAGACCGCGTTCGGGAGAGCCCTCACGCCCAGTCGGGGATGTAGGTGTTGCGGGCGCGTTGTCGGGGGCATGAATCCACCTGTCCGGCCGGCTCCCCTCACCCGTGCAGACCAAAGCCGGCGACGGATCTTCCCCGACTCCCCACCGCGAGAGACCATGGAGTCGGGCCGACCCGCGGTGGGTGGCCACCTGGAGGAGGGGACATGGGCATCTCGGCGTGGGGCTCCGCCCTGGTGCTGGTGGGGGACTTCGGCATGCGGAGCACCTGGGCGGCCGCTCCGCGGGTGCGGGCCGGTCGTCCTGCGCATGCTGCTGCCGTCCCGGCTGTTCCGGCTCGTCGAGCGCGAGCCGGAGGCGGTGCGGCCCACGGCCTGAGCCCGCTATGACCACGATCGTCGCCATCCTGGTCCTCCTGGCGCTCATCAGGATCTGGGCCGAGCACCGGGTCCGGCCGACACGCGGGCCACGAAGCTCCTGGCGGGTGAGACTGGCGCGTGTCGTCGCCAACGAGGGCGCGTGGGTGAGGTCACGGGCACACGCACGGGGAGGCCGCCGGCGCTGAGCCCACCCAGTCAGCCGAGCAGCCGACCCGACGGCGTGTCAATCTTGAACTAATCCAGAAAAACCCCTAGGCTGACGGCCATGTCCATGCTGCAGTACGAGTCGCTGCTGCGCGAGGCGTCCCTGAGGGTGACCCAGCCCCGGCTGGCCGTGCTGGCCGTGGTCTACGACCACCCCCATCTCGACACCGACGACGTGCTCGAGCAGGTCCGTCGCGAGTACGCCAGCGTGTCGCACCAGACCGTGTACGACGTGCTGCGCGCCCTCACCGAGGCGGGCCTGGTCCGCCGGATCCAGCCTGCGGGCACCACCGCGCGCTATGAAGCCCGGGTGGGGGACAACCACCACCACATCGTGTGCCGCTCCTGCGGCACCATCGCCGACGTCGACTGCGCCGTCGGCCAGGCCCCTTGCCTTGCCGCCTCCGACGACCACGGTTTCGTGATCGACGAGGCGGAGGTCGTCTACTGGGGCATCTGCCCCACGTGCCGCGGCCGTCACCACCAGCCAGTGAACCGTCAGTTGGAAGGAAACAGATGAGCGACAGCCAGGACCGCACCACCCAGGAGAGCCCCCAGGGGGTGGACCGCAAGGCCGAGGGTGGCTGCCCAGTCATGCACGACTCCGCCGCGGCGCACGGCAGCGAGAGCGAGAACCCCGCGATCCCCTCGCCGCAGCCCAAGGCCGGGCGGCCCCACACCAACCAGGACTGGTGGCCCAACAGCCTCGACCTCACGCCGCTGCACGCGCACTCGTCGAAGAGCAACCCGCTGGGCCCCGACTTCTCCTACTCGGAGGAGTTCAAGAAGCTCGACCTCGCCGAGCTGCGCCGTGACATCGTCGAGGTGCTCAACTCCTCGCAGGACTGGTGGCCGGCCGACTTCGGTCACTACGGCGGCCTCTTCATCCGGATGAGCTGGCACGCGGCCGGCACCTACCGCATCTACGACGGCCGCGGCGGCGCCGGCGAGGGCAGCCAGCGGTTCGCCCCGCTGAACAGCTGGCCCGACAACGCCAACCTGGACAAGGCGCGTCGCCTGCTGTGGCCGGTCAAGCAGAAGCACGGGCAGAAGATCTCCTGGGCCGACCTGCTGGTCTACGCGGGCACCGTCGCGTTGGAGGACATGGGCTTCCAGACCTTCGGCTTCGGCTTCGGCCGCGAGGACATCTGGGAGCCGGAGGAGATCATCTGGGGGCCCGAGGACACCTGGCTCGGGGACGAGCGCTACACCGAGGAGCGCACCCTCGACGACATGCTCGGCGCCGTCCAGATGGGTCTGATCTACGTCAACCCCGAGGGACCCAACGGCAACCCCGATCCGCTGGCGTCGGCCCGCGACATTCGCGACACCTTCGCCCGCATGGCGATGAACGACGAGGAGACCGTCGCGCTCATCGCCGGTGGCCACACCTTCGGCAAGACCCACGGCGCCGGTGACCCCGACCTGGTCGGGCCCGAGCCCGAGGCCGCGCCGATCGAGGAGCAGGGCCTGGGCTGGAAGAGCTCGTTCGGCTCCGGCAAGGGCGCCGACGCGATCACCTCGGGCCTCGAGGTCACCTGGACCTCGACGCCGACGCGCTGGAGCAACGACTTCTTCAAGTTCCTCTTCAAGTACGAGTGGGAGCTCGTCAAGAGCCCGGCCGGTGCCTTCCAGTGGGTCGCCAAGGACGCCGAGGACATCATCCCCGGGCCCGCCGCCGACTCCCCGAAGCGCAAGCCCACGATGCTGACCAGCGACCTGGCGCTGCGCTTCGACCCCGAGTACGAGAAGATCTCGCGCCGGTTCCTGGAGAACCCCAACGAGTTCGCCACCGCCTTCGCCAAGGCCTGGTACAAGCTGCTGCACCGCGACATGGGCCCCATCGACCGCTACCTCGGGCCCTGGGTCGCCGAGCCGCAGCTGTGGCAGGACCCGGTCCCGCCGGTGCAGGGCGAGCTGGTCGGCGACGCCGACATCGCCTCCCTCAAGGCGAAGGTGCTGGAGTCCGGGCTCTCGGTCTCCGAGCTCGTCTCCACCGCGTGGGCCTCGGCCTCGACCTTCCGCTCCACCGACAAGCGGGGCGGCGCCAACGGCGCGCGCATCCGCCTGGAGCCGCAGCGGAACTGGACGGCCAACCAGCCCGAGCAGCTGGCCGCCGTGCTGGGCAAGCTCGAGGCCATCCAGGCCGAGTTCAACGCCGCCGGCGGGGCGCAGGTCTCGCTGGCCGACCTGATCGTCCTCGCGGGCAACGCGGCGATCGAGAAGGCGGCCAAGGACGCCGGCATGGAGATCACCGTGCCGTTCCACGCGGGACGCACCGACGCCACCCAGGAGCAGACCGACACGGACTCCTTCCGGGTGCTCGAGCCTCGCGCCGACGGGTTCCGCAACTACCTGCGAGCCGGTGAGAAGCTGATGCCGGAGAAGCTGTTGGTCGAGAAGGCCTACATGCTCGACCTGACCGCTCCCGAGATGACCGTGCTGGTCGGCGGCCTGCGGGCGCTGGGCAACAACGTGGGCGGAGTGCAGCACGGCGTGCTCACCGCGCGTCCGGGCGTCCTGACCAACGACTTCTTCACCCACCTGCTCGCGCCCGGTGCGCGCTGGGTGGCCTCGGAGTCGGAGGAGAACGTCTACGAGATCCGCGACGCCGCGACCGACGAGCTCAAGTGGACCGCCACCGCGGTCGACCTGATCTTCGGCTCCAACTCGCAGCTGCGGGCGCTGGCCGAGGTCTACGCCAGCGACGATGCTCGCGAGAAGTTCGTGGCCGACTTCGTCGCCGCCTGGACCAAGGTGATGGAGCTGGACCGCTTCGACCTCGCCTGATCCGCACCACCCGAGCCCGGTCGACCGCCACGGTCGGCCGGGCTCGGGTGCGTCATGGCAGGGCTGGGCTCCCTCAGCCGGAGGCGGCGACTCGCTCGGCCAGCCGGACCGCCGCGTGGCGTACCAGGTCCGCCTCGCCGGGGTCGGCGACCATCCGCTCCGGCACCTGTCCGCCCAGCAGCCCGGCCGGCTGGGTCAGCCAGGCCCAGGCGCGCCAGGGATCCATGCCCGCCGAGAGCAGTGGCTGCAGCACCGGCGCCAGGTCGGGGCGCGGCTCCCCGTCCGGCGTGAGCTGGAAGGCCGGGACCACGGTCCCGGTCTCGGTCGCGACCAGCAGCAACCGGTGCTCGGCGTGGGCCTTGTGGACCGCGAAGCGAGTCGCGTTGACCGAGGCACCGCGCAGCGCGGCCAGGGACTCGTAGGTGAGCCACTCACCGGCCAGCAGCTCCTCGCGCACCCGCGCCTGGCGCGCGAGGAGGAGCAGCGCCACGGGGACGGCGTGCTCGGGCTCGGAGCCCTGCTGGTGCAACAGGCGGTCGAGCTGGTCGAGCTGGTCGGCGCTGAGCGGCTCACCCGTGCCCGGGTCGGTCCATCGGGCGTGGCCGCGCTCGTCGCGGACGTACGTCGGCAGGCCGGCCTCTGCGAGGTGGTCGGCCAGGCCGAGGCGGTCCAGCCAGTCGGCGAGGCGCTCGCCGCGCTCCGCGGTCACGAGGCCCTCACCGGCTCGTCCGCCGGCCGGGGATCCGGCCCGAAGACGCGGTTGCAGGCCCGCCCGACACAGTCCACGAGGGCCGCGGTGCGCCGCCGCAGCTCCGCCACGACACCGGCGTAGGCGGGGTGGTCCACCACGTTGGTGAGCTCGTAGGGGTCGCGCTCGCGGTCGAAGAGGAACTCCGGCCAGTTGCCGGTGGTGCCCCCGGGGTCGTAGCCGTAGAGATAGCGCCGGGTCTGGACACCGCGGGACCCCCAGAACGGCTCCGGGCCCGCGTCCCGGTTGTTGCCGGTCTGCACCAGCGTGGTGTCGCGCCAGCCGCGCGGGCGGCGCTGCGGGTGTCGCAGCTGCGGCAGCAGCGAGACCCCGTCCAGCCGGTGCCGAGCCTTGACGCCCGCGATCTCGAGGAACGTCGCCGGCAGGTCGACGAGCGAGGTGATCGCGGTGCTGGCGCCGCGGGCGACGCCGGGACCCCTGACCACCAGCGGCACGTCGAGCATCTCGCGCATCAGGTAGTTCTTGGTGCGGTAGCCGTGCTCACCCAGGGCGTGACCGTTGTCGGAGGTGAAGACCACGTAGGTGTTGGCGAGCTCACCGGTGCGGCGCAGGGTCCGGACCAGCGAGGCCACGGCGTCGTCGACCGAGGCGAGCGACCGGACTCGGGCCAGGTGGAGCTCACGCATCTCCTCGCGGGTCAGGGTCTTGCCGCCGGGCCACGGCACCAGGAAGGACGGCTTGCGGAAGAACGCCGGGTCTGCCGCGTCGTCGTACAGGCGTGCGTAGCGCGGCTCGGCCGGCGGCGGGAGCTGCTCGTAGCGGCCGTTGTCGCGCTCCTCCATCTGCACGTGGGGCGCGGTGTGGTTGGTGACGAGGAAGAAGGGCGAGCCCTTCCCGGCCAGGTCGGTGACCAGGTCGTTGCTTCGCCGCTCGATCTGGGTGGTCACGTAGCCACGCTCGACCTGCTCGCCGAAGAAGCGGGAGCGCCGGTAGGCCGAGACCCGGCCGACCTGCGCGCTCCAGACGTCCCAGCCCGGCTCCCGGGGGTCCCGGTGGCTGTAGTCGTTGAGGAACTTGCCGACGAATGCGGTGCGGTAGCCGGACCGCTGCAGCCAGGGGGCGTAGGTCTGACCCGGCTCGAGCGCCTGGTAGCCACCCCGGTCCCCGCTGTTGTGCAGGACCCCGTTGGTCTGCGCGTAGGAGCCGGTGGCCAGCGAGGCGCGGGCCGGGCAGCACAAGGGATGAGGGCTGATGTTGTGCGGGAAGCGCACGCCGTGGCGGGCCAGGAGGGCACGGGTCCTGGGCAGGTAGGGCAGCTCGTCGGTGCGCATGTCGTCGACGAGCACCATGACGATGTTGGGGCGGTCGTCGGCCGGCCTCGGCGGCGGGACGACGTTCTGGCTGGCGTCCTGCGCCGCCTCGGGGGGTGCCGGCCGGGCCGGCGGCTCGGCCGGGTCGGACCCGAGGTCGCACGCGCCCAGCAGGCCGGCCGCGAGCGCCAGGGCGACGAGCGAGCGCGAGGTCGCGGATCGTCGGGACACGGGGAAGGCCTCTCGTGGGTCGGAGCCCGCGGTCTCTCACGCGGTGGCGCGCGGGCGGACCGCGACCGACATCGTACGGCGCGGGCCCAGCCGGTCCTGGCGGCACTCCCGTCACCAGGACGCGCTCGAGGGCGCAGGGTCGTCGCAGTCAGCGCATGCCCGGGAGCTCGAAGGCACGGAAAGCCTCGAGGACGCCCCTGACCAGCCCGTCGGTCGGCGACGCGGTCACCACCATGACCCTGCCCTTCGCCTCGATCTGCTCCACGTCGAGATGCTCGGAGACCTCCGGGGCGGCGTAGGACTCGCGCAGGGACGCGAGGCCACTGGCGGCCGCGTCGCTGTCGCCGGCGTCGTAGACGACGACCACACCTGGTCCTTCCGCGTCGACGGTCCAACCCAGGGCGAGCGGGGAGGGGTCGTCGCCCCCCACGTGCACGAGGTAGGCCGAGAGGACCTCCTCCTCGTCGAGCGCGGCCGCGAGGGTGGCGAGGGACTCGTCGTCGGCGAGGGTCGGGCCCTCGTCCGCCAGCCAGTCGGCCAGGTCGTCGCGATCGCGCGAGAGGGCCGCCTGGCTGCCCTCCACGGCGGCGAACACCGCGTTGTCGTCGTCGGGGTCGGAGGCGGTCGACAGCATCCCGTCGCCCACCTCCTCGAGGCCCTCGGCGGGCTCGACCGGATCGGCGTACGCCGTCCAGGTGAACTCCTCGGGGGCCGCGTAGACGGAAGCCAGCGCGTCGGCCTCCATCCAGGAGAACCCGAAGCGGTCGTGCTCGTCCTGCCAGTGCAGCCCTTGGCTGAGGGTGCCCGGCACCAACATGGCCCTCGCGTCGTCGTCGGCGCCAGTCATCTCGATCCCGTAGTCGGCGACCGCGTCCAGATCGGAGAGGTCGGGTATGTCCAGATCGTTGGCCGCTCGGATCGCGGCGACGTCCGCGACCGTGACCATCACGCCCTCGTCACCGACGGCGGGAAGCCGGCCCAGCGCCGAGGTGACGGAGAAGGCCGAGGAGCCGCCGCGGGGCCCGTCCGGCTCGCCGGATCCCTCGTCATCGCTGCACCCGGTGGCCATCGTCGCCACCGCCGCCAGCATGACCACCGCGTAGGTCCGTCGTCGTTGCATGCCGCCACCCTTCCCCCGAACGGCGGCGCTCAACCTCGTCCCGCATCATGGTGACCTATGAGGTTCACCGAGCACGAGATGACGGTGGGGGTCGACGCGGTGGCGCGCCGACTCTTCGCGGCGACCCGGCCCCCGTGGCGCCGCGGCGACGCCGCCGCGGCCTACGACGCCCTGGGCAAGGCCGAGGCCTACCCGCGCAAGGCGGCGGCCGGGGAGATCGTGCTGCCGGTGCTGACCGCCCTGCCCGAGCGGCCGACAGTGGGCGCCCGGCCGGAGTTCAGCGCCGAGGAGTACGAGGCGGCGGCGGAGGCCGGCAGCCGGCAGCTCCTCGAGCACCGGCGCCCGGGGGCGTGGGACGCCATGTCGCCCCGCAAGCGCCGCCGCCTGGTCGCCGCGGCCGCCGAGCTCACCCGGGTCGCGGTCGCCGCGATGCCGGTGCGTCAGGATCCCGACGCCCTGGTCGTGCCCGACCACCTCTGACAGTGGACGCGGGGAGGGCCGATTCCTAGGCTCGCGGCATGACCCCCGACGCCGTCGCGGCGCGCGTGGAGAGCCTGCCGGGGACCGATCAGGTGGCGAGGCCGAAGGCGGCTCACTCCACGAAGCGGTCAGGGGTGATCGGGATGCTGCGCACCCGCACCCCGGTGGCGTGGTACGTCGCGTTGGCGACTGCGGCCGGCGAGCCGACGATCCCGATCTCCCCGATCCCGCGCGAGCCCATCGGGTTGACGTGCGGATCCTCCTCGTCGAGCCAGACCGCCTCGATGCCGCGGACATCGGCGTGGGCGGCGACATGGTAGGTCGCGAGGTCCTGGGTGACGACGTGGCCGAAGCGCGGGTCGCGGTGCGACTCCTCGAACAGCGCCGCCGACAGGCCCATCGTCAGGCCGCCGAGGAGCTGCGAGCGGGCGGTGACCGGGTTGAGGACGCGGCCGACCGAGTAGACGCCCAGCAGTCGCGGCACCCGCACCTCGCCGGTGTAGCGGTGCACTCGCGCCTCGGCGAAGACCGCGCCGAACGCGTGGGTGGCGTACTGCTCCATGCCGGGGCTCTGCGCGGCCGACGCCGTGGTGTGCACGCCGGCGTCGGGGTCGTCCCCGTGGTCGTGGCGGAACTGCTGGGCGGCGGCGACGATGGCCGAGCCCCACGAGCTGGTGCCCGAGGAGCCGCCGGCGACGGTCGCCATGGGCAGGTCGGTGTCGGCGATCTCCAGGTCGACGTCGTCGACCGCGACGCCCAGGGCATCGGCGGCGATCTGGGCCAGCACCGTGCGGGCGCCGGTCCCGATGTCGACCGACCCGATGCCGACCTCGTAGCGACCACCGCCGAGTGCGCGCACGCGTGCCTGGCTGCCGGCCATGGTCATCGTGGGGTACGTCGCGCTGGCCACGCCGGTGCCGACCCACCACTCGCCGTCGACGGTGGCGCGCGGCTGGTGCGGCCGGTCCGCCCAGCCGAACAGCTCGGCGCCGCGCTCGAGGCACTCGACCAGGCGTCGTCCCGAGAACGGCTTGCCCGTCTCGGGGTCGACGTCGGGCTCGTTGCGCACGCGCAGCTCGACCGGGTCGATCCCGCACGCGGTCGCCAGCTCGTCCATCGCGACCTCGTGCGCGTAGACGCCGGGCATCTCCCCGGGGGCCCGCATCCAGGAGGGGACCGCGACGTCCAGCTCGACCAGCCGGTGCCGGGTGCGCCGGTGTGGGGCGGCGTAGAGCATCCGGGTCGGGGTCGCGGTCTGCTCGGCGTACTCCTTGAGGGCGGAGGTCTGCTCGCGCACCTGGTGCTCGACCGCCAGCAGGGTGCCGTCGGCGCGGGCGCCGAGCCGGAAGCGCGAGACCGTGGCCGTCCGGTAGCCCGTCAGCGCGAACATCTGCTGGCGGGTGACGGCCAGCCGGACCGCGCGGCCGGGCACCGTGCGCGCCGCGAGGGCGGCGGCCATCTCCGGGGCGTGGGGGAGTCCCTTGCTGCCGAACCCGCCGCCGACGTACGGCGCGAGCACCCGCAGCCGGTCCTGCGGCAGACCGAGCATCGGGGCCAGCGTCTCCGCGACCTGGTGCACGCCCTGGGTGGAGTCGACCAGGGTGAGCCGGGGGCCGTCCTCGCCTTCGGTCCAGGTGGCCGTCACGGCGTGCGGCTCCATGGGGTTGTTGTGCTCGTAGGCGGTCCGGTAGGTCTCATCGACCACCACGTCGGCCTGCGCGAGGCCGGCCTCGACGTCGCCGTCGTCGGTGTCGGTCGGCTGGTCGGGGTTGACGCTCTCGGGCGCGTAGGCCGGCGAGTCGTCGCGGAACTCGGCCCGGTGCGGCTCCGTCTCGTAGTGGACGCGCACCAGGGCGGCGCCCTCGCGGGCCGCCTCCGAGCTGTCGGCGAGGACGGCGGCGACGATCTGGCCGCGGTAGGCGACCTCGGCGTCCTGGAGCACCACGAGCTCGGGGTCGGTCGCGTCCGGGTCGTCGGTGACCAGGCGGGGAGCGTTGGTGTGGTCGAGCACCGCGATGACCCCCGGGTGCGCGAGCGCGGCGCCGCTGTCGAGCCCGGTGATGCGGCCCTTGGCGATCGTGGACTGCACCAGCCACAGCGTCAGAGGGCTCTCGCCGGGGTGCTCGACGGCGTACGCCGCGAGCCCGGTGACCTTGGCGTGGCCATCGGCGCGCGTGCGGGCGGACCCCATGGCGCGGGCGGGGACGGGGTCGGGCAGCAGCTCGGTCATCGCGCCTCCCGGGCCAGTCGGGCGAGCACCATCGCGGAGGCGTTGCGGACCATCGGCACCTTGAAGGCGGTGTCGGGGGAGGCGGACGCCTCGGCGAGCTCCTCCTCGCACGCGGCGCGCACGGCCTCCTCGCTGAACTGGCGGCCGCGCAGGGACTGCTCCGCCCGGGTGGCGCGCCACGGCCGGTGGGCGACCCCGCCCCACGCGAGCCGGACGTCGGTCACGGTGTCGCCGTCGAGCTGGAGCGCGCCGGCCACCGACACCAGCGCGAACGCGTACGACGCCCGGTCACGGGCCTTGTAGTACGTCGAGCGGCGGGGCAGGCGACCGGCGGTCAGCTCGATCGCGGTGACGAGCTCGCCGTGCGCCAGGGTGGTGTCGTGCTCGGGCTGGTCGCCGGGGAGCCGGTGCAGGTCGCCGATCGCGACCCGGCGCTCACCGTCGGGACCGAGCACGACGACCGTGGCGTCGAGCGCGGCGAGCGCGACCGCCAGGTCGGAGGGGTGGGTGGTGACGCAGGCCTCGCTGGCGCCCAGGATCGCGTTGTAGCGCGCGTAGCCCTCCAGCGCCGAGCACCCGCTGCCGGGCTCCCGCTTGTTGCAGGGCGTGGTCACGTCCTGGAAGTACACGCAGCGGGTGCGCTGAAGGAGGTTGCCGGCCGTCGTGGCCTGGTGACGGATCTGGGCCGACGCCCCGGAGAGCAGCGCGCGGGAGACGGCGGGGAAGAGGCTGCGCACGAGCGGATGCGCCGCCAGGTCGCTGTTGCGGACGTTGGCGCCGATGCGCAGGCCGGGCCCGTCCGGCGTGTCCGTCTCCGCCACGGAGTCCATCGGGAGACGGCGGATGTCGACGAGCAGCTCCGGTGCGGTGACGCCGAGCTTGAGGTGGTCGACCAGGTTGGTGCCGCCACCCAGGAAGCGCGCCCCCGGGTTGCCGGCGACCGCCGCGACCGCCGTGGCGGCGTCGTCGGGGCGCAGGTAGGCGAGCTCCCTCATGCCCGGCCCGCCGACTCGCGCACGGCGGCGAGGATGCCGGCGTACGCGCCGCAGCGGCACAGGTTGCCGCTCAGGCGCTCGCGGATCTCGTCGTCGGTGAGGTCGGCCTCCGCCTCCAGGTCCTCGGTGACGTGGCTCGGGTGGCCCTGCTTCGCCTCGTCGAGCATGCCCACCGCGGAGCAGACCTGGCCCGGCGTGCAGTAGCCGCACTGGAGGCCGTCGTGGTCAAGGAACGCCTGCTGCACCGGGTGCAGGTCATCACCATCGCAGAGCCCGGCTGCGGTGGTGACCTCCGCGCCGTCGTAGGCGACCGCGAGCGCCAGGCAGGTCAGGTGGCGACGGCCGTCCAGCAGGACGGTGCACGAGCCGCACTGCCCGTGGTCGCAGCCCTTCTTGGGGGAGGTCACCCCCAGTCGCTCACGGAGGAGGTCGAGCACGGTGGTCCGGGTGTCGACGGTCGTGTGGTGCTCGGTGCCGTCGACCGTGATCGTGATGTCGGCCTGCATGGCCCCCGGTGACCAGGCGGTCATGGCTCAAACGCGTCGGCGCAGCCGGGGAGCCTTGGTCGGCCATGCTCATCAGTGCCGACCGGCGCCGTGAGAGGGTCGCGGCGTGTGGGAGCTGCTGCCGACCGAGCGGGCGCGGGCCTTCGTGCTGCGCCACGACGGCCGGGATCAGTCCTACGTCGACCTGGACGACCCGACGTACCTCGCCTTCGACTACGTGCGTCGCATGGGTGACGTCGTGGATGTGCTGGCCGATCCGGGGGTGCCCGTGCGGGTCGTGCACGTCGGCGGCGCCGGGATGACGCTGCCGCGCTACATCGCCGCCACGCGTCCCACCTCCGCGCAGGTGGTGCTGGAGCCCGACACCGAGGTCACCGAGCTGGTGCGGACCCGGCTGCCGCTGCCGCGGCGCAGCGGGATCAAGGTGCGCCCCGTGGACGGTCGCGCCGGGGTGGCCGCGCTTCCGGAGGGGCGCGCCGACCTCGTCGTCCTCGATGCCTACGCCGACGGCCGGGTGCCGGCCGACCTGGTGACGCTCGAGCAGGCGGCAGCGGTCGCGCGCGCCCTGGGGCCGGTCGGCCACTACCTGCTCAACCTCAGCGACCGGGCGCCGTTCGCGCACACCCGACGCGTGGTGGCCGGGGTGCGAGAGCACCTCCCCCACCTGGCGCTGGGCGCCGAGCCCGCGACCCTGCGGGGTCGCCGTGAAGGCAACCTGATGCTGTGGGCCGGCCGGGTCGCGCTCCCCGTGGCCGCGCTGCGCCGGCGGGCCTCGGAGTCGCCGGCGCCCTACCGGGTCCTCGACGGCAGGCTGGTCTCGGACTCCTTCGGCGGCGGAGCGCCGTTCCACCAGCCGGGCTGAGGGAATCTCGTCATCGCCCTGGAATGGGGTGCGTACGCGGGGGTACCGAAAGGCCTCGCGACTCAGCATCAGGTCGGGTGAGCATCACTCCGCACCGCGGGTCGAGGGCCACCGTCTCCGCCCATCCACCGGGCGGAGACGGTGTGCTGTGGTCAGGACGCCACGAGCGCGGGGCGCGGACCCACGGCCGCCTCGGCGATGCCGAGCAGCCAGGCCAGCGGGGCCTGCCGACCGGGCCGGAAGGCCGGAGCGCTGCGCCAGACGTCCTGGAACACCTCGACGAGCACGTCCTCGGTCGCCTCGGCGGCGATCCGGCGGCGCAGGGTCGCCGCGACCAGGGCGTAGGTCAGGTCGAAGAGCGTGCCGAGCGCCTGGGTCTCGCCTCGGGCGCAGCGCAGCACCAGGCCGGTGAGCAGACCCTCGCACACGGGGGAGGCCGGGGAGGCGGGGAGCGCCGCGGTCGGGGTCATGGCTCCACCCTGCCGTCGGACGGCGGAGTGGTGAAGGTTCGAACTTATGCAAAGTATGAGAGCCGTTGCACAATCTCCGTGGGGAGAGTCGGATAGGCAAGGGCCAACGTGGCCCCGGACGGGACGTGGGATGAGCGCCGACGACGACGCGCGCGTGGGCGATGGCCTGCCGATCCAGGAGGCGAGCCGCCTGCTCGGCGTGCCCGCGCCGACGCTGCGCTCGTGGGAGCGGCGGCACGGGATCCCGACGACGCCGCGCAGTCCCGGCGGGCACCGCCGCTACTCGACAGCGGCGCTGGAGGAGGTCCGGCTGATGCGCGACGAGGTCGCGCGCGGGCTCAAGGCGTCGGCGGCCGCCCGTGCCGTGCGCGCGCTGCTCGACCGCGACGACCCGGCCCAGGTGTGGGTCGGGCGGATGCTGGCCGCCTCCGCGGCGCTGGACCCGACCGCCGTACGCGCGGTCCTGGACGAGGCCGTCGCCGAGCTGGGTCTTCCGGCCGCGCTGGACTCGGTGCTGATGCCGGGCATGCGCCGGGTCGGCAACCTGTGGGAGAGCGGTCGCTGCGACGTCGGACAGGAGCACCTGACGACCGAGGCCGTGCGCGGCTGGCTCGCCCGGATCACCACGCTCGCGCCCGCGCCGACGGTGCCTGGGACTGCGCTGCTGGCGTGCGGTCCCCGGGACTTGCACACGCTCGGCCTGGAGGCGCTGGCCGCGCTGCTCGCCCACCGCGGGATCGGCTGCCGGGTCCTGGGCGCCCGGACGCCCCAGCGCACGCTGGTCACCGCGCTGGCCGCGACCGAGGCCGCGGCCGTCGTGGTCGTCTCCCATCTCCCCACGCACCGGCGTCAGGCGGTCGAGAGCCTGGCGGCGGTCGCCGGCAAGGGCGTGCCGCTCTTCTACGCCGGCAACGGCTTCGCCTCGCTCGATTCCCGGGCCGGGGTGCCCGGCACCTGGCTCGGCGAGAGCCTCGCCGAGGCGGCCGACCAGGTCGCGGCCGCGGTCCTGCCGCCGGCCTGAGCACGGCCGGATCCGCGGGACACAGCGAAGCGCGGCCCCCTCGGGCTGCGTAAGCCGAGGGGCCGCGCTCGGGTGAGGCCGGGGTCAGCCGGGCTCAGGCCCCGATGACCTTCTGCTCGCCGCCGGACTCGACGGCGTCGTCGGAGCGGCCGGTCAGCTGGATCTTGCGCGGCTTGGCCTTCTCGGCCACGGGGACCAGCAGGCGCAGGACGCCCGCGTCGTAGGACGCCTCGATCCGGTCGAGGTCCAGGTTGTCGCCCAGCACCAGCTGGCGGCTGAAGACGCCGCGGGGACGCTCGGAGGCGAGGGCCTCCCAGTCGCCGTTGCGGGCGACGCGCTCGGCGCGGACGGTGAGGACGTTGCGCTCGACATCGAGGTCGATGGTGTCCTCCGTGACGCCGGGCAGGTCGAACTCGATGACGAAGCGGTCGCCCTCGCGCCAGGCGTCCATCGGCATGACGGCCGGACGGTTGGTCGTGCCCAGGATCTGCTGGGCCAGACGGTCGAAGTCGCGGAACGGGTCGGTGGTGCGCAGCAGCATCGCTGTCCTCCTTGGATTCTGGGGGTCGTGTGTAACGACCTATAATGGTGATTACAGGTTTTATATAGAACGAAGCACACCCAGAAATCAACCCCCCTGACGAACGAGGAGGTGGACGACATGACCGACCCGGGCCAGGGCGTCTTCGCGATCTCCGTCGCCGCCGACCTGGCGTCGATGCAGATCCAGAACCTGCGGGTCTACGAGCGTCGCGGGCTGGTCAGCCCGGCCCGCACTCCGGGCGGCTCGCGGCTCTACAGCCGCGACGATGTCGAGCGGCTGCGCCGCATCGGCGCGCTCCTCGAGGAGGGCCTCAACCTGGCCGGCATCGCCCGGGTGCTGGTCCTCGAGGACGAGATCGGCGCGCTGCGCGAACGTGACGCGCGACGCGCGGGGTAGGAACCACCGACCCCGGGTACTGGGCCGCGTTGGACCGATCCAATAGGTTCAGCCCGACGTAGTTGGACCCCACCCTCCGGAGGCACCGTGCTCGAGTCCTGGCCAGGTCAGGCCTATCCCCTGGGAGCGACGTACGACGGCTCCGGCACCAACTTCGCCCTGTTCAGCGAGGTCGCCGACCGGGTCGAGCTGTGCCTGTTCGACGAGGACGGCAACGAACAGCGCGTCGAGGTCCGCGAGGTCGACGCCTACGTGTGGCACTGCTACCTCCCGCACATCCAGCCGGGCCAGCGCTACGGCTACCGCGTCCACGGCCCGTGGGACCCCGAGCAGGGCCTGCGCTGCAATCCCGCCAAGCTGCTGCTGGACCCGTACGCCAAGGCGACGACGCGCGAGATCGACTGGGACCAGAGTCTCTTCGGCTACAACTTCGGCGACCCCGACTCGCGCAACGACGACGACTCCGCGGGGCACATGACCTTGGGGGTCGTGATCAACCCGTTCTTCGACTGGGAGGGCGACCGCCGGCTCAACTACCCCTACAACGAGAGCATCATCTACGAGGCGCACGTCAAGGGCATGACCCAGCTGCACCCGGACCTGCCCGAGGACATCCGCGGCACCTACGCCGGCCTGGCGCACCCCGCCATCACCGAGCACCTCCAGCACCTCGGTGTGACGGCGATCGAGCTGATGCCCGTGCACCAGTTCATCCAGGACAGCACCCTGCTCGAGAAGGGCCTGCGCAACTACTGGGGCTACAACACCCTCGGCTTCTTCGCCCCGCACGCCGAGTACGCCGGCACCGGCCAGGTCGGGCAGCAGGTGCAGGAGTTCAAGGCGATGGTCAAGGCCATGCACGCCGCGGGCATCGAGGTCATCCTCGACGTGGTCTACAACCACACGGCCGAGGGCAACCACATGGGTCCGACGCTGAGCTTCAAGGGCATCGACAACCCGGCGTACTACCGGCTGATGGAGGACGAGCCGAAGTACTACATGGACTACACCGGCACCGGCAACAGCCTCAACGTGCGCCACCCACACTCGCTGCAGCTGATCATGGACTCGCTGCGCTACTGGGTGACCGAGATGCACGTCGACGGCTTCCGCTTCGACCTCGCCTCGGCGCTGGCGCGCGAGTTCTACGACGTCGACCGCCTCGCGACGTTCTTCGAGCTCGTGCAGCAGGACCCGGTCGTGAGCCAGGTCAAGCTGATCGCCGAGCCGTGGGACGTCGGCCCGGGCGGCTACCAGGTCGGCGGCTTCCCGCCGCAGTGGACGGAGTGGAACGGCGCCTACCGCGACGTCGTGCGCGACTTCTGGCGCGGCGAGCCATCCCTGGGCGAGTTCGCCTCGCGGCTGGCCGGCTCGGCGGACCTCTACGAGCACTCCGGGCGCCGTCCGGTCGCGAGCATCAACTTCGTGACCGCCCACGACGGGTTCACCCTGGCCGACCTGGTGTCCTACAACGAGAAGCACAACGAGGCCAACGGCGAGGACAACAACGACGGCGAGAGCCACAACCGTTCCTGGAACCACGGCGTGGAGGGGCCGACCGACGACCCCGAGATCCTCGGCTTCCGCGCGCGAGAGCAGCGCAACCTGCTGGCCACGCTGCTGCTGAGCCAGGGGGTGCCGATGCTGCTGCACGGCGACGAGATGGGGCGCACCCAGCAGGGCAACAACAACACCTACGCCCAGGACTCCGAGATCGCGTGGATGCACTGGGAGGACGCCGACCGCCCGCTGGTGGAGTTCACCGCGGCTCTGATCCGGCTCCGGCGCGACCACCCGACGTTTCGCCGCAAGCGGTTCTTCACCGGCAACACGGTGCGCACCGAGATCCCCGGTGGCGACGGCGACCGGCTCAACGACATCGTCTGGCTGCACCTCGACGGCCGGCCGATGGAGGACGGCGACTGGGAGGGCGGCAACCAGGCGATCGGCATGTACCTCAACGGCCACGGCATCGCCGGCAAGGACGCCCGCGGCGGCGAGATCATCGACGACCACTTCCTGCTCTACTTCAACGCCGACGGCCCGGCCGAGGTGACGCTGCCGCCGGAGGAGTACGCCGCCGCGTGGGACGTCGTGATCGACACCGCGGGCGGTGTCGACGACCAGACGGCGTACCAGGCCGGGGAGAAGCTGGCGCTGGAGCACCGCAGCCTGATCGTGCTGCGCGAGCACCTCGAGCCCGAGGACGAGCCCGACCACTCCGTTGCCGCGTCGCTGGCGGCGCAGGCCGAGCGGGGCTGAGCCGTGGTGAGCCGTACCCCCCAGAGCACCTACCGGCTCCAGATCACCGCCGACTTCGACCTGTTCGAGGCGGCGCGGCGCCTGCCGTACCTGCACGCGCTCGGCGCCGACTGGGTCTACCTGTCGCCGATCCTGGTGGCGGAGCCGGGCAGCACCCACGGCTACGACGTCGTGTCCCACGCGACGGTCGACCCCGCGCGCGGCGGGCCCGAGGGCCTGGCCGCGCTGTCCGCGGAGGCGCGCCGGCTCGGGCTCGGCGTCCTCGTCGACATCGTGCCCAACCACATGGGCGTCGCGACCCCGGCCGTGAACGCCTGGTGGTGGGACCTGCTGAAGCACGGGCGCTCGTCGGCCTACGCCGACTACTTCGACGTCGACTGGGACTTCGGGGGCGGCCGGCTGCGGATCCCCGTCGTCGGCGACGGCGACGAAGCCTCGATCCGCGTCGAGGAGGGGGAGGTGCGCTACCACGAGCACCGCTTCCCGCTGGCTCCCGGCACCAGCACCCACGACGAGCAGCACTACGAGCTCGTGTCGTGGCGGGCGGCCGACTCCGAGCTCAACTACCGCCGCTTCTTCGCGGTCAACACGCTGGCCGCGATCCGCGTCGAGGACCGCGAGGTCTTCGACGCCAGCCATGTCGAGATCCGGCGCTGGTTCGACGAGGGGCTCGTCGACGGGCTGCGCGTCGACCACCCCGACGGCCTGCGCGACCCCGGCGGCTACCTCGACGACCTCGCGTCGCTCACCGGCGGCGCGTACGTGCTGGTCGAGAAGATCCTCGCCCTTCGAGACGCCTCGTCCCTCGGCTCCTCAGGAACCACCACGGAGGAGCTGCCGCGCTCCTGGGCCACCGCCGGCACGACCGGCTACGACGCGCTCGGCATGGTCGACCGGCTGCTCACCGACCCCGCCGGCAAGGCGCCGCTCGACGCGCTCGAGGCGCGGCTGCGGGGCAGCGAGGTCGACTGGCACGCGATGATCCGCGGCACCAAGCGGATGATCGCCGACGGCATCCTGCACTCCGAGGTACGCCGGATCGTGCGCGAGCTACCGGCCGAAGTCCGTGAGAAGCAGGACGTCACCGACCTCGAGGACGCCGTCGCCGAGCTGCTCGCGTGCTTCCCGGTCTACCGGTCCTACCTGCCCGAGGAGCGAGCGGCCCTCGACGACGCGTTCGCGGCCGCGCGCCGCTCCCGGCCGGACCTGACCGGCGTACTCGATGTGCTGGAGGGGGTGCTGGGCGATGCCGAGGCCGACGCGGCGCTGCGCTTCCAGCAGACCAGCGGCATGGTGATGGCGAAGGGCGTCGAGGACACCGCGTTCTACCGCTACTCGCGGCTGACGTCGCTCAACGAGGTGGGCGGCGAGCCCAGCGAGTTCTCGCTGAGCCTGGACGAGTGGCACCGCTGGTCGGGCGAGCGGCAGGCGTCGTGGCCGACCGCGATGACCGCCCTCTCGACGCACGACACCAAGCGCGGCGAGGACGTCCGGGCCCGGATCACGGTGCTCTCCGAGATCCCGGAGGAGTGGGACGCGGCGCTGACGCGGCTGCTCGAGCTCGCGCCGGCGCCCGACCCCGGGTTCGCCTCGCTGCTGTGGCAGGCCGTGCTGGGCTCGTGGCCCGTGTCGCGCGAGCGGCTGCACGGCTACGCCGAGAAGGCGATGCGCGAGGCGGGCGACCGCACCACCTGGACCGCGCCGGACGCCGACTACGAGGCGGCCGTGCACGGGCTGGTCGACGCGGCCTTCGACGACGCGGAGGTGCGTCAGGTCCTGGACGGGCTGCTGGAGCGTGTCGTCGCCCCCGGCTGGGTCAACTCGCTCTCGGCCAAGCTGCTCGCGATCGCCATGCCTGGCGTGCCGGACGTCTACCAGGGCAGCGAGCTGTGGGAGCAGAGCCTGGTCGACCCTGACAACCGCAGGTTCGTCGACCTGGACGCCCGCGAGGAGCTGTTGGCCGGTCTCGACGAGTGGGCGCCCGCCCCGTCCGTCGCGCTCGACGACCTCGGGGTCGACAAGCTGCTCGTGACGACGCGCGCGCTGACGCTGCGCCGTGACCGCCCCGAGCTGTTCACGTCGTACACGCCCGTGGCGGCCTCGGGTGAGGCTGCCGACCACGTCGTCGCCTTCGACCGCGGGGGAGCGGTCGCGGTCGCGACCCGGCTGCCTCTCGGCCTGGCCGCCCGCGGCGGCTGGGGCGACACCACGCTCGCGTTGCCGCAGGGCCGGTGGCGCGACGTGATCTCGGACCGGACCATCTCGGGCGACGTCGCCGACGTGCTCGCCACGCTGCCGGTCGCACTGCTGGTCAAGGAGGACTGATGGCTCGAGGACGCTTCGACGTGTGGGCGCCGCGGCCCTCACGGGTGCGGCTCTCGGTGGCCGACCGGGTGGTCGACATGGCCCGCGGTGACGACGGCTGGTGGACGCCGACCGGGCCCGTGCCCGACGGCGAGTTGGACTACGGCTACCTGCTCGATGATGACGAGGCCGTCCGGCCCGACCCGCGCTCGCTGCGCCAGCCGGCCGGCGTCCACGAGCGGTCGCGGACCTACGACCCGTCCTCGTACGTCTGGGGCGACGACGGCTGGACCGGGCGCCAGCTCGCGGGCTCGGTGATCTACGAGCTGCACATCGGCACGTTCACCCCCGAGGGCACCTTCGATGCGGCCCTCGGGCGGCTCGATCACCTGCGCAGCATCGGCGTCGACTTCGTCGAGGTGATGCCGGTCAACGCGGTCAACGGCACCCACAACTGGGGCTACGACGGCGTGCTGTGGTCGGCGGTCACGGAGGAGTACGGCGGCCCGGAGGCCTACCAGCGCTTCGTGGACGGCTGCCACGCTGCCGGGCTCGGCGTCATCCAGGACGTCGTCTACAACCACCTCGGGCCGTCGGGCAACTACCTGCCCCTCTACGGGCCCTACCTCAAGTCCGGCGCCAACACCTGGGGCGACCTGGTCAACCTCGACGAGGACGGGTCGGCGGAGGTCCGGCGGCTCATCCTGGACAACGTGCGGCTGTGGCTGTGCGACTACCACGTCGACGGTCTGCGCCTGGACGCCGTGCACGCGCTGTCCGACAGCTCGCCGACCCACCTGCTGGAGGAGATGGCGATCGAGGTGGCGGCGTACTCCGCCCACCAGCGGCGCCCGCTGACCCTCATCGCCGAGTCGGACCTCAACGACCCGAAGCTGATCACCCCCCGCGAGGCGGGCGGCTACGGGCTCGACGCGCAGTGGAGCGACGACTTCCACCACGCCGTCCACGTGGCGCTGACCCGCGAGACCGACGGCTACTACGCCGACTTCGAGCCGGTCGGTGCACTGGCCAAGGTCTTCGAGCGCGGCTTCTTCCACGACGGCACCTACTCGTCGTTCCGCGAGCGCGAGCACGGCGTCCCGATCGACACCGCGGCCATGCCCACATGGCGGCTCGTGGTCTGCAGCCAGAACCACGACCAGATCGGCAACCGCGCCGTGGGTGATCGCATCACCGAACACCTCGACGACGACCAGCTCGCCTGCGCCGCCCTCCTCACGCTCGCAGGGCCCTTCACGCCGATGCTCTTCCAGGGCGAGGAGTGGGCGGCACCCGAGCCGTTCCAGTTCTTCACCTCCCACCCCGAGCCGGAGCTGGGGAAGGCCACGGCCGAGGGCCGAATCGAGGAGTTCGAGCGGATGGGGTGGGACCCCGCCGTCGTACCCGACCCCCAGGACCCGGAGACCTTCCGCCGCTCCAAGCTCGACTGGTCGCAGCTCGACCACGGCCGGCACGCACGGATCCTCGACGTCTACCGCCGCTTGGCCGCGCTCCGTCGGGCGTTGCCGGAGTTGACCGACCCGTCGTTCCTGCGCACCTCGTGCCGCGCCGACGAGGACGCCCGCACGTTCCTGATGGAGCGCGGAGCCGTCACCGTCGCCGTCAACCTCTCCGAGGAGCCACGTGTCCTGGACGTCCGCGACGGGGAGATCCTCTTCACGACCGAGTCCGGCGCCGAGCTCGTCGACGGGCGGCTTACCCTGCCTGGGCACGCGGGGGCGTGGGTACGTTCTCCCACGTGACCTCGACCGCCTCACAGCAGGACCAGCTCGAGGAGTCCTCGACCACCACCGCCAGGCGCTGCACGACAGCCTGGACGGGCTCACCGAGGAGGAGGCGCGCCGCTCGCTGGTGCCGTCGCTGACCACCCTGCTCGGGCTGGTCAAGCACGCCACCTTCGTCGAGCGCGTGTGGTTCGACGAGGCTGTGACGGGTCGCTCGCGGGCGGAGATCGGCATCCCCACCACCGTCGAGGAGTCCTTCACCCTGGTGCCGCAGGACACCATCGAGTCGGTGCGGGCGGCGTACACCGAGGCGTCCGCGGCGTCGCGCACGGCCGCCGCGGGACTGGACGTCGACGGCATCGTCACCGGCAACCGCCGTGGCCCACTGCCGGTGCGCTGGGTCTACCTGCACCTGCTCCGCGAGCTCGCCCAGCACTGCGGCCACGCCGACATCCTCCGCGAGCAGGTGCTGGCTGCCCGTGGGCCTCAGACGTCTTGAGCATGGCCTCGCTGTGCGCGGACACCGGAGTAGACCGGGCCCGCAGGGCACGGAGGCGCCGCCGCGCTGTCGACGGAGCCGTGGGGGCGATGCGGCACCTCGGTGGTCGAGGTGCGAAGGCGCCCTGGCGCCTGAGCCTCGAGACCAGGTGAGGTGACTGCCCGTCGCCCCCCAGGATTTTCCCCGCCTGACGAGGCTTCGCGAAGCATGGTCAGCGCGCTCACTCTCGCTTGGTGATGGCGACCTTGCCGCCGGGCAGGTGGGTCATGTCGTAGTGGGGGTGGTGGGCCAGGGTGTGGTGGCGTCGGCAGAGCAGGGCACCGTCGTCGACCGTGGTGTCGCCGCCTTGGGACCACGGCGTGAGGTGGTGGGCCTCGCACCAGGCCGAGGGGCGTTCGCAGCCCTGGGTGTAGCAGCCTCCGTGCTGGACCGCGAGCGCGATCCGCTGGGCCTTGGTGTGGAACCGGGCCTTGCGGCCGAGGTCGAGGACCTGGGACCTGCCACCCAGGACCA
>NZ_JAJNRO010000023.1:0-10150 GCF_021083605.1 Nocardioides sp. cx-169
GGTCGTGACGAACTGGAAGCAGGCCCTAGGCCAACTCGCGATCGCCTACCCCGACCGCATCAACCCCTACCTGTAAGAGAAATCAACCAGAAGAACCGACCGCTTACACAGAAATCTTGACAAGCTCGGCGTCGCCAAGACCGCATCGACCAGGGCCTTCAACCAGGTCTGAGCACGGCCGAGAACGCCGAGTTGTCCAAGGCGAAGAAGCGGATCACCGACCTCGAGGCTGAGCTGGCGATCAGCCGTCGCGCGACCGAGCTCCTCAAGGAGGAGACCAGCCCAAAAGGCGGTACGCGGCCATCGAAGTGATGGCCGCGGACGGGATGGCGATCCAGGTCGCATGCAAGGGCCTCGGTGTCGCGGAGTCCGGGTTCTACGAGCACCGCAAACGCGCACCGTCGGAACGCTCGATCCGACACGCGATGCTGACCGACCTGATCACCCAGATCCATCTCGAGTCCCACGGCATCTACGGCGGCCGGCGCGTGCACGCCGAGCTGACCCTCGGACGAGGTGTCCTCGTCGGTCACAACCAGGTCCAGCTGCTCATGCGACGAGCAGGCCTCGCAGGCATCGCCGGACGACGTCGATGGAAGCGGATCCTGCCCGACAACATCGCCACCGACCGGGTCGAACGCCAGTTCAACCGCGCCGGCCCGAACCAGCTCTGGGTCACCGACATCACCGAACACCCGACCAGAGAAGGCAAGGTCTACTGCTGCGTCATCCTCGACACCTACTCACGCCGCGTCGTGGGCTGGTCAATCGACTCCTCACCGACCGGCGCGCTGGTCACCAACGCCCTCGGCATGGCCATCGACAGCCGCCTCGACAAGAGCAGCGAGCCCGGCACGATCATCCACTCCGACCAAGGAGTGCAATTCGGCTCCTGGGCCTTCACCAAGCGCGCCAAGGACTCCGGCCTACTCGCCTCGATGGGCAGCATCGGCGACTGCTACGACAACTCGATGATCGAATCGTTCTGGTCGCGCATGCAGGTCGAGCTCCTCGACCGGAAGAAGTGGAACACCCGGCTCGAACTAGCCAACGCGATCTTCGAGTACCTCGAGATCTGGCACAACCGCAGGCGTCGTCACAGCCAACTCGGATGGCTCACGCCGATAGAGTTCGAGAGGAACCGCATCATCACCGTGGCATGAGATCCAACGAATCTCGACTCCGTGGGACCGGGGACACACCAGAGCCTCCATCAGACCCGGGGCGATTCAGTGGTTCTCCTTCAGTGCGTGACTTGGTCGTTTCACACCGAAGATCCCGCCGATGGCCGCCTACTTCACGTAGCCCCGCCGTTGGACCTCAAACCCCACCACCCCAGGGGACTCTCCTCCGGGCGTGCTGGTGGGCCATCGACCAACTGCGTCGTGAGCACGCCTCGGTGGCCGGTCTGGCCCGTCAACTGGGCACGACGTCGCGCACCGTGTGGCGATCGATCGAGCCGCTGCTCGAAGCGATGGCCGCAGACCCCGACCGGTTCGAGAATGTCTCGTCCTTGGGCGTCGATGAGCACATCTGGCACCACGTCTCGACCAAGCCCATCGCGGACGGTGGACGAAGGAGCTGACCGGGATGGTCGACCTGACCAAAGACCACCAGGGCAAGGTGAAAGCCCGGCTGCTCGACCTTGTCCTGGGCCGCTCCGGGAGGGCCTACGCCGACTGGCTGGACGAACGTGGCGAGACGTGCCGAAGAGGCGTGAAGGTCGCAGCTCTCGACCCGTTCCAAGGCTACAAGACCGCGATCGACGACAAGCCCGAGGACGCCGTCACTGTCCTCGACGCCTTCCACATCGTCAAGCTCGGGACCGCCGCGGTCGATGAGCGCCGCCGCAGGATCCAGCAAGAGACCCTCGGACACTGCGGCCGCAAGGGGGACCCGCTCTACGGCATCCAGAACCTCCTACGCGCCGGCGCGGAGAAGCTCACCGACAAGCAGTGGACCCGGCTCGAGAACGCGATCGCCGCCCGCCCCGACGAGGACCTCGCTGTCTACATCGCCTGGACCTGCGCCCAGCAGCTCCGCTCTGCTTACCGCCACCCCAACCCGGCCGAGGGCCGCATGATCGCCGTCAAGGTCCTCGAGTCGTTCCCGACCTGCCCGATCCCCGAGATCGCTCGCTTCGGACACACCCTGAAGCGCTGGGGTGAAGCGTTCCTGGCCTACTTCGACACCGGCCGATCCAACAACGGCGGGACCGAAGCGGTCAACGGCCGCATCGAGCTCCACCGCCGCGTCGCCCGCGGGCTCCGCAACTACGACAACTACCGACTCCGAATGCTCCTCATCGGCGGCGGACTACGTCACCCCCACCTCAAGTAGAAGAGGCCAGAAACGGACGCCCGCCTGCGGCGATCATCGCTCCAGAACAGGTGTCCGTACAACCGAGTCGGACGCCCTCGAATGCGGAGAGGCTTCAACCTTCGGCGCGTCAGAAGTCCGATGCGTCGGGAAATGGCATGCTACGAAGTGCCCCGCGTTGACTTCACGTACCTGCGGCTCCAGTTCGGCGCAGACCCGTTGGGCAGCAGGGCAGCGGAGGCGGAACCTGCAGCCACTGGGTGGCTCGCGCAAGGAGACCATTTGATTTCCACTCTCCCGCGCTTCCGAGACCCGCGGCACGATGTTGGGGTCTGGTTCGGGAACAGCATCTAGAAGCACGTTGGTGTAAGGGTGCGCTGCCTGTGCGTAGAGATCGTCTGCCGGCGCAATTTCACAGAGCTTCCCCATATACATCACCGCAACGCGGTCACTGACATTCTTCACCACGGCTAGATCATGGGATATGAACAGCAGGGACAGGCCACGCGACGCCCTGAGATCAAGCAGGAGATTGATGATCTGGGCTTGGATGGAGACGTCCAGCGCGGACACCACTTCGTCGCAAATGATGAGCCTCGGCTCCATGAGAAGCGCTCGCGCAATACTCAGGCGTTGGCACTGGCCACCAGAGAACTGACTGGGTCGGCGATCCAGATTCGTGTGCTCATTGATCCCCACGCCACGTAACGCAGCCGCCAGGAGCCTCCCCCTCTCCGCCTTGTCCGCAACACCCCAGACTTTTAATGGCTCCTCCAGGCTGCGCGCGATGCTGCGCCGTGGGTTGAATGACGAGCGAGCGTCCTGGAAGACCGTTTGCATGTGGCGTCGCATCTGACGGGTCTCGCGCCTGCTCGCGTGGTCTAGGTCAACACCTTCGAACTCGATCCGGCCGGCCACCTTCTTCTGAAGTTGGAGGATGGCGCGTCCCGTCGTCGACTTGCCACACCCGGACTCTCCGACCAGGCCCAGGGTCTCCCCCTCGGCAATATCGAAGCTGATCCCGGTGACAGCCTGCACCGGCTTTCGCCAGCGTCCACCGCCGAACTCCACGGTCAGGTTCTCTACAGCGAGAACCTGCTGGCCCCCACGAAGATGCGCAGTGCCGCTTCCCGCCATCACGAGCCTCCTGTGGCTGCTGATTGGTATGTATCGCCCTCGGCTCGGACAGGGCTGGCCTCGGACGCCGGTGCTCCACTGAGCGGAAACCAGCACCTGTAGAGATGCCCGGGGTCCTCTGGGGAGGGCACCAACTGGGGGGTCTCCTCCCGACACTTTTCCCGTGCGTACTTGCAGCGCGCCGCAAACCTGCACCCACGCTCGGGCCACGAGGCGGGGTCGGGCGGACTACCGTCGATCGCCGCGAGCCGGGTCTGGCTTGGATCACTAAGCCTCGGGATCGACGCCAAGAGGGCTTCCGTGTAAGGCATCTTCATGTTGCCGAACAAGGCCCGGGTCTCCGCGTGCTCCACGATCTGGCCGGCGTACATGACGACGATCTCATCGGTCCTGCCAGCCGCGACACCCAGGTCATGCGTGACAATAACCAGCGCAAGGTCGAGATCCCGTTGCTCCTTTTGGAGCAGATCGAGGATCTGCGCTTGGACCGTGACATCAAGGGCCGTCGTCGGCTCATCCGCGAAGACGATCTGCGGGCTGCAGGCAAGAGCGGCAGCGATCGAGACGCGCTGCAGCTGTCCCCCCGAGAGCTCGTGCGGGTAAGCGCGGAGCCGACGCTCTGCATCGGGAATCCCCACCGCCCGAAGCAGGGAAACAGCCCGCGTCCGAGCATCGGCCTTCTTCATGCCAAGCACCACGCGCATCGGCTCGACCAGCTGTGTTCCGATCCGGCGAACCGGGTTCAACGCGGTCATCGGATCCTGCAGGATGATCGAGACTGTCCGTCCCCAGAGTCGCCGCACCTGCTTCATCGGTGCGTTGACTGTGTCCACCCCGGTGAAGTTCACCGATCCCCCGAGCCGGACATCCGAACTCCGAACCAAACCCATAAGCGTGCGGAGCAGCACCGACTTTCCCGATCCAGACTCGCCGACAATCCCGACAGTGCGTCCTGCCCGCAGTTCGAGGGAAACGTCGTCGACGACGGTCAGGACCCGACCCTCCTGGGAGACGAAGGCCGTCTCGACCGCCCTCGCGGATACCAAGACTTGACCGCGCACGGTCGAAGCCTCGCCCATCACGAGTCCCCCGCCATCTCGAATCGCGAGCGAACCCGTTCACCGATGACATTCAAAAAGAAGATGGTGAAGAACAGGACAATCGCAGGAATGAAGGTGAGAACTGGCGTGATTCGCAATTCTTTGGTACCGGCGCTGATCATGTTTCCCCAACTTGGTCGTGGTGGCGGCATGCCGAAACCAAGGAAACTCAAAGAGCCCTCGGCGATCATGATGACCGCGATCACAATCGGCAGGATGGTAAGGAGCGGCAAGATGACGTTCCCGGTGAGGTCACGGGTGATGATCCGCCAGTTGGACGCGCCGTAGGTACGTGCGGCGATCACAAACGGTCGGTCTACCCAGACCAAAGTGCTTCCTCGAGACAATCTTGCGAAACTCGGAGTTACCAAAAGCCCTAAAGTGACTAGCAAGGTAGGAACGCTCGGGCGGAGCGCCGTCACCAACAACAGCAGCACGACCAATGGCGGAAAGGCGAGGAAGACGTCGACCCCAAACCCAACGACTCGATCCACGACACCACGGAAGTATCCCATCACGATGCCGATGATCGACCCCACGACAAACCCGATGAGGCTCGCTCCGAGACTGATCGCCAAGGTGTCGCGCCCTCCATAGATCAGCCGAGACAGCACGCTCCTACCCTGAGAGTCCGTGCCCAGAAACTCTGGCCAATCATTAAACGGGGCCATCCGCGGAGGTCCGACCGGTGTTACGTAGGACGCGATGGGCAAGAATGGCGCGAGAAGCGCCAGCAGACCCACGGCTCCAAGCCACGCTACGGCCACCCAGAGCAGCGGCCGATTGACGCGTTTGGTGCGCCCCATACCCGCGGCCGCCACCTCAGGAGACTGATTGGCGACGGCGCCCAACTGTCCCTCAGTCATCCCGAAGCCGCCTTACGGCGTGAGGCCTTGCTCCAGTCACTGGAAACCACCCTTCCTCTGGGTCCTCAGCTTGCGGTCGCGCGCAAACGCACACGCGGGTCGACGATCCCATAGGCAAGATCGATAAAGGTGTTAATGAAGACAAAGGCTCCTGCCACAAGAACCACTCCGACAAGTAGGACATCGAGATCACGCGCCAAAATCGCCGTTGAAAGCGTTCTACCCAGCCCCGGCACACCGAAAAGCGTCTCCACGATGATCGTGCCCCCGAGCATCCGCCCGACAGACAGGCCCACCGCGGTCATCGCGGGAATGGCGGCTGGGCGCATTGCGTGCAGCATCAGGATACGACGTTCAGAGAGCCCGCGGGCACGGGCCGCTTCGATGTATGGCTCTTGAAGTACCGCGATCAGATCGGCACGTAATAGGCGCTGGAAGGTCGCGAATTCCCCCAGAGCAAGACAGAACACAGGCAGGGCGATGCTCCGAAGCCATGGTTCTACTCCGTCGCTTGGTGGCGTGTATGAGGCAACTGGAAACCACCCAAGCTGGACCGCAAGCAGATAGGCAAGAATCGGCCCAATCACAAACGTGGGCAGCGCAATCGCCATGGACGTCAGTCCGTCGCCAAGACGATCAATCAGGCCGCGGGGGAACCGCGCCGCCAGCGCACCTGCCACGACGGCGAAACCGAGGGAGAGCAAGACACCCAAGACAACGAGCTGCAACGTGGTGAAGGCAGCCTGCATCACTGTGGTCGCGATCGGAAGTTTCGTCAGATCCGAATTCCCCAGGTCGCCTGACAGTAGGTTCCCCAACCACTCAATAAAGCGGACCGCGGCCGGACGATCCAATCCCAAGGTTTGCTCAAGCTGGGACACAGCCTCAGAAGTCGCACCCACGCCGAGGATAGAGGTTGCCACCGAACCGGGTGTCAACTCAAGTGCGAAGAAGGTCAGAACCGAAACCAAGAACACCACAAGAACGGCTCGTAGCAACTTACCAAGCGCATACAGAAACATGGTTCCCCCTTTCCTCGTGGCGGGGATGCGTCCGGTACTGAGTGGGCACACCCCGCCACCAGGGCGTTGGAGTTGTGAGGCCGCGCGTGGGGTCGACCGTTGACAACTAGGGTGTGTAGGTGGCCTCGGTGAGAATTACGCGCCCGAATGCCGTCATCTGGAGACCGTCCATACCCGAGGCAACCTCGACCGTTCCCGTCGTCTGGAGGAGAAACTTGGCCGGAGCTTGATCGATCACTCGCTCTTGGAAGATTACGTACTGCTCTCTGGCTTCGTCCTGGTTCTGCGTCGCTCGCGCCGCCTTCAATGCGTCGGTTGCGTCCTTGTCAACCCACTTCATGTAATTGGTGGGGCTGTCAGAACTGAAAGCCGAATAGAACGCCGTGTCGGGGTGGGCGCCCTGGAACGGGTTCAGAATGGCGTGGAACTGCTCGGAACGCAGGGCCTCGATGTACGCGGAAAGGTCTCCTGTCATCACGTCTACCGACACGTTCTCGTACGAGCCCAAGGTACTGGCCAGATAGTTTCCGAAGGCCGTCGCGACAGTTGTGGGCAGGCCCTGGAAAGTGAATTTCACCGGCTTTCCCTCGGTGGCCAACTCATTGAACAGCTCTTGCGCGAGTTCCGGGTCGTGGCGCTGAACGAGCTCGGGATCGGCAAAGAACGAGTCGGGGGCCATCAGGGTCTCCGCCGGGGGCTCCAGGCCCATTGATGCAGTCTCGGCGAACATAGACGAGTCCAATGCCGCCGCAACCGCCCGGCGTGCACGAACATCATCGAAGGGCGGCCGTGAAGTGTTGAAGGCGAGCGCCACCCCGCCATGCAGGGTGGTGTTCAGTACCGAGCCCCCGACCGACTCCACGTCATCTGGCCGCATCCTGTCCGGCGTGGCGCGCAACTGAGCCTCCCCTGACAGCCAGATGTCGGTCGCCGTGGCGGAGTCCAGGTGGTCAAGGATCACGATCTTGCCAAGCTTCGGAAGACCCTCGTCAGCCCTGAAGTAGTTGGTGTTCTTCACCAACGAGACGGTGTTGTCGGGCGACCAGGACTCCACTGTGAAGGGACCAGCGCCTATCGGCTGGCGCCCGAAGGCCTCGCGGTCATCGTCAGCTGTGGTGGGCACGATCGAATTCAACGCAGTATCGCTGACCGCGTACGGAAACGTGAAGTTCGAAGCCAGCAACACGAAGTCCAACGTGAGATCGTCCACGACTTCCATGGACCCGATCTGGGCCACCGTCGTGGCGGCAGCGGCGCCGAGCTCAGGGTCGGTCAACCGCGTCCAACTGAACTTGACCGCCTCGGCGGTCAACGGCGTCCCATCACTGAACTCAATTCCCTCGTTGAGCGTCAGCCTCCAGGATTTGCCGTCTTCGGTGGACAGGTCCTTCGCCAGGGAGTAGTGCGTCTCGCCCTCCGGATCGATCCAGAACAAGCTGTCGTAGATGGCGTCGCTGGCCATGCCGCCCAGTTGGTAGGGCAGGTTCCCGATCAGCGCAGGGTCGAGCGCAGGACTCATGACCGTCTTGATGACGGTGATGGATTCGGCCGACGCACCTCCACCACTTTGACCATCGTCGGAGCCACCACACGCCGTCAGCATCAGGCACGCGGCGGCAAGGAACGCGATGGGTCGCCCGCCATTCTTGAGTCGAGTTGTTCTCATCTACCTGTCCTTCAACGTAGTTTATAAAATCCTGCATTCAGACCGAGATGGGAGCGAATTGCTCGACGTGCGACCGTGCCGAATTTGGGGCGGCTCTTGCCTTCATATATATTGGCCGGCCCCTAGGTATTCAAGCGAAAAAGCCGTTGTACTTGGATTCCACGGCTTCGTCATAGTGCTTTTTCAGAGCCTGTCGACCGCCGGGATTGGAGAGGAATTTGGTCGCCTTGCCTTCCACGTTCGCCCCGTAGAAGAAGCTGTGCTTCCCAAAGGACGAATAGACTTCATACTCATCGACCATCGCATTCCATTTATTCTCGATCTCAACAGGCACGTCAATCTCCGTGTGCCCGTTGTCGCGGGCATACCGGATGAGGTCAGTGATAAAGTCGATCTGATGCTCTCCGTACCTGGGCACATTTCCCGCTGAACCGTGCGGCCCGGCGATAAAGAAGAAGTTCGGGAAGCCATGAGCCATAGTTCCCGCGTAGGTGCTCGGGCCATCCGCCCAATGATCTTCAAGGGCGCGGCCATCTCGACCTCGGATTCCCATGCGGACAAGAGAGCCGGTGCCGAAGTCGAAGCCCGTAGCCCACACGATGATGTCGAAGTCGTGCGACCCGTCGGTGGTTTCGATACCACGCTCGGTCACGCGCACGATTGGGGTCGACTCGGTATCAATGAGAGAGACATTCGGTTTGTTAAAGGCCTCGTAGTAGTTGGTGACGAAAGGAGGCCGCTTGCCCGCCCAGCCGTGATCTGTCGGGATCAGTTTATCGGCCGTCGCGGGATCATTGACGATGGCGCGAATCTTATTAGCGATGAACTCGCTGAACTCGTCGTTCACCGCCTTGTTCCTGGTGATGTCGCTGTAGAAGGCGCCGAACTTGGCAAATCCTGGGCTGTTCCACATCTTCTCGTAAGTAGCTAGGCGCACTTCCTTGGGATCGTCCAACGCCGCGCGGTCGGAGACTTCGTGTAGAAACCCACTGCCCGACTCCTTGAGGGCCTCGCGCATATTCTCGAACTCGGCATTCAGACTCGAGTGCTCTTCCGCGGAAAGTGGCCTGTTGTTCAGCGGCGTGCACCAGTTCGGCGTCCTCTGGTAGACGGTCACGGATGCCACCTCATCGGCTATCGCCGGAATGACCTGCACGCCACTGGCCCCGGTACCGATCACCGCGACCCGCTTGCCGCGGAAATCGACGGGCTCCTTCGGCCACTGCCCCGTGTGGTGCGAGATACCTTCGAAGTCCTCCCGTCCCGGAATGGATGGAAAAATCGGGGCCGACAGGGGGCCGGTGGCAGAAATCAAGAACCGACAGCGCATCTCCTGCCCGTTGTCCAGGCGCACGAGCCAGCTCCCCGACGACTCGTCATAGGTCGCAGACGTCACTCGGGCGCCGAATTGGATGTGCTGACGGAGGCCCAGTTGATCCACGGCGTAGTTCAAGTACGCCTCGTTCTCTGGCTGGGCGGCAAATAGTTCGCTCCACTTCCAGCCTTCGAACAGTTCCTTTGTGAGCAGGTATCCGTAGGTGTAGCTCTCAGAATCGAGTCGCGCACCCGGATAGCGATTCCAGTACCACACGCCTCCTACTCCGTCACCCGCCTCGAGGACGGTGGCCGAGAAGCCCTCCTGTAACGCGCGGTGGAGCTGGTGGATTCCAAGAATCCCTGCGCCGACGATGATCACCTCGGTATCGAGTGCTGGTTCGCCGGGGATCTGGGTATCGATCTTTGATGCTGACATGAGTAGCGATCCGTTCTTGTTTGAACTGACCTACGTTGTGGTCCGATTTCAAGGAAGTCGTACAGGAATGCCGTGCGCCTACCGATGAGCGTCCCTGCGTGCGCTTGAGAGCACCGCGAGCGGATTGACGAGGCGATCGGTCATCTATGTGGTCTGCCGTGGCGGCCGAGAAGGTGGGCGTAGGAGCGTCCCAGTCCTCGCCCGGCTCCGGTGACTACGGCGACGCGGTCGTCGAAGCGGTACTTCTCGCTCCCCGTCACTTGACTGTGAAGCCGTCGATGAAGCCC
>NZ_JAJNRO010000024.1:2500-5447 GCF_021083605.1 Nocardioides sp. cx-169
TAAGCCTGGACCTGTCGAGTGTCTTCCCAAGTAACACGGAACTCCTGAAATTCCGTGTGAATCTGGCGGGACCACCCGTTAAGCCTAAATACTTCTCGATGACCGATAGCGGACAAGTACCGTGAGGGAAAGGTGAAAAGTACCCCTGGCGGGGAGTGAAATAGTACCTGAAACCGTGTGCCTACAATCCGTCAGAGCGATCCTTCGGGGTTGTGATGGCGTGCCTTTTGAAGAATGAGCCTGCGAGTTTGCGTTGTGTTGCGAGGTTAACCCGTGTGGGGTAGCCGTAGCGAAAGCGAGTCTGAATAGGGCGCTTTAGTAGCACGATCAAGACCCGAAGCGAAGTGATCTATCCATGGGCAGGTTGAAGCGCGGGTAAGACCGCGTGGAGGACCGAACCCACTTAGGTTGAAAACTGAGGGGATGACCTGTGGATAGGGGTGAAAGGCCAATCAAACTTCGTGATAGCTGGTTCTCCCCGAAATGCATTTAGGTGCAGCGTCGCGTGTTTCTTGCCGGAGGTAGAGCACTGGATAGCTAATGGGCCCTACAAGGTTACTGACGTTAGCCAAACTCCGAATGCCGGTAAGTGAGAGCGCGGCAGTGAGACAGTGGGGGATAAGCTCCATTGTCGAGAGGGAAACAGCCCAGACCATCAGCTAAGGCCCCTAAGCGGTGACTAAGTGGAAAAGGATGTGGAGTCGCAGTGACAACCAGGAGGTTGGCTTGGAAGCAGCCACCCTTGAAAGAGTGCGTAATAGCTCACTGGTCAAGTGATTCCGCGCCGACAATGTAGCGGGGCTCAAGTCATCCGCCGAAGCTATGGCATTCACATATAAGCTAAGCCGCCGGCTTGTCCGGTTGGTTCAGGTGTGTGGATGGGTAGGGGAGCGTCGTGTCGCGGGTGAAGCCACGGAGTGATCCAGTGGTGGATGCGACACGAGTGAGAATGCAGGCATGAGTAGCGAATCACGGGTGAGAAACCCGTGCGCCGAATGATCAAGGGTTCCAGGGTCAAGCTAATCTGCCCTGGGTAAGTCGGGACCTAAGGCGAGGCCGACAGGCGTAGTCGATGGACAACGGGTTGATATTCCCGTACCGGCAAAGTAGCGCCCATGACGAGCCCGGTGATGCTAACCATCTGAAACTCATCTGATCGGACCCTTCGGGGCGAGACGGGTGAGCGTAGCGTGGGATCCGAACCGGTAGTAGTCAAGCGATGGGGTGACGCAGGAAGGTAGCCCAACCGTGGCGATGGTTGTCCACGGGTAAGCAGGTAGGGTGTGTCCTAGGCAAATCCGGGACACTGTCTTTGATGACGGACCTGAGACGTGACGCCGACCCCGTATGGGGGAAGTGGGTGATCCTATGCTGTCGAGAAAAACCTCTAGCGAGCTATACGCCGCCCGTACCCCAAACCGACTCAGGTGATCAGGTAGAGAATACCAAGGCGATCGAGCGAACCATGGTTAAGGAACTCGGCAAAATGCCCCCGTAACTTCGGGAGAAGGGGGGCCCGAACCGTCATGACCTTTACGGTCGGCAGCGGGGAGGGCCGCAGAGACCAGGCCCAAGCGACTGTTTACTAAAAACACAGGTCCGTGCGAAGTTGTAAGACGATGTATACGGACTGACTCCTGCCCGGTGCTGGAAGGTTAAGGGGACCTGTTAGAGCCTTTGGCTCGAAGCGGAGAACTTAAGCCCCAGTAAACGGCGGTGGTAACTATAACCATCCTAAGGTAGCGAAATTCCTTGTCGGGTAAGTTCCGACCTGCACGAATGGAGTAACGACTTGGGCGCTGTCTCAACCGTGGACTCGGCGAAATTGCACTACGAGTAAAGATGCTCGTTACGCGCGGCAGGACGGAAAGACCCCGGGACCTTTACTATAGTTTGGTATTGGTGTTTGGTTCGGCTTGTGTAGGATAGGTGGGAGACTGTGAAGCGGCCACGCCAGTGGTTGTGGAGTCAACGTTGAAATACCACTCTGGTCGTACTAGATATCTAACCTAGGTCCATGATCTGGATCAGGGACAGTGCCTGATGGGTAGTTTAACTGGGGCGGTTGCCTCCTAAAATGTAACGGAGGCGCTCAAAGGTTCCCTCAGCCTGGTTGGCAATCAGGTGGCGAGTGTAAGTGCACAAGGGAGCTTGACTGTGAGACAGACATGTCGAGCAGGGACGAAAGTCGGAACTAGTGATCCGGCGTCGGCATGTGGAAGCGACGTCGCTCAACGGATAAAAGGTACCCCGGGGATAACAGGCTGATCTTCCCCAAGAGTCCATATCGACGGGATGGTTTGGCACCTCGATGTCGGCTCGTCGCATCCTGGGGCTGGAGTAGGTCCCAAGGGTTGGGCTGTTCGCCCATTAAAGCGGCACGCGAGCTGGGTTTAGAACGTCGTGAGACAGTTCGGTCCCTATCCGCCGCGCGCGTAGGAAACTTGAGAAAATCTGTCCCTAGTACGAGAGGACCGGGATGGACGAACCTCTGGTGTGCCAGTTGTCCCGCCAGGGGCACGGCTGGTTAGCTACGTTCGGAAGTGATAACCGCTGAATGCATCTAAGCGGGAAGCACATTTCAAGATGAGGTTTCCCACCCCTTGTGGGTTAAGGCCCCCAACAGACTATTGGGTTGATAGGCCGGAGGTATACAGCAGCAATGCCTAGCCGACCGGTACTAATAGGCCGAGGGCTTGCCCCACAAACCCTCAACCAAAACCACAACCACCTGCTACTTAACGTATGCACGCGTCCACTACAAGACCACCCCACCCGGTGGCCCCCCACACATGCGGGGACCAGACCGGGACATGGGGTCATAGAGTTACGGCGGCCATAGCGTCAGGGAAACACCCGGTCCCATCCCGAACCCGGAAGTTAAGCCTGACAGCGCCAATGGTACTGCACCCGAGAGGCTGTGGGAGAGTAGGACGCCGCCGGACAA
>NZ_JAJNRO010000025.1:0-4352 GCF_021083605.1 Nocardioides sp. cx-169
CCAGTTCGAGTCGTGGAAGGCGTCGAATGCCTCACGGGCGGTCTTGTCACTGGTCGCGGTGTAGATCGGCTTCAACGCCTTCGCCACGGCCTTGCGGTCGCCGTAGGACACGAACCGCATCGAGGCTCGGACCAGGTGCACCACGCAGGTCTGGACCGTCGCCTGCGCCCAGGTCGCCTCGATCGCCTCGGGCAGCCCCGTGAGGCCGTCACAGCAGACAATGAGGACGTCCCTGAGTCCGCGGTTGGCGAGCTCGGCGCAGACGCCGGCCCAGAACTTCGCGCCCTCGGAAGTCTGGATCCAGATCCCCAGGACGTGCTTGATGCCGTCCATATCGACGACGACGGCGATGTGAGCGGACTTGTTGATCACGTGCGCGCCGTCGCGGACCTTGACCACGATCGCGTCCAGGTAGACCACCGGGAAGAACGCGTCCAGCGGCCGCGCCTGCCACTCCAAGATCTCCTCCGCGATCGCATCGGTGATGTTGCTGATCGTCTCGTGCGACAGCTCGGTCCCGATCGTTGAGGCGAGGTGATGGGCGATGTCCCTGACGGTCATCCCGCCCGCGTAAAGACTGATGATCATCTCGTCCAACCCGGAAAGCCGGCGCGAGCCCTTCGGCACGAGCGTCGGGGTGAAGCTCCCGTCGCGGTCGCGCGGAATGGCCAAGTCGATGTCCCCGGTCTGGGTCGCGACCGTCTTCGGCGTCGTCCCGTTCCTCGAGTTCGACACCGCCGACGCCGCGGGATCGCCCTTCTCATAGCCCAGATGGCTGGTCAGCTCCGCCTGAAGCCCACGTTCAAGCGCGGCCTTGATCAGCCCGGGAATGAACCCGCCATCGCCGGTCAGCTCGAGCTCACCAGCGTCGATCTTCGCGAACAGCTCGTCCAACGCACCCGCCGCGGCGAGGTCAGCGGCCGCCTTCGAGCCCGGCTTGTCTGCGCGGTCAGCCCGCCGAGCGGCAGCCGCCTTCTTGTAGTCCGGTCGCCCGGTCCCTTCGGTCACAGCAGTCATCTTCGTTCCTTCGCTGAGACCGACCGCTTACACAGATCATCTGACACCCCCGCGACGCCAGCTGTAGATCGTCTGATCGCTGATGTCGAGGTCGTGCGCGATGCTGGCGACGCTCTTGCCGTCCGCGAGCAGGTCGAGGACCTTGCGTCGAAACTCTGCCGGGTAGCCCCGTCGTCCCATCTGTTCCTCCTGGTGTCAGGCACCAGAATCCAGAAATCCAGACTCCGTGGGACCAGGGACACACCAGAGCCTCTACGAAACCCGGGGCGATTCACGTGTGGACGCGCTCGCCCGTGACGCCATCAAACGCCGCTGCCTCGACAAATCGTGCGTCACGTCCAGCCAACGCTCGTACGCTCGGTGAACACCGGGGCCTCCCACACTGGGATCGGCCAGGCAGGCGGCCCCTGCTCGGTAACCCACGAATCTGGTGAGTGAGGCCCCGGCCCGCACCTACCTCAGCCCGAGGCCGTCACGTCGTACCGTCTAGCCGAGGTCGAAGTAGGCCCAATACTGACTCAAAGTCGAACAACGATGGTCTTTGTCGCAGTGTAAGCATCGAGAGCCTCAACGCCCTTCTCTCGGCCGTATCCGGACTTACGGAAGCCCCCAAAAGGCAACTCAACCCCACCCCCAGCGCCGTAGGTGTTCACATACACCTGACCAGCGACAATCTCGCGCGCCACGCGATGAGCCCTCGACAGGTCACGGGTCCACACTGCCCCCAGCAGTGCGTAATCAGTTCCATTGGCGAGCGCGATTGCCTGCTCCTCGTCCGAGAACTGCATGGTCGTGAGGACGGGGCCGAAGATCTCTTCCTGTGCGATGGCCGACGTTGGATCAACTCCGTCAATCAGCGTGGGAGCAAAGTAGGCGCCGCCGATGATGCCGTCAGGCTCCACAACGTGTCCGCCGCACACGATCTCTCCGGACGCAACGGACTCCACGTAGCCGCTCACCCGACGCTGTTGCTTGCGCGAGACAAGCGGCCCGAGATCGGGATCGTTGAGTGCTGGCCCGACTGTCACCTTCGCGAAGATGTCAGAGATCCGCTCCAGCAACTCGGCATGTCGGTCCTGATGCACCAGAACTCGTGAGCCGGCCGAGCAGGTCTGGCCTGCGTTCTGAAGGATCGCCTTCGCGACGAACTCGGCCGCAGTGCCGATATCTGCGTCTTCGAAGACGAGGTGTGCCGACTTGCCACCGAGTTCTAGCATCACGGGCGCGGTCCGCTCGGCGGCTGCAGCAGCGACTAGGCTTCCGACCTGTGTAGATCCCACGAATCCCAGGTGGTCGACGCCAGGATGCGCTGCTAGGGCTGCCCCCGCCTCAGTCCCCATCCCGGTCACTACGTTGAACACACCTGCCGGCACACCGGCCTGAACCGCGAGCTGCGCGACACGAACGGCCGTGCGAGGCGTCTCGTCCGCTGGTTTGATGACTGCACAGTTGCCGGCAGCGATAGCTGGGGCGACACCACGGGCCAGAAGTTGCAGAGGATAGTTCCATGCAAGGATATGTCCGGTGACGCCGTGCGGCTCGCGCTGAGTATAGGCGAGCAGATCCGGGCTCAGCGGAATGCTCAAACCGTAGTATGAATCGATGGCTCGGCCGTAGAAGCGGAAGTAGCGAGCACACACGTTCGCGTCGTTACGGGCCTGCGAAAGTGGCTTCCCAGAATCCTCGCTCTCGAGCTTCGCGAGGTTTTCGGCTTCCAAGGAAATGAGGTCGGCGAACCGGCACAGAATGTCCGCCCGTTGTTCCGGGGCGGTCCGGCTCCAGGCGCGACTAGCTGACCGCGCGGCGGCAACGGCTAGATCGATCTCGGCTTCGCCGCCGCGGGCGACATCACCCAGGGTGTGGCCGGTCGACGGGTCGATGTTCTCGTAAGTCGAGGTGGCCTCGATCGACCTCCCCCCGACATACGACTGCGTCACCGGTCTCGAGACCACTGCATCCACCGCCTTCATCGGAACCTCCTTCGTAGATGACCTCTTCGGCCCCTCTCATCGAGGGGCCGCAGCCTCCGCCCTCGGCCGGGTGTGGTCACGCCGTTTGGTGCGGGCTGGCTGGAACGTCGACCCGGACCGTCACGAGTTCTGCATTGTTGCTGCTCGGCACCGTGCAGACGAAGAGAGTCCGCCCGTCATCGCCGCCCAAGGCGCACGCGAGCGTGGTCGCCCCCATACTCACCTCTTCGAGGATCTCCCCGCCCGCACGCACTCGCACGACACGGTTGCCTCCGCAGTCGGCGATCCACAACGCCTGATCGGCGTCAAGAGCGCATCCATCGGCGGCTACCCCCATGAAAGACATGGCGTTCCCGAACGACCTCTCGGTTGGCTCGGGGGGGTCGCCAAACGTGGCCCATGCCCGCCGCTCGGCCAGTGAACCGTCGTCAGCTACGTCGAACGCGGTGATCCGGTTGCCAACGGTCTCCCCGACGAGAAGTGTCCCGTCTGGCAGGAACACCGAGCCGTTGGGGAACCACATGTCTTCAGCAGCGACCTCAACCCTGCCGTCGGGGTCGACCCTCACGACCGAGCCGGGGACGAAGGGCTCATCGGCGAAGACCGCGAATCCAGAGTTGCCGACGAAGGCGCGGCCGCGTGCATCAACGACCATGTCATTTGCGTAGCCCTGGACGAAGTCGCCGAGGTCGGCGTGGGTGACGATTTCGCCGTCGGGCTCGCGGCGCAGCAGTTTGTGCTCTGTCATGGAGACGATGAGAAGTCGACCATCCGGTAGCCAGCCCAGACCGGATGGATGATCGCCGAGCTCGGCCTCGATCCGCTGGTCGGTTCCGTTCTCGGCCATCGAGAGGACTCGATTGGCATACAGATCGGAGCACCAGAGCCTGCCCTCATGCCAACGCGGGCCCTCGAGAATGGTGTGCCCTGACGAAATGGTCGTGATCGTACGGCTCACGAACTGACTCCTTGAACGACTAGGGACTCCCGTAGATTCAACTAGAGATTGACCGATATGATATCGCATCGTGGCCGTCTAGTCCATGGTGTTTGCATGGAAGTGCTGCCCAGGGACAGCGTGGTCACCTCGGTCGAGGCACCTTATAGGTATTGCGCGCAGGCCACATACGATCTAATATCGCGGACGGCGGGCCTCCTGACGGTGTGCTCAGCTCGTAGTGGGGGTCCTGACTCTGAGGCTGTCGAGCAGCGCAGATGAGTGATCGTTTGGGCATACCCGCTCTACAAGTCCCTTCATCTCACATCACGAAACGGGAGACTGTGTCATGTCTACGGAAACTTTGAAGAAGGCGCCCCATGAGGACCGTGGGCTAGATACGGCCTACCCGATTACGGAGGAGCAGA
>NZ_JAJNRO010000026.1:0-1593 GCF_021083605.1 Nocardioides sp. cx-169
GGTCGTGACGAACTGGAAGCAGGCCCTAGGCCAACTCGCGATCGCCTACCCCGACCGCATCAACCCCTACCTGTAAGAGAAATCAACCAGAAGAACCGACCGCTTACACAGAAATCTTGACAAGCTCAAGCAGATCAAACAGGTCGCCTACGAGCTCGGCATCAGCGCCGGGTGCCTGCACAACTGGGTCCGCCAGGACCGCATCGACCGCGGTGAGCTCGTTGGGGTCACCACCACCGAGTCCGCCGAGCTGCGGGCGGCGCGCAAACGAATCCGTGAACTCGAGACCGAGTTGGCCATCATCCGGCAGGCCTCGAAGTTCCTGGCGGAGGAGAAGCCACACCCAAAAGGGTTCACCCGGTGATCGACCGCCTCGTCGCCGCCGGCATCCCGGTCAAGAAGTGCTGCCGGGTGCTGGGTGTCTCCAGCCCCGGCTACTACCGCTACAAGAACCGGCCCACCTCAGCCACCCAGCTGCGCCGCGAGTGGCTGACCGGCCTCATCCGCGAGATCCACGTTGCCTCCCGCGGCACCTACGGCTACCGACGCATCCACGCCGAGCTGACCATGGCGATGAACGTCCAAGTCAGCTCGCGGCTGATCTCGGTACTCATGACCCGGGCGGGCATCTACGTCCTGCCTGGCCCAGCGCGGGTCAAGCGGCTGCGTGGTGTCGTCACCAGCGAGGACCTCGTCAAGCGTAAGTTCCACCGCCTGGCCCGAACGAGCTGTGGGTCACCGACATCACCGAACACCCGACCAGGGAAGGCAAGGTCTTCTGCGCCGCCGTCCTCGACGCTTACAGCCGCAGGATCGTGGGCTGGTCGATCGACACTCGGCAAGACAGCGCGTTGGTCATCAACGCCCTCGACATGGCCATCCGCAACCGCCGACCCGCACCGGGCGGGATCGTCCACGCCGACCACGGAGTCCAGTTCACCTCATGGGCCTTCGGCGACAAGATCCGCTCCGCAGGACTGATGCCGTCCTTCGGCAGCGTGGGCGACGGCCTGGACAACGCGATCATGGAATCGTTCTGGTCCTCGATGCAGATCGAGCTGCTGAACCGGAAGAAGTGGAAGACCCGAGTCGAACTGGCCAACGCGATCTTCGACTACATCGAGATCTTCTACAACCGCCAACGACGCCACTCCAGCATCGGCTACCGCACCCCGATCGAGTACGACTTACGCTCCGAAACCACCACCGTCACTGCCTAAGACTCCAGACGCCAACGGGTAACCAAGCCGTGGGGCACGTCAAGGTGTCAACCGATCCCTGGGCAGTCCCGCCCTGCGAGCCAACGTGAGCGCAACCAGAAAGATCGCAGCAATGTGGTGTTGCGCACACCGGCATGTCGATATAATATCGCAGACATGCCCACGTGACGCACCCGCCGTCGCTTCCGAGTTGTGCTCCTAACGGCCGGGTCGGGAAGCTCCCGTGCCGCATCTGACAGCTTCGATCGCTCTACAAGTCCCTTCATCTCACATCACGAAACGGGAGACTGTGTCATGTCTACGGAAACTTTGAAGAAGGCGCCCCATGAGGACCGTGGGCTAGATACGGCCTACCCGATTACGGAGGAGCAGA
>NZ_JAJNRO010000027.1:0-978 GCF_021083605.1 Nocardioides sp. cx-169
GGCGGCCGAGAAGGTGGGCGTAGGAGCGTCCCAGTCCTCGCCCGGCTCCGGTGACTACGGCGACGCGGTCGTCGAAGCGGTACTTCTCGCTCCCCGTCACTTGACTGTGAAGCCGTCGATGAAGCCCTCGGGGCCTACCCGCGGGAAGACGCCGCTATCGGTGAGGGGCGTCCCGGGCGTCAGCTTGAACTTGTCGTAGTGGGTGTGGGGCAGATTGATGTAGCGGGTATCGGTGCGGTGGTATCGCAGACCCACTGCCTCGCGTCGGCTCTCACCGTTGTTGGCAACAGCGCCGTGGACCGTCAGCTCCCAGTGAGCTTGGGCGTCACCGGCCTTCATCGCCTTGCCACCGACGATCTCACTGGAACTCAATTGCGGGTAGACCTCGCGGATGTCGTCCCCACCGATCAGCCCGAGCGGACCTTCGCGGTGCGAGCCCTTGAGGTAGCGCAGCGGGCCCATATCTTCAGTGATATCCACCAGCGCGATCCACACCGTCACATTCCCCCACCGGTCAAACGGCCAGAAGGAGAAGTCCTGGTGGAACGGGGTCGGGCTCGCGCCGACCGGCTTGAAGAAACTGAGGTCGGTGCAGAGCACTGCGTCCTCACGCCTCATCAGAGAGGTAACCGCGCTCGAAACCCTCCGCGAGGTCGCGACACCATGCACGAAGGGACTCTCCCAGGCAACGGCCTCGTGCTGCAGGAGCTGAGTCGGGTCCGAAGGCCCGCCTCCCGCAACCGGGGACTCCTTCAACCTCGCCCCCAGCAAGGTTTCACGGAGCTCCGCTACCGTCTCCTGGTCGAGCAGACCAGGCAACGGAGCCCAGCCATCCTCATGCAGCGAGACGATCTGCTCCTCCGTAATCGGGTAGGCCGTATCTAGCCCACGGTCCTCATGGGGCGCCTTCTTCAAAGTTTCCGTAGACATGACACAGTCTCCCGTTTCGTGATGTGAGATGAAGGGACTTGTAGAGCG
>NZ_JAJNRO010000028.1:0-556 GCF_021083605.1 Nocardioides sp. cx-169
AGCCTCGATGCGGTTCGTGTCCTACGGCGACCGCAAGGCCGTGGCGAAGGCGTTGAAGCCGATCTACACCGCGACCAGTGACAAGACCGCCCGTGAGGCATTCGACGCCTTCCACGACTCGAACTGGGGCAAGAAGTACCCCCACGCCGTGGCGACCTGGGAAGCGGCGTGGGAGCGGTTCATCCCGTTCTTGGCGTTCCCGCCCGAGCTGCGTCGGGTGATCTACACGACCAACAGCATCGAGTCGCTGAACTACCAGCTGCGCAAGGTCACCAAGAACCGCGGCCACTTCCCCAACGACGAGGCCGTAGTGAAGCTGCTGTGGCTGGCGATATGCAACATCGAGGACAAACGAGCCCGCGAACGCGCGAAGGAACGCGGCAAGCCCGCCGCCGAGCGCAAGGCCAAGCCACGGCTCGTCGAGGGCCAGGTCGTGACGAACTGGAAGCAGGCCCTAGGCCAACTCGCGATCGCCTACCCCGACCGCATCAACCCCTACCTGTAAGAGAAATCAACCAGAAGAACCGACCGCTTACACAGAAATCTTGACAAGCTC
>NZ_JAJNRO010000001.1:0-254341 GCF_021083605.1 Nocardioides sp. cx-169
ACACCCTCGTCGAGCGCGTCACCGGCGCCCCCACCCACGAGCCGGTCAAGGTCGAGGTCAAGCTCGTCATGACCGACCGCGCGTTCTTCGCCCCCACCCACGACCCCGCCCACCTCGAGGGCTACGGCCCCGTGCCCGCCCCCTGGGCGCGGGCGTTCGTCAAGGACGCCCTTCGCGGCACCCGGCTCTGGATCCGGCGCCTCTACGCCTCACCGCGCACCGGGCAGCTCATCGCGATGGACTCCCGCGCCCGCCTCGCCCCCGACGGCCTCGCCGAGTTCGTCGCCACCCGCGACCAGGACCTGTGCCGCACCCCGTGGTGCGGCGCCCCGATCCGCCACACCGACCACGTCCTCGCCTGGCAGCACGGCGGCCACACCACCGCGACCAACCTCCAAGGACTCTGCGAACGCTGCAACCACGCCAAACAGGCCCCCGGCTGGACCGCGCACTCCCTCACCACCCCCGACGGCACCCACACCATCGAGACCACCACCCCCACCGGCCACCGACATCACTCCCGCGCACCCGACCCACCCGGCCGCGTCGACATTTACCCGGCGAGGAAGGCCCTCGTCTACGAGCTGGTCGTCTAACCGGGCCTTCCCCGCGTTGTCCACAGCCTGCGCCGTAGCGCTTCCGGTCCCGTCGCCCGAGCGGTAACTTTCGAACCGCACCATCTCGGGAAGGACCTGTCGTGGACCGCGTACGACTGGCGGCGCTCCTCGCCGCGACCACCCTGGTCGTCGCTGCCTGCTCCGACGACGCCCCCGAACCCCGCGTGGAGCCAACGCCGAGCGCGAGCCCGAGTGAGTCCGGTACGCCCACACCGTCACCGCAAACTGAGCCAGCGAAACCAACGGCTCCTGAACAGACAGTCCGCGCCTGGGTGGAGGCGAGGAATAGGGCACTCGGGGGCGACGCGATCACCGGCGCGCAACAATTGAGCTCTCCTGACTGCAAGTCCTGCGCGGACCTCATTGATCCGATCGCAGAGACATACGAGAAGGGTGGTCGGTTCGAAACGCCGGGTTGGCGGGTCTTGCGAACGAGGATCACGCACAAGAAGCCAGGGGCCGTGCAGGTTACGACAGCGCTGTCTATGGCTGGGGGGACGACCTACGACGACGCCGCCGCGACCCCAGTTACTTACCCAGCGGAGAAGCGCATCGCAATCTTTGAGCTGAAGCAGTTGGAAAGCGAATGGCTCGTTTCACTCATCGGTTTCCTGGAATGAAAGCCTTCGTTGCGCTTTTGGTGGCGCTCGGGGCCTTGTCGACTCCCAGGGAGACAGCCGCTGCTGGCGGCTGTTCGTATGTTGCCTCGACAAACCTGATCGACGGGCATGCCTTTACCCATTTGGTTGCCCAATGTGATGGCACAACATCCACAACGGGGGGCGGATCGGTTCCCACCTTCGACGTTCCGGTGGGCGACGCCGCCTGTGTTGGCGCAGCTGGCCTCTGGGGATACAACCCCGGCGAATTCTGTTCTGGGGAAGCAGAGCCAACACTCACGCCCGGCATCGTCGCCGCCGCGTTTCGAGAGCTCCCCCTCCCACCCTCCGATCTCGTCGTGCAGCCACCGAACGGCCGGACCCTGGTGAACTTCAAGACGAACTTCTACACCGAGACCGAGCCGTTCACCCGCACGATCACCCTGCTGGGGCAGCAGGTGGACCTACGGATCCGCCCGAGCGGGTTCGGGTGGCGCTTCGGGGACGGCGAGTCGCTGAGCACGCGCAGTGGCGGGTCGCCGTACCCGCGACTCGAGATCACCCACCGCTACCTCGCCGAGGGGCAGGTGGGCCCGGCCGTGGACACCACTTACGCCGCCGACTGGCGCGTCAACGGCGGAGCGTGGCAGCCGGTGCCGGGCACGGTGACCATCCCAGGCGCGCCGGTGCCACTCGAGGTGGTCGAGGCGACGCCGACGCTGGTGGGCTACCGCTGATCGTCGAGCTCGGCGAGGCGCTCGTGCAGCTTGCGACGAACGTCGTCCGGAGTGACCTGCGCGCGCTTACGCTGCTCGCGGGCGATGATCGCCCCGGTGGCGGCCACCCCGGTCAGTCCCGCGATCCCTAGGATCTTCCACAGCTTCACCGACAGGACTCCCTCACGTTGGACACCACCAGGCTGACGCTCGACGCCGCGGCCGAGATCACCCGCACCGGCGACCTCTGGCTGTTCCGAGGCCGCTCCGCCGCCGACCACGCTATCCGGGTCCTGACCAACGCGCCGGTCAACCACGTCGGCATGGCGGTCGTGATCGACGACCTGCCGCCACTGATGTGGCATGCCGAGCTCGGCAAGGGGCTGATCGACGTGTGGACCGGCGAGCACCACCGCGGCGTGCAGCTGCACGATCTGCGCGACGCGGTGACGCAGTGGTGTGGGCGCTACGACCAGCGGGCGTGGTTGCGCCAGCTCGACCCGGAGGTGGATGCCGGCATGGAGGCGGCGGTGCTGCGCACGGTCGCGCGGCTGGACGGCACGCCGTTCCCCTCGACCGCGAAGCTGGTGGGCCGGTGGGCGCGCGGGCGCGTGCGGAGCAAGGCGCCGGCCGAGCTGACCTACTGCGCGGAGGTCGTCGCGGCGACGTACCAGGCCATGGGCCTGCTCGACGACCGGCGGCCCACCAACTACTACGACCCGGGCACCTTCTGGTCCGGCGACGGACTCGACCTCGAGCTGGGTGCTCGGCTGGGTCAGGAGATCCCGGTCGTGCTGCCTACGCCGTGACCCACTCGTCGCCGTCGAGGACCCGCATGACCGCGCTGGAGACCGAGCCGCGGGGGATGTGGCCGAGCAGGGACACCGCGGTGAACTCCGCGCCGTAGCCGTCGAAGGACCGCCCGTGGCGCAGCATCGCGTGCTTGCCGCCCGGGATGCTGATGAAGCCGACGTCCGTGGTCTGCGCGACGCGGCGGGCCACCGCCTCGGCACGCTGCGGCAGCGCGATCCGGTCGGCCAGGCCGTGCACGAAGAGCACCCGGCGCCCGGACAGGTCCACCGTGTCGTCGGGGTAGACCCACGGGTTCAGGGCGACGACGGACTCGACGCCCAGCCGGTCGCCGGCGAGCAGGGCGGCCCGGCCGCCGAGCGAGTGGCCGACGAGGCCGACCGGCAGCACGCCGTGCCTTCCTCGCAGCTCGTCCAGCGCCCACTCCACGTCGCGCACGGGGGTGTGCTGGGTGTCCCAGCCGCGGTAGGAGTTGAGCAGCCGGTAGACCGCGAGCTTGCCGCGTCCCTCGCGGGCGACCCGCTTGGCGGTGGGCGCCATCCGCACCACCGACAGCTGGGTGGGACTGACCATCATCCGCTGGCCGCGCGAGGCCCCACCGTGCATGATCAGCGCGATGCCGGTGGCGTGCTCTGGCTGGCGGACGGGGATGAGTCGCGGCTGGGCCTCCACGTCGTCAACTATCTCGGGTCGGCACAACCGCGTCGTCGCTACGACTCTCGCGGGCCTCCTCGTACGCCGGGGCGCGCAGCCGGCGCACCCAGTCGTACTGCTCGAGGCCCGGCAACCGGTGGCGCACCGGGTCGAACGAGATCACCTGGTCGTCGGCGAGCGTCTGGGTGAGCCGCAGGTCGGCGAGGTGGCGCCACTCCCCCTCGCCGACGGCGCAGAGGATCTCCACGGAGGCGTCGCCGCTGGCGCGCGCCGCTAGCAGGACGGGGCCGGCCGCGGTGCGGTAGGGCAGCAACGTCGTCGCGGGCCGCCCGTACTGCTCCTTGCTGAAGGTCAGCACGTGCCGGGTCAGCCGGCCCAGGCCGGTCGTCGCGAAGAGCAGGTCGCCGTGGCTCCCGTCGGGGTTGGTAACCCTGACCGCCAGCCCGTGGATGTCGGGCAGCGCCGTGGGCAGGCCGATGGCCCGCGACTGGCGCACCAGCACCTCGTCGGTCGAGACGGTGTCCAGGAACTCCACCCCCAGCGGCGGCTCCATGCCGTGCCGGTACAGGCACGCATGGAATACCTGCCCCTTCGGGTGCAGCGGCTTCGCTGCGGGTCGTAAGGCGGCCAAGGCGCGGGTGGCGGCGGACAACGCCGACCCACCCGCCGAGGCCGCGCGTCGTCCGAGCCGGGCCAGTCGACTCACATCGGGGTCTGGCTGCCGACGTCGCCGCGCAGCGCGCGCTGCGCCGCGAGACCCATGCCGACCATGGCGACCGCCAGGATGAGGTGCAGCCAGTTGTCCGCGTCGTTGAGCGGGACGAAGTTGGCATCGTGGTCGTGGTCGATGACCAGACCGTAGATCCACAGCACGAAGTAGACGATCCCGCCGCCGACGAGATAGGCGATCGCGGTGGTGGCCTTGCGCGCGAGCGCGAGGCCGGCGATGCCGAAGAGCAGGTGGACGATGTTGTGCAGGATCGACACCTGGAAGATCCCGAGCAGCTCGGCGCGGCTCTCGTGTCCGGCGAACTTCATCGTGTCGTAGTCGGTGGTGATGCCGGGGATGAAGCCGGCGACGCCGACCAGGAGGAACACCGCTCCGGTCACGAGCGCGAGGGTCTTCGCGACCTTGTCGCGGCCGTCGTGCGCGGTGCTGGCGTGCTGGTCACGAAGTGACATAAGAGCTCCTTCTCGAGTGCAGACGAGTGGCCGGTCCCCATGGATCCTCGGGCCATGCCGCCCATAGGGGTGATTCAGGAGGCGGATCCGGGTACCGGAGCGTCCGTACCCGTATCGAGGAGTCGCATGTCACCGAGCAAGCCAGCCAAGAAGGCCGCCCAGAAGGCGTCCAAGGCCGTCAAGTCCACCGTCGACAAGGCCGCCGAGCTCCTGGAGCCGACGATCCCCGGTACGCCGGGCAGCGCGCCGGCCCCGCTCGAGGAGCCGACCACCCCGGTGGAGCCGCTGCCGCCGAAGTCGGACCAGGGCACGCCCGACACCCGCACCCCCACGGGCGCCCACGTCGACGCCGAGCCCACCGACGCGGCCCAGCAGGGCGCCTACCTCACGACGTCCCAGGGCGCCCGCCTGCGCGATAGCGACCACTCGCTCAAGGCAGGACCGCGCGGCCCGACGCTGTTGCAGGACCACCACCTGCGCGAGAAGATCACCCACTTCGACCACGAGCGCATCCCCGAGCGCGTGGTGCACGCCCGCGGCGCGGGCGCCCACGGCGTGTTCGAGGGCTACGGCTCCGCGTCCTCCGTGACCAAGGCCGGCTTCCTCGCCAAGGGCAAGGAGACGCCGGTGTTCGTGCGGTTCTCCACCGTGCTCGGCTCACGTGGCTCGGCCGACACCGTGCGCGACACCCGTGGGTTCGCGACGAAGTTCTACACCGACGAGGGCACCTTCGACCTGGTCGGCAACAACATCCCGGTGTTCTTCATCCAGGACGGGATCAAGTTCCCCGACGTCATCCACGCCGGCAAGCCGCACCCGGACCGCGAGATCCCGCAGGCGCAGAGCGCGCACGACACGTTCTGGGACTTCGTCTCGCTGCACACCGAGGCCCAGAACCACACGATGTGGAACATGTCGGACCGCGGCATCCCGCGCTCGTACCGGATGATGGAGGGCTTCGGCGTCCACACCTTCCGCTGCGTCAACGAGGCCGGCAAGACCTCGCTGGTGAAGTTCCACTGGAAGCCCGTGCTGGGCGTCCACTCGCTCACCTGGGAGGAGGCGCAGCTGATCAACGGCATCGACCCCGACTTCCACCGTCGGGACCTCTACGACGCCATCGAGTCCGGCGCGTTCCCCCAGTGGGAGCTGGGGATCCAGGTGTTCGAGGACAACGAGGAGCAGATGTTCAACGGCATCGACCTGCTCGACCCCACCAAGATCGTGCCCGAGGAGCAGGCCGAGGTACAGCCGATCGGCCGGCTGACCCTCAACGCCAACCCGACCAACTTCTTCGCCGAGACCGAGCAGGTCGCCTTCCACGTCGGGCACCTGCCTCCGGGCATCGACGTCACCGACGACCCGCTGCTGCAGACGCGGCTCTTCTCCTACGTCGACACCCAGCTCACGCGGCTCGGCGGGCCGAACTTCTCGCAGATCCCGATCAACCGCCCGCACGCCCCCGTCAACGACATGCTGCGCGACGGCTTCCATCAGCACGCCGTCCACGGTGGCGTCGCGCCGTACAAGCCCAACTCGCTGGACGGCGGCTGCCCGTTCTTCGCCGGCGCCGACGCCGGCCCGGTCCTCGACCTGCCGGTCCGCGTCGCGGAAGGCACGAAGGTCCGCGAGAACCCGGCGTCGTTCGACGACCACTACAGCCAGCCGCGCCAGTTCTGGCTGAGCATGACCCCGGTGGAGAAGGAGCACATCATCCGGGCCTACACCTTCGAGCTCGGCAAGTGCTACGAGCAGTCGATCAAGGAGCGCCAGCTCCAGGCGCTGGCCAACATCGACCCGGTGCTGTGCCAGGAGGTCGCCACCGGCCTCGGCCTGCCCGCGCCGAAGGCGACCATCGCCCTGGAGGAGCCCGAGCTCAGCCCGGCGCTCTCCCAGGTCGGCGGCGAGTGGCCGGCCGACGGCCGCATGGTCGGGATCGTCGTCGACCCCGACGGCGACCTCGAGGGCGTCTCCGCGCTGCGCCGCACGATCGACGCCGCCGGCATGGTGCCGCTGCTGATCGCGCCGCACGGCGGCATGGTCGACGGGATGCCCGTCCAGCGGACGTTCGCGACCGGGCGCTCCGTGGAGTTCGACGTGCTGCTGGTCGCCGGGGCACCCGTGCCCGCGCCCGACGCGCTGGGCGCCCGGGACGACAAGGCGGGCACGCCCGACCAGCCGATGGTCGACCCTCGGGTCGTGCTGATGCTGCAGGAGTGCTTCCGGCACGCGAAGGTGATCGGCGTCTGGGGCGAGGGCGCCCACGCACTCACCGCGGCCGCCATCCCGGCGAGCGAGCCGGGAGTCGTCTCCGGCGAGGCCGCCGAGGCGGTCTTCACCGAGGTGCAGGCGCTCATGGCGTCCCACCGGGTGTGGGAGCGGTTCCCCGCCTCGGTCCAGTGACCTAGGCGCAGGCCACGCACGTGCGCGCCGTCGGGCGGACCTCCAACCGCCCGGCGGCGATCGCACGTCCGCACACCTCGCGCAGCCCGTACGTGCCGGCACTCAGCCGGTCCAGCGCGGCGCCCACCTCGTCGAGGTGCCGGGTCGCCTGCCGCACGAGCGCCCCCACCTGGGAGCGCTCGAACGCGATGGTCGCGCCCTCTGGGTCGTGCTCGTCGTCGGCGTTGGTGTCGCGCGAGGCGTCCACCACGCTGCGGAAGTCTCCGCGCAGCGTGGCCAGCCGCGCCTCAGTCCGGGCCCGGTCCGCGAGCAGCAGGTCGCGCGGCGATCCGGTCACGGCGTCGGTGTGGGTCCCGGCGCCGAGGGCAGCTGCGTCGGCTCCTCGGTGGGCTGCTCCGACGGCACCTCGTCGCTGGGCTCCTCCGACGGCTCCTCGGTGGGCTCCTCCGAAGGCGCCTCGGACGTCGGGGCGTCGTCGCTCGGCGTGGGCTCGCTGGTCGGGTCGGTCGGCTGCTGGGCCGGCTCGTCCTTCCGGTCCTCCGTGTCGTCGGAGTTCCCGCCCCCGTTGAACGTCGAGCCCGAGTCCTTGTCGCTGCCGCCGGTGTAGGACGAGACGCTGCGTCCGGTCACGGCCTCGAACGAGGCGATCAGGGCCAGCGCCACCAGGAAGGCCGCGGCCGCGCTGAGGCCGATCCTCTTCCACGGCAGGAGCCGCAGCCGCGCGCCCAGGCTCGTCGCCGGCTCGGTGTCCGGCTGCGCGGCGTCGTCCAGCTCGGCGCGCGCCTGGTCGAGCCGGTCGTCGGCCGCCCCGAGATGGGCCCGAGCCGCGCCGGTGTCGTCCTTGCGGCGACCGGCCCGCCGGACCTCGGCCTGGGCGACGCCCACCTTGAGCAGGGCGGCCTCCTGGGCCTTGGCCATGGTTCGCTTGCTCCTTGCCAGCCCTTGGGCGTAGAGCTGGGTCGCGACCGTCACGAGCACGCTGCCGAGCGCGGCGCCGATCAGGGTGCCGGCGGCGCCGAGGGTCGAGAGCAGGACGGCCGCCGTGACCGCCGCAAGGGCACCCGCCACCGTCTTGACCCAGTCGATCTTGGCCGCACTGTCTTCGGTCTGGGAGTCGTCAGTCATCTCTACCCAGGGTGCCAGCGGGGACCACAGATCCCACATGCGCGGCGCGTGAGTCAGGACACCTCCTCGGCGGTGACGACCAGGTTGTCGGCGTAGTGGAACGCCGCCCAGGTCTCGCCGGTTGGTGCAGGTCACCAGGTGCAGCAGGTGCGGGCCGTCGACGCGGAAGACCTGCCCGGGGACGCCGCGGCGCCGGTCGTAGCGGCGGATGCTGCGCACCACGAAGCGGTGCGCCTTGCCGCCGGGCTCGCTCCACCGCACGACGTCGCCGACCCGGGCCAGCCGCAGTCGCCACAGCGCGCCGGGCCGGTCGTGACGGTCCGAGACATGGCCCGAGACCACGCTCGAGCCGAGCAGGTCCGCGGAGGCCGCGGTCGCGCTGAGCCAGCCGAGGCGGTGGCGGCTGTTGGGGATCGCCATCGTGCCGTGGTCGAGACCGACCGCGTCGACCGGTGCGCGCACCCCGATCCGGTCGATGCGCAGCTCGCCCGCAGACCGGCGCCGCGCGTGTGCGGGCAGGGGCGGTGCGACGTACGGCCGATAGAGGTAACGGGGTCGGGTCGCGGTGGTGGGGTAGGACGCCTCGGGGTCCGGCCGGGCCCAGCCGGAGGGCACCTCGGGGATCCACGGCAAGGGCGGTCGGGTGATCAGCGCCGTCTCGAGCGGGAGCCCCGGCTCGGTCGCGACGGGCTCCGTCGTGGCCGTCTCGCGCAGGCGCTCGCTGTAGGTGTAGCACCCCGGGACGGCGACCACCGTGCCTCTCGTCTCGTAGGTGCCGCTGCCGCGCGCCACGAGCACGCCGCGATCGGCGACCGGCGCCGCACCCCAGCGCAGGTCCTCGCACGAGCCGTCCCGCCGCGGCGCGAGCGGGCCGTGCAGCGTCCACCGGACGGTCACCCGGTCGCTCTTCGCGAGGCCGCTGACGCGGACCGTGTCGCGCAGCCGGGCGCCCACGTGGGCGCGCTGGTCGGAGGCGACCGTGCGCACCCGGGGGGTACGGCGCACGGCCAGCGCGGTCTCGGTGGCCAGCCCGGGCGGGCTGCTCGCCTCGGTGGTCAGCGGGGTCGGCGGCAGGTGCTGGCTGTAGGTGTAGCAGCCGGCGCGGCGCAGCGTGGTCGACGGCGTGCGGTAGCGACCGTCGCCGGCGGCCGCGACCGTGCCGTGGGCGGCGACCGCGGAGCCCGCCCACGAGATCCCCGCACAGGTCCCGTCCGCAGCTGCCGGGCGCGGCCCGTGCAGCGTCCACTCGATCGTCACCGGGCTGTCCTCGATCCCCCCGAGGATCATGGTGTCGTGGAGGGCGTCGCCGACGTGGGCGCGCTGTCGGGACGCGGTGGTGCTGATCGTGGGGGTGAACGCGATGACCAGCGTCGTCTCCTCGACCAGCCCGCACCGGGTCGTGACCGGCACCGTCTCCTCGTCGCCCGGGAAGGCCTCCACCCAGGTGTAGTAGCCGACCCGGTCGACGCTCAGCGGCGGCGTCTCGTAGGTGCCGTCACCGGCGACCGGGAAGCTCACCCGGCCGGCGACCCGGTCGGGCGTGCAGTCGTCTCGGCCGGGCTGGGCGTCGAAGGGTCCGTAGAGCGTGGCGGCGACCTGGGCGGCGTACCGGTCGGGCAGGCCGGTGACCGTGACGACGTCGTGGATCTGCGCGCCGGGGGTCACCTCGGCGTCGGAGGTCTGGGTGACGACCTGCGGCCGTGCCTTGCGGATGCGGGCGCTGGCCTGCACCGCCGCCGTCGTGCGGCTCTCCTGGGCGATCCAGCCGCGCTGCTTGCCGGCGTCGCGGGCGTGGTCGCCGCCGTGGGCGCGCCAGTGACGCGTGCGGAAGAGCAGGCCGTCCGACGAGGGCCCGGCCGCGAAGGCGCGGACGCGGTAGCGCCCGACCTGGCGCGGGGTGACCCGCACGACCACGGCCTCGCGGCGCGAGACCAAGGGGCGCGGGCAGCGGATCGGGCCCCGGCACTCGAAGCGCACCCGCACCCCCGGCACCAGCCGGCCCGACGCGGCGCGGACCTGCACCCCGTAGGCGCGCGAGCGGCCGAGGTGCAGCGGGCCGCGGCGGCGGCTCTCCAGCTCCAGGCGGTACGGCCCGTAGTACGCCGAGGCGGCGCGCCACATCTGCTGGGCCAGCGCCATGATCCGCCCGTCCAGCCCGCCGACCGGCGGACGAACCGCCTCGCCGACGTCGAGCCCCTGGGGATAGACGACCGTCCCCCCGCGGCGCCGGCCGTCGCCCATCACCTCGCGGATGATCAGCGCGATCGCGGCGTCGCGCTCGTCGCTGCCGGTCGAGCCGTGGCCGGCCCAGGTCGAGATCACGTGGTTGAGCGCGGCCACCTCCCGGTCGCCGACCCGGTCACCGAGCTGGTTGACCAGGCGGTCGGTGGAGACGACCTGCGCGCGGCGGGGCAGGCGGGAGTCGTAGAGGAAGTCGATGCAGAAGAACACCCGCCCGCTCGGCGCCCGGTAGGTGCCGATCCAGGTCAGCCCACGGTGCTCTCCGTCGCGGTAGCGCAGGCAGGCTCCGTTGACCAGGTTGGGGTCGATGCGGCGGCAGGTCTCCTTGGCCACCCGGGTCGCCGCCTGCGCCGGCGGCGGGCCTCCCGGCGGGGCGAGGACCAGCGCCAGCCCGGCGACGAGCAGGGCGAGGACGGTGAGCAGGGACAGGGCGGGGCGGGGTATCCGAGACATGCCGACCACCGTGGCCAGCCGAACGTCGCCTGAAAAGCGCGATCCGTCGGCCTGTGGATGACCGCGTGAACGACGAGTCGCTGGCGTCCTGCATGGACCCGATCGAGGCCGAGCGCTCCCCGAGGTCCTCGCCGCCCATGACCAGGACATGTCAACGTTTGATTGACAGAATCGATGCGTCAACCTAGCCTTGACGCATGCCCTCGCGCCCCCCGCTTCGTCCTCGACGCTCCACCTCACTGAAGCTCGGCACGGTCCTCGTGCTCCTCGGGCTGCTGGCGAGGCTGCTGTCCCATGGTCGCGACGGGTTCGACAAGGGCCTGTTCCAGGGAATGTGCCTCGCCTGCATGGTGCTCGGCGCCTACCTGCTCGCGGCGGCGATCTTCCGTCCCGACCCGGCCAAGGAGCCGGGCGGCGACACCTGGCTGCCGAGCCGTGACGAGCGCTGAGCAGGCGGCGCTCGCCGACGCGATCGGGGCGGCCATCCTCGACGCCACCCCCCGCGGCGACGAGCTGGCGCTGGTGGCTCGGACCGCGCAGGCCGAGGCCGCCGTACGCCAGCTGCTCCAGCAGTCCGTCGCCGCCGCGCGAGCAGGTGGCCACAGCTGGGCCGCGATCGGGGAGCGGCTCGGCCTGAGCCGGCAGGCCGTGCAGCAGCGCTTCGGCGAGCGACCCGACACCGCCGCGCTGCCCGACGAGCAGCGCTGGCTCGGCCCCGTCACCGCCTTCGACGAGATGGGCGAGCTCGAGCTCGCGGGCCGGCTGGGCTGGCACACGGTGCAGGCCGGGATGCTGCGCCACCTCGTCGTGCGCACGCCGACGCAGTGGGAGCACAAGCGCGTCGTCTGGACCGGGTCCCTGAAGCGCTACGAGAAGGACGGCTGGGTCGTGGGGGCACGGGCCTTCCCGTGGATCTACCTGGTGCGCGACACCGGCCTGCCTGCCGAGTCCTGAGGTTTGCCCGGCGCTGGCCCATGGGAGGATCCGCCCATGAGCGAAGGCGAGCCCGGAGAGCAGATCAGCCCCGACGGAAAGTGGCGCTGGGACGGTCACAACTGGGTGCCGCACGAGCACGCCTCCGCGTCGCCGGCCTCCGGGTCGGCGTACGGTCAGCCGCAGCAGCCCTACGGGCAGTACCCGTCGGCGCCCTACGGTGCCTTCAACCCACCGCAGAAGAGCAACACGACGCGCAACGTGCTGCTGATCCTCGGCCTCGTCGGGCTGCTGATGCTCGGCGGCTGCGCGGCGCTGGTGGGGCTGGCCGTCAACGAGGTCGACAACACCGTCGACGAGATCACCGCCAACGACGACGCGCCCGGCGGTGTCGACAACCCGCTGACGATCGAGGAGGGCAAGGCCTTCGACGTCTACGGGTTCGAGTACCGCGAGGGCTGGTCCGTCGAGCCGGACGAGTCCGGGAGGGCCACGGCCGTGGGCCTGAAGTTCGAGAACCAGCGCGAGTCGATCGACAAGGCGAGCGTGGTGGTCAAGCTGCTGCGGAACAACGAGCTCCTCGCCACCGTCAAGTGCCACTCTGAGTCCGCGGAGGTCGGGCAGGTCGTGCCGCTCAAGTGCTACGGCGATGACGCCATGCCCACGGCCTACGACGAGATCACGATCGCCGACTCCTACTGACCCCTACTCGCGACCCGCGTCCACCCGCTCGGCGAGCGGGAACGGCACCGTCAGCACGCCGCCGCGGATCGCCAGGTGGTAGCGGGTGCGCCCGCGCTTGACCAGCGTGCCCACGACGCCCTCGTAGCGACCCTGGGCGATCACCCGCAGCCGCTCCCCCACGTCGGCCGGCAGACCCGCCTGGGGGACGGGCGGCCGGGCGAGGACGCGGCGCAGCTGGGCGTCGTAGGCCGGCGTCATGGCCACGCTGCGACCGTGGTGGGTCCAGGAGAAGAGGTGGGCCGGGTCGAAGGCCCGCGAGCAGGTGGCGCAGGCCATCGGGCGCTGGGGGCGGCGGTGCCGGGTCACCCGGTGACCGGCCGCGCACACGCCGACCCAGGCCCCGTCGACACCCGGGGTGTCGGCGGAGATCAGCCGCTCGCCGCTGCAGCCGATCCGCCGAGCGGTGGCCTTCCAGACCCGGTCGTGGCCGTGGCGCGCGCCGACCAGGGCGTGCGCGATCTCGTGCAGGATCGTGTCGCGCACGTCCGCCTCGCTGTGGACCTGCGTCAGCGGCGCGGACAGCCCGATGCGGCGCTCGGCCTCGCGGCAGATCCCGGCCCGCCGCTTGGCACGGTCGAAGACCAGCTCCCAGTCATGGAGTCCGTGCTCATCGAGCAGCGAGCGACCCAGCCGGGCCGCCTCCGTGAGCTGCACGCCGTACCTCCCTGTGTCGTCGTCGACCATCCTAGGAAGCGCCACCGACATCCATGGGCACCCCACGGCCCCGGGTGCGGCCGCGGTGAGAGACTGGGGCCATGACCACCGAGAAGCCTCTGATCATCGTCGGCAACGACGGCTCGAAGGCGGCCGAGCCGGCCCTGCATTGGGCGCTGCAGCATGCTCGCGCGGTGGGCGGCACCGTGCAGGTGGTGCGCGGCTGGTCCATGCGGACGGCGCCGCGCCCCGAGACCCAGACGTTCGGCCACATCCCCCCGATCGACGACTTCGAGACCGCGGTCCTGAAGGACCTCGAGCATGACTGCGCCGAGGTCGTCGCGGACTACGCCGACGTCGAGGTCGAGTACCTCGCCAGGCGCGGCCCCGCCGCCAACGCCTTGCTCGACTGCGCGGCCGAGGCCGATCTGATCGTCGTCGGCGCCCGCGGGCTGGGCGGTTTCCAAGGTCTCGCCCTCGGCTCCGTGAGCGACCAGGTCTCCCGACACGCCGCCTGCCCCGTCGTCATCGTCCGCAACGACACCTCCGCCGACACGGAACGCTCCCTGCCCCGGGAGTGAGCCCGGCCGCACCTTCCGCCGGGTCCCCCTAGAGGCATCCGACCCGGACATGGGGTGACATTCGGCCGTGGGCAGCCACGACCTGCACTCCGATGGTGGATGAACGTGTCCAGCTCGGAGAAGAGGTGCTGTCGTGGGTATTCGACAGGTGGCTGTCCTGGCCGTAAGCGCGGTCGTGGCTGCGGCCCTGACGGTCGTCCCCGACGTGGCCCTCGCGCCGGCGTACGCCGACCCGCCGACGGGCGGGACCACGATCGTGGAAGAGACGTTCACCGGCAGGTCGGTGGCGGATCCGGCATGGACCGCCCAGGGAGACACCTGCCTGACCGGGGCCTTGACGGCGCCTCCGGCCGGGGCGGCCCAGATCCCGACCTGTGCGCGGCACCGGTCGGGCCCGGTGCCGACGCTCGGCGCCATTCCCGGTTACCTGCAGCTGACCGACACGAGCACCCAGACCGCGGGCAGCGTGCTGTACAACCGGCCGATCCCGGCCGTCGCCGGGGTGACCATCACCTTCGACCAGTACCAGTACGGCGGCACCGGAGCCGACGGCATCGGGTTCTTCCTCGTCGACGGGGCCACCGACCTGACCCGGACCGGCGGGGCCGGCGGCAGCCTGGGCTACGCCCAACGCACTCCTGCGAGCGGCGGGGACGACGAGCCGGGCGTCGTCGGCGGGGTCCTCGGCGTGGGGCTGGACGCCTACGGCAACTACTACGACGACGCCGAGAGGCGGGGGGACGGCTGCCCCGAGGACGAGCGCTCGCCCTCGACCGCGGAGGGCGCGGTCGCCCCGAACGTGATCACGCTGCGTGGCCCCGGCGACGGCATGACCGGGTACTGCTACCTCGCCTCCACCACGCCCGCGGACGCCGAGGACCCGAACGACCCGGGGACCACCCTCAACGGCGGCACGGGGACGCTGCGGGCCCGCACGCTCGCCGCGTCCCGGCGCCAGGTGAACATCACCGTCACCCCCGCGCCCGACCCGCGGATCATCGTCCAGGTCCGCTACAACCCCGCCGACCCGAACGACCCGTGGATCACCGAGCTCGACGTGCCCGCGCCCGCGGACCTGCCGAGCACCTACAAGTTCGGTTTCTCCGGCGCGACGGGCGCCGTGACCGACGTCCACCTGATCCGCAACGCCGTCGTCCGGTCGGTCAACCCCCTCGCCCAGCTGCAGCTGGAGAAGCAGGTCGACCGCGGCGCCGGCGCCCTGCCCGCCGTCATCACACCCGGCACCGTCATCCCCTACCAGTACACCGTCACCAACGCCGGGACGGAGACCCTCTCGGCCCTGGCGATCGCGGACGACACGATCACCGGACCGATCACCTGCGACGCCACCACGCTGACCCCGGCGCCGGCGGTGGGGTCGACCACGGTGTGCCGCGGGACCTACACGGTCACCGCCGCGGACGCCGACGCCGGAGAGGTGGTCAACATCGCCACGGCGAACGCCGTGAATCCCGGAGGCGACACGATCACCTCCCCGGAGGCCACGGTCACCGTCCCCTTGGTCTCACGTCTCGACCTGGCCAAGAGCGTGCAGACCGATCCCCCGTACACCGCCGGCCAGGAGGTCGAGTACCTCTACACGGTCACGAACACCGGTGGCTCCACCGTGACCAACATTGCCGTCACCGACGACCGCGTCTCCGCGGAGTCCCTCGTCTGCGAGACGAACGTCCTGGCACCGGGGGCGTCGACCACCTGCACCGGTACCTACACCGTCGACACCGCTCAGGCCAACGCTGCCGGGAGCATCGTCAACACCGCCGTCGCGCGGGGCGAGACACCCTTCGGCCAGGAGGTCGAGTCGCCCGAGGCCCAGGCGAGCATCGGCGTCAACACCGACATCGCGGTCCGCAAGACCGTCGACGACGCCACCCCGAGCGTGGGTGACACCGTCACCTTCACCGTCACCGCGACCAACAACGGCCCGGCAGCGGCCACCGGCATCCTGATCACCGACCTGCTCCCCGCGGGGCGGCTCACGCTCCTGACCTCCACCACATCGGGGCCCCAGCCGTCGACGTACACCGCGGGCACCGGCGCCTGGTCCATCCCCGCGCTGGCGGTCGACGCCACCGTGACACTGACCATCACCGCGCGGGTCGACACCAACGGGGTGGCCTCGAACACCGCGAGCCTGACCAGGCTCGACCAGCTGGACACCAACGCGGCCAACAACAGCGCCACCGCGACCGTGAACCCGGCATCGCTCGACCTTGCCGTCACCAAACAGGTCATCGGCTCCGAGGAGGTCGCAGCCGGGGAGCCGGTCACGTTCCGGGTGACGGTGACCAACCTGGGCCCGCGCCCCGGCACCGGCATCACCGTGAGCGAGGACCTACCGCCGGGCCTGACCTACCTGCCCGCCGAGTCGGGTGGCACCGGGAGCTACGACCCGGACACCGCCATCTGGAGTGTCGGCTCCCTGGCCGTGGGCGCGACCGCGACGTACGACTTCGTGCTCGACACCAGCACGGCAGGGACGTTCACCAACGCGGTCAGCCTCGCCACCGTGTCCCCCGCCGACATCAACAGCGCCAACAACTCCGCCTCGGCGACCGTGTCGGTACGCACCCCCGTCGCCGATCTCGTCATCATCAAGGGGGCCTCGCCGGAGGAGGCCGTCGTCGGGGACACCGTCACCTACACGGTGACCGTGCTCAACCGCGGCCCCGACCCGGTGCGCGGCGTCTACGTCACCGACGCCGGCCCCGAGGGCGTGACCATCCTGGACACCGTCCCCTCCCAAGGCACCGTCGACGTCGCCGGAGGCCGTTGGGACGTGGGCAGGCTCGCGTCGGGCGAATCCGCCACCCTCACCATCACCGCCCGGCTCGACTCGGAAGGGACCAAGGTCGACCTGGTCACGGTCGATGCGCCGCTGCTCGACGACCCGACTCCGGAGGACAACGAGTCCAGCGCCACCGTGACCACCCTGGCGCCCGCGGTCGACGTCGCCGTCACCAAGACGGTCGCCTCGGCGGGCGGTGGACCGGCCTCCGAGATCCCGCTCGGGCAGGACGCGGTGTTCACGGTGACCGCGACCAACCAAGCGGTCCCGGGCCAGCCCGCGACCACGGTCACGAACGCGGTGTTCACCGACCTCCTCCAGGAAGGACTGACCTTCGTGTCCGCGAGCGGCGATGGCACCTTCGACGCCGCCGACGGCACCTGGACCGTCGGGTCCATCCCCGTCGGGGGCACCGTCACCCTCACCATCACCGCGACCGGCACGAGCGTCGGCGAGCACACCAACACGGCCAGTCTGAGCAACCTCGACCAACGCGACGTCGATCAGACCAACAACTCGGCCTCGGCCTCGGCCACCTTCGTCGAGCTCGCGGATCTCACGATCACCAAGGCCGTCGACCAGGAGGTCGCCCAGCCGGGGGACACGGTCGTCTACACGATCACCGTCACCAACAACGGCCCCAACGCCACGGACGACACGATCGCCCACGACCCCGCGCTCATCCAGGCCAACATCACCGGCCACACCGCGGATCGCGGGACCTTCGACGAGAGCACCCGCGTCTGGACCATCCCGCGGCTGGAAGCCGGTGACACGGCCACGCTGCGGGTCTCGGTGCTGATCAGCGACAACGCCTCGGGGCACTACCGCAACCTGGTCGCGATCCAGGAGTCACGAGTCGAGGACCCCAACCCCGACGACAACACCGACCTCGCCGAGCTGTTCGCCCCGGCCGCGGACATCGCGGTCACGAAGACCGTCGACGATGCCACCCCGGCCCTCGGTGGCACCGTCACCTTCACTGTCGGCCTGCGCAACCTCGGCCCCGACCCCGCCGACGACGTGACGGTCGACGACGTCCTGCCGGCCGGGCTCACCTACCTCAGCAGCACGGCCTCGCTCGGCACCTACGATCCCGACACCGGCGTCTGGGACGTCGGCACGCTTGAGCCCGTCGACCTCCCCTCCTCCAGGCCCCAGGCGGTCCTGCGGATCACCGCGCGGGTCACCGTGGACGGCCCCCTCACGAACACGGCCACGTCCGATCGGTCTGACGCCTTCCCCTACGACCCCAACCTGGCCAACAACTCCGACTCCGCCACCGTGAACGGCGCGGCGCCCCCCGCGCCGGGACGACCGACCATCCGGACGCAAACCTCTAAGAAGCGGGTCACGCCCGGGCAGCCCTTCTACGACCGGGTCCGCATCACCGGCCTCGCCCGTGGCACGAGGGTCCCTGCGACCGCACGCCTCTACGGCCCCTTCCGGTCGTTCGCGGCGGTCGGCTGCGGATCGGCCAACCTGGCTCGCACCGTCGCGTGGCGTGCCCGGGCCGGCTGGACGCGCACGCCGGCCGTGCGGGTCTCCGAGCCCGGCGTCTACACGTGGCGGATCCGGACCCGGCCGACCGAGGCCAACCGGGGCGGGTGGAGCAGGTGCGGGCTCGCCGCGGAGACGACGACCGTCGCCAAGCCGTCCTACCCGACTCCGGTGATCAACGGCGGCTTCGCCGGCACCCTGCCCGGCTCCGGCTCCGGCTCCGAGCGTGGCACCCGGACCAGGATCCGCGCGCGTGCCATCGGGCTCGACACGGCCGTCCTCCCCACGAACGTCCGGCGAGGACACATGAACCTGCCGGGCGACGTCGACCTCACCAGCTGGCTGCGCAAGTCGGCCGCCGTCGGCGACCGGATCGGCACCGCGGTGGTTGCGGGCCACGTGTCCGACCGGCACGACCGTCCGGGCGCTCTGTGGGGCCTGCGCCGCGCCAGGCCGGGTCAGGTCATCACCGTCACCCGCGGCGGCGAGTCCTACCGCTACCAGGTGACCGGCACGGAGAGGTACGACCGGACCCAGCGGCTGCCGAGCCGGCTGTTCCGGACCACCGGGGCGCACCGGCTGGTCCTGGTCAGCTGCACCCGCCGCGTCGTGTACTCCAACGGGCACTTCCACTACACGAAGTACCTCGTCGTGGTCGCCAAGCCGCTCGGCAGCAGGCTGAGGGAGTAGTCGGGGATGGCTGTCGGCCCCTCGACCGGCCATGCCCCCGGCATGGAGCCGTCCGCGAAGCTCGACCGCACGGTGGTCGTCACCGGGCTGGTCATCGTGGCGGGCATGCTCATGTCCGTGCTCGACAGCACGATCGTGAACGTCGCGCTCGACACCCTGAGCTCCGACCTCGACGCCTCGCTGGCCAAGACCCAGTGGGTCGTGACCGGCTACCTGCTGGCCGTCGCCATGGTCATCCCCATCACCGGCTGGGCCATGGACCGCTTCGGGTCCAAGCGGATCTGGATCCTGGCGGTCGCCTTGTTCATGCTCGGCTCCGCCCTGTGCGCTACCGCCTGGAACATGGAGAGCCTGATCGGGTTCCGCATCCTGCAGGGCCTCGGCGGCGGCATGCTGCTGCCGGCCGGCCAGACGATGATCGCCCGCGCGGCGGGGCCCGACCGGATGGGCAGCGCCATGTCGATCCTCGGCGTCCCGATGCTCCTCGGGCCGGTGTTCGGTCCCGTGCTCGGCGGCCTACTGGTGGAGTACACCACCTGGCACTGGATCTTCGTGGTCAACGTCCCCGTCGGCATCGTCGCCATCGCGCTGGCCGTGTGGAAGCTGCCCGCCGGGGCGCCTGCGGGCTCGTCGGTCCGGCTCGACGTCATCGGGGTGGTCGTGCTCTCGGGCAGCCTCGCCGCACTTCTCTACGGGCTCTCCGAGGCCAGCTCTCGCGGCGGCTTCGGGGAGTGGGGCGTCCTCGGATGGCTGATCGGCGGAGCCGTCGGACTGGCCATGTACGTCGCCTACAGCCTGGTTCGCGGCCCCGCCTCCATCATCGACGTCCGCCTGCTGGGCAACCGCGTCTTCGCCAACAGCACCGCCGCCGTCTTCCTCGTCGCCATCGGCATGTTCGGCGGCATGCTGCTGCTGCCGTTGTACTACCAGACCGTCCGGGACCAGGGCGCGCTCGACGCGGGCCTGCTGCTCGCACCGCAGGGCCTCGGCGCCATCGTCGCCGTGCTCCTCACCGGCAAGCTCACCGACCGCATCGGCGCGGGCTACGTCGTCCCGGTCGGCGTCGTGCTGGCCCTGATCGGCACGTTCCCCTTCACCCAGGTCGGCGTGGACACCTCCTACCTGTGGCTCTGCGTCGCCCTCTTCGTGCGCGGCATCGGACTCGGCGCGGTCATGATGCCGACCATCTCCTCGGCCTACAGCACCCTCAGCAGGGAGCAGGCATCCCGGGGAGCGCCCACGCTGTCGGCCATCCAGCAGGTCGGCGCCTCCCTCGGCAGCGCCGTGCTGATCACGGTCCTGACCCACGAGCTCACCCGCAAGCTCGCCTCGCGGGGCGTCGAAAGCGGGGGCAGCGGCAGCGGCGGCGGGGCCACCGAGCTGCATTCCATCCCCAAGAGCGAGCTGCCGGTCGTGGGGCCACTCCTCGCCGACTCCTACCAGGTCGCCTTCTGGGTCGCGTTCGCCCTCACCGCGCTGATCATCATCCCGGCACTGGCCCTCCCCCGGCATCTGCACGGCCGACCCGACCGGTCAGGCGCCGCCCCCAGCACCGGCGCGGCCGGCGGGTAGCGCCGTCAGCGCCGCGGGACGAGGCGCGCCACGCGGCCACCGCCGCCGGCGGCCCAACACGAGCCGTCGCGCGTGCAGTCGAGGGCGTGGTAGCCCGTCCCGCTCACCTGCCTCCAGCTGCGACCGCCGTCGCGGCTGACGCTGGTCCCCCTCACCTCGCCGGACTCGCCCGTGACGATCAGGCGCTGCCCGCGCCCCGGCAGGTAGGCGACGTCCTCCCCCAAGTGGCGCGGGTCGCCGGCGTTGCGCCAGGCCCTTCCGTGGCGAGTGACCGCCACGGCGTCGACGCCGTCGGCCGGTGCGGCGAAGTCTCCGCCGACGGCGACCCCCTCGTTCGGCGTACGGAACGTCAGCGCGAACACGCCCGCGGACTCGCCGGCCGGGATCGTCGAGTCGGTCGCCGTCCAGGTCCGGCCGAAGTCGTCGGAGCGGAAGACCCGCGAGACTCCTCCCCCGGAGCCGAAGTACGCCGTGCGCCCGGCGGTCACCAGGCAGTCGCCGCTGGCGGCGAACCCGAACTCCGTGGGGGCCTCCGGCATCCCGCCGTCCGGCAGGACCGTCCAGGAGCGGCCGGAGTCGCGCGTGGCGAGGATCCGGAACCTCCCGTCGACCGGGTCGCTCATCGCCAGCCCTCGCCTGCCGCCGGGGTAGAAGGCCATGCAGTCGTAGAACGCGGCCGGGTCGTCGTTGACGAAGGCCGCGGCCCAGCTCCGTCCACCGTCGATGGTGCGGTAGATCCGCGACGCGTCCCCCGCGCCGATGGCCAGCACCACGGCCTCCTTGGCGCTGCGCGCCTCCACGTCGCGAAACAGCAGTCCCTCGGTGTCGGGCGGGCTCACGTCGTCCCAGCTCCGGCCGCCGTCAGTGGTGCGGAACACCCGTCCGGGCGCGCCCTCGGTGGCGCTGCCGCCGGCCACCCACGCCACCCGCCGGTCGACCGCGTCCAGGCCACGGAAGCTCTGTTCGGCGTCGATGACCCGCTCGTCCCACGACGCCGCGTCGCCACGGCCCGCACCCGGCGGGCCGTGGTGGCCGGGGGCGCCCCCGCCCCCGGCGTACGACGGTCCCGCCAGCGCGGAGCCGATGAGGACAGTGGACAGGACGAGCGCCCCGAGTCGAGCCATGCCAGCACCCTGCTCCGTTACGACCACACCTGTCCAGTGGCAGCCTGCGCCGTCAGGGCTACGCTCGATGGGTGCGCTCGTCTCACGAGCAGCTGAGGCTCACGTGGCTGGGTCACTCGACGGTGGTGATCGACCTCGCAGGGACCCGGCTGCTGACCGACCCCCTGCTGCGAACGCACAACAACCTGCTGCGCCGCAGGGGGCCCAGGCCGAGCCGTGAGCAGTGGGCAGATCCCGACGCGGTGCTCCTCTCCCACCTGCACCTCGACCACGCTGAGCTCCGGTCCCTGCGCATGGTCGCGGGGGTGCCTGTCCTGACCGGCAGCCGCAACGCGGCCTGGGTGCGCCGACAGGGCCTGCTCGGCCGAGGCGCGGAGGAGTGGACCGATGTGGGCGCCGTGCAGGTGCGCTTGGTGCCCGCCGTCCACCACGGCCGACCCCTGCCGCACCGTCCCAACGAGGCCCACGGGCACCTGGTGCGCTCGGACGGCACCACGCTGTGGGTGGCCGGGGACACCGCCTGGTACGACCGGATGGCCGACCTGCCGGCGCTGGCGGGGACCGAGCGGCTGGACGTGGCGATCGTCCCGATCGGGGGGTGGGGTCCCCGGCTGTCGGCCCACCACATGGGCCCGGCACAGGCGGCGCAGGCGTGCGCGGTAACCGGGGCCTGCTACGCCCTGCCGGTGCACTGGGGCACCTTGCACCCACCCCTGATGACGACGTTCGGCGACTGGTTCGAGCGCCCCCTCGCCGCCTTCGAGGCGGAGGTCTCGGCCGTGGCACCGGACTGCCAGGTGATCAGGCTCGGGCACGGGGAGACCTGGTCATGTGAGGGTGGCCGGGACATCTGACTCGGGCGCCTCGGACTCCAGACGCTGGCCGGACTGCCGGAGGAACCCCAGCAGCACCTGGTGGAGTTGGTGGGCGCCCTCGATCCGCTCCGGCATGGAGCCGGCGAGGTCCTGCGGCGCCAGGAGGACCGCACTGTCCTGCCAACCGCCCAGGCCGCCGTGCGCCCCCACGAGCTCCTCGAAGGCCGCGATGTCGAGGGTCTGCTCGTCCAGAGAGCTGTTGAGGTAGAGGTCGGGCGCCTTCGGGTCCAGCACCGCACGCAGCAGCTGCCGCCTGGCGTGCTCGCCGAACCGGACCAGGGGGTCGGTGCCGGTGACCGCACCCGAGGCCAGGTCGACCCGGCCCCCGTCCCCGTAGGCCCAGGGGACCCCGTGCTCGTCGATCCCGGCGACGAACCCCACGCCCGGGTGCTCGCACAGCCCGGGAAGCAGGCGCGGCCAGCGGGCCGTCAGCGCGTCCAGGCTCTGACGGGTCTCGCCCGGCAGGTAGAAGAGCCCCAGGTTGCCCGAGCCGAGGACGACGGCGCGGCCGGGAGCCTGGACGTCACCGCCACCCCGGTCGCGTCTGCCGGCGTCAGGGCCGTCGCCCTCCCACTCCCGGTCGACCCGGCGACGGGCCGGAGCCGTGAGCCGGCCCGCGACCCCCTCCTCTCCGATGTCCTGGACCAGCGCGTGGGCCCGGCCCCAGCCCTCGTCAGTCTCCTCGTAGTCGTGGACGCGCTCGTCCATCAGCTCGGCGCAGAGGGCCGAGAGCTCCTGGCCGTAGCGGTCGGCGAACGGCTGACCCTGGGACTGGCCGTGATCAGAGACGACGACCAGGCGATAGCGCCGGGCAGCATGCTCGGCGAGCAGCTCGAGCTGGGCCAGCACCCGGTCCAGGCCCTCGAGGGCGGCCAGGGACTCGTGCCGGAACAGCCCGGCGTGGTGGGCGACCTCGTCGTAGTCGACGTAGTCGACGTAGATCACCTTGCGCCCCCGCTGCATCTCCTCGGCGATCAGGGCGGTGTTGAGATCGCGGAGCAGGCCGTTGGTCACGGCCCGGAGCAGCGCGAAGGTCCAGCTCCTGCGCACGCGTGGCACCAGCTCGTACCGCACCTGGGCGTGCGCCTGCCAGCGCTCCTTCGCCACCTCGCCGACCGTGCGGGTCAGGCTCCGGGCCAAGCCCGTGGGGGTGAGCATGAACCAGACCAGCGCCCTCCTCGTCTGGGGCGAGCCGAGACGGGCGCTCGCCCGGCTCATCGTCAGGGGCGCATTCTCGGCATCTCCGGAGAAGAGGTTCGAGATCGACACCCCGTCCTCGCAGAGCAGCCCCCGGCCGTTGCTCGCCCGCTCCTCGATGATCCGCGCGTCCGCGGGGTGGTTGGCGACCAGCACCCGGCCGAGCTCGCGGTCGTACCACCGGAAGCCCGGAACGCCGGCCACCGTGCCGTGCAGCACGCCGAGCTGGCTGGCCGGGGTGGTGCAGGGGAGCTGCGGGGTCCATTCGCGCAGGTGGTAGGCGCCGGAGGTCACCCACCGGCGGATCGTCGGCACCCCGCCGGCCTGCACTGCCCAGCGGAGCACCGGGAACGGCACCCCGTCGAGCTGCACGACGAGCAGGCCGTCGACCTCCGGGTCGGGGGGACGAACCGACCGGCCACGACGGGCGAGCGCGGTGGTGAGGGACTCGTCCGTGCCGGCGGTGAGGAGGTAGGCCGCGATCGTCCCGCCGGCGGCGCAGAGCCAGCTCGTGACGAAGGCCGCCGCCCAGGTCGCGGTGATCCCCGGGACGATGAGCATCGCGATGTGCATGACCACGCCCTGGGCGCCGAAGGCCAGGGGGAGCACGGTCAGCCAACCGAGTCGGACGCTGACCTCCACCAGGAGCGGGCGCACCAGGAAGCCGACGACGCCGCTGACCGCCGACACCCCGGCCAGGCTCCCCCACGAGGAGGCCTCGAGGTCAGGAAGCAGCCTGGCGGCCGCCCACAGGATGCTGGTGGAGACCAGCCAGGTGGCGAGGAGCCGTACGAGGTCAGCGAGGACGAACCAGCCCCGACCGCGCCGGCGCGCCCGTCTCGAGACCGGTGCGTCGCTCGCCATGGGGCGCCTCCAACCCGGACGGCGTCCGCCTCCTGAGTCGTCCCATCATGTCCCGCCGCGGGCTCCAGGAGAATGCCTCCGCACCATCGGCCGCCCTGACCCCCCGGTGGCTACCCCGGTGGCGATGCCTCCATCTCGGGAGGAGGGACGTGAGCAGAGCCGATGAGGTCGCCACCTCCACGGCGCACGAGCCGACCCGGCCGAAGCGGCTCGGCGGCAGCCCCGTGGTGATCCTCCTGATGGTGATCGTGCTCGTACCGGCGCGGCGGGGCCGGCATCGAAGGTGTCGGCGAGCGGTGTGGCTCGGCTTCACCGTCGTCCCGGCGTTCCGGCCGGCACCGCTGCGCGAGCGGGTCGTGTCGGCGACCGACGCGGCGAGGGCGTGCTGGACGAGCTGGTCCCGGACCGCGACCACCTCGACGACCGACAGCTCGCCGAGCTCTGACCCGTCGAGGCCCCGGCACGCGAACGTGTCGGGGCCCCGGCGGGTGTCGCTCAGCGGCCGAAGGCCTGGAACTCCGTCGCCCGGACGTTGAGGTCCTGGTCGCTGCCCGCCGAGCAGTCCGTCACGGCGCGCGGGTCCTCGTCCTGCTCACCGGCGTAGTCCGGGCCGCCGGTGCACTGGTTGGTGACGACCTGCAGCCACAGGTGCGTCGCCTTGGTACGCCGGATGTCGAACGACCGGATGATCAGGTCCGGCGCCCGCGGCCGGGGCGCCGTGCCCGGAAACGCGTCCTTCGGGCTGACGAACACCCGGGTGAACTCGTCCTGCTCGTCGCAGTCGACCCCACGGGCGATGGAGCACGACCACACCTCGAACTGCCGCAGGGCCGAGTAGCGGCTCTGACTCGGCTCGGCCGGGGTCCCGTCGGGGTTCGTGGCTGCTGGCCGCAGGTGGGCGCTGACCTGCACCCGCCGTACGTCCTGGCGCTTGGCGCCGGCCAGGTCGACGACGACGTGCTGCTCCGCGACCGGGGCGCCCAGGGCCGCCCACTGGGTGCCCTCCTCGTCGTCGACGAGGTTGACCAGGTCGCTGCCCGTGCCCTCGACCGCCGCACCGTTGGCGGCGGACGCCAGGTTGGTGTCCATCCGCGGTGCGAGGGTCTTGGCTCGGCCGGCGGACAGCGCCGTCAGCGGGATTCGGGCGTGGCCGTGGCCCGGGGCGCGGGCCACGAACTCGTAGTTGCCCGGCACCAGCTCCACCCGGTTGGGCAGCTCCGTGGTCGGGTCGGTGTCGGCCACCGGCACGGCCCGAGCCTGGTAGCGGCCCACGTAGAGCTGGGCGCCACGCACGAGGCGACCGCGCTCGTCGCGCGGCGCGAAGGTGACCGTCGACTCGCTGGCGTACGCCGACCGGAAGCTCGGCGTCGGGTCCGCGGCGGCGTAGCCGGCGCTGGTGGCACCCTCTCCGAGGCCACGGCGGGCGAAGGCGTTCCAGAGGATGTCCTGGTTGGCGCCGTTGAAGCGGAGCAGGTCCGCGGCGAGCAGCGCGTTGCGGGCGTCGACCTGGCTGAGCTGGCTGTTGGCCAGCAGCAGGAACGAGTCGAACACCAGCTGCATCCAGCGCCGGTTGCCCGGGCACCCGTTGACCGGCGTCAGCCCGTTGGCGCACGACTTGTTGAGGGCCGCGTCCCCGGCTCCGTACCGGCCGATGAAGGCCTGACGGATGTCGAAGTTGGTCGCGGTCCAGATCTCGCCGTCGGCGTGCACCTGCGGCCCGGTGACGTCGTAGCCGATGTCGCTGTAGTTGAGCGGGCTGCGGCTCATGTTGTAGTTGCGGATGCCGGCCACGGCGTCGCCGGTTGTGTACTGGCCGATCGTGAAGGCCTGGAGGCCCGGCGCGGCGTAGCCGTGCTCGTGGAGGTACTCCATGGCCATCTGATCGCTCCAGCTCTCGCTCATCCCCTGCGGCGAGCTGAGGCCGCCGTTGGGGCCGGCGACCATCCGGTTGCTGATCGCGTGGCCGTACTCGTGGCCGATGACGCTCATGTCGTAGTCGCCGTCGACGCACGGGGCGTAGAAGGAGCCGGCGATCGGCTGCCACATGTACATGTTGGTGATGGGCGCCTGGCCGTCGGGCGGGGTGAACTGGTTGGCGTTGTCACGCGCGGCGAAGGTGGGTGGACCGCCCGAGATCGCGCCGGCCTGGGCGTTGCCCTGCTCGTAGTCGTTGCCGAGGCCACCCCTGCCGCGGTTGTCCTTCTGCATGTTCCAGGTGCTCTCGACGAAGCCGAGGTGGTAGGACCAGTCGTGCATGCGGTTGTGCATGGCGAAGAGGTTCGCGCGGGCGGCGTCGAGGTCGACGTTCTCGGGGGAGCCGAACGTCGCGGGGTTGCAGCCCTCCTCGTACCACTGGTTGGTCCACCGGTAGACGTACTCCCGGGCCGGCGACGGCGTGGCCGTCTCGGTGCCGACGGTGCGCGAGTCGTTGCTGTTGCGGTTCTCGACCGCGATGGCGTTGTTGCCCAGCGTGGTGAACGTCGGCTGGTTGGTCGTCGGGTCGACGTCCCAGGGCGGCGAGGCGCTGGTGCCGACCCCCTCCTCGCAGCCGGCCACCGGCGTCCAGCACCAGGTCACGCGAGTGTCGCGCGAGGAGTAGTCCACCGGCGGGTTGCTCGGGAACACCTCCCACTCGGGGTTGTCGGCGTCGTGGTCGACGAGGTCCTCGCGGACCAGCACCTCGCCGGAGCGGGCGTCGACGTAGCTGGCGAAGCCGACGGCCTGGTCGTCCTCCGAGCGGAGCACCACCTGGAAGGCGGCGCGGGCCGCGGCGCCCGGTAGGGGCACGGCGACCTCGGTCGTCTCGAGCACGACGGGCTTGGCGATGCCGGCGTCGCGGGCGGCGAGCCGCTCGGCCTCGGCCGCCGTCAGGGTGGCCGGCGCCGGCGCCGCCGCGTCGCGCGCCAGCGACGAGCTGACGTAGAGAACCTTGCCGTTGCGCACGCCCACGGAGGCGATGCCGTCGACGCCGGCGGCCAGGTCGCCGAACTGCTGGCGCACGACCACCACGTCGGCGTCCTTGCCCAGCGGACGGCTGGTGAGCACCTCGACCGACTCCGCACCCCGGGCCGTGAGGCCCAGGACGTCGCGGGACCCGGTGAGGAAGTCGAGCGCGGCGGCCTTCGGATCGGCGGGCAGCCCCGTGGAGAGGGGTGCGCCGGTGGCCATCAGCATCGCCGGCGTGCCGAGCTTGTTCCACCGGGCCGTGGCGTCGAGGTCGTCGACGGCGGAGCGCTGCTTCGCGGTGGGCGCGGCCCGGCCGTCGCGCACGTCCTTGTCGCGCGACGCGGAGCCCTCCCCCTGGAACCCGGCGGCGCCTGTGCCCGGTGGATCGGCTGGTGGTGGGCCGGCCGAGGAGGCCGACGAGCTGGACGGTGCGAGAGTCGCTGCCAGGGAGATCGTTACGAGGGCAGCGCCGACTCCTCTAACCCGAGAACTGAGGTGCATCGGTGGGTCCCTTCCGGCGACCGCGGCCGCCGTGTCCGAGAAACGTGCGGGAACCTCGTTCTACTCCTCGCCGCACGCCGTGGGAAGGCCTCGACGGGTCGGACAGCCGTCAACTCCGGCCGCAACCCGACCGGTCGAAGCTCGGCGGGGCCCAGACACGTGTGCTGGAAGTCCTCTCTACCTTGGGGTCCTTGTCAGGCGCATGAGTGCTCGATCATCTGGCGGTGCGTGGGCGGGGCCGGGAGTGGCCGCGCGGCCTCGTCGATGGCGCTGACGTAGGCGTTCATCTTCTCGGCGAACGCCGCTGCGACCAGGTCATCGCGGGTCGGGAAGCGACGGAACAAGGTGGCGACACCGACCCCGGTCCGGTGCCCGGCTCACGCGAAGGGTCCTGTCATCAGCCCTTCACCGTCGGAGCCATGCAGCCTCGCGGCTAGCCTACGAAGTGTGGGATGGCGCGGCGCGGAATGCAGCGAGACATCTGCACATCCCGGCGTGGCCGCGGCGATCGGCATCATCGTGGCGGCTGGCCTGGCGATCACAGGATGGCGCTTCATAGGGCCGGACCATCTTGTCTACGCCTTTGTCGTGCAGGGCGGATTCACCTTCCTGGGCCTGCTCACCGGGCCCCTCTTCGTCGACACAGCACGCCGCCGATACACGGTCACCAGCGCAGAACCGAGAATCTATGCACTGCTCGGGGCCGACGCTCTGCGTCGATTACTGGGACGCATCGGCTGGAACTCGATCATCGGGAGCCTGCGTGAGCAAGGTGAGGGTCATACACGCCTGAGTCGCCTGCTTCGAGGCACAGAACTCTCCGAAACGGGTCACACCATCGCCGGGGGGGCGACGCTTCTGCTGGCAGCGGCGGCTATCGGCACAGCGCATTTCGTCGGAGCCACCCAGATCATGCTGGTCGGCGTCTTACTTCACGGGTACCCGATCATGATCCAGCGCATCGTCCGTCAACGCCTACGGCATCCTCAGAAATTGATGACCGACGATTGAGACGACCCCCATCAAGCTCCAGAGCCCCGCTGGGTGGTGGGCTGAGGTGGTCCTCGGTGCCCAGTGCATCCTCCGGGTGACCATCGGAGGCGGACGCGGGGACTCTGATGAACCGTGCAGCCATTCAGGTCAGCGCCGCCGCTGACGAACGGTACGTGCTGACCGAGCAGGTCAAGTACGCACTCGACTTCTAGTCGGCCGTCTTCTCCGCGCGAAAGGCCCCGGAACCATATGGTTCCGGGGCCTTTCGTTGCTTCAGGGGCGGGACTCACTCAGGCGAATCCGGGACTCAAACGTGCGACTCTCGGGACTCGACGGTGAGAACTCTTATCAGGTGTGATCGGACATCCAATGTCCGTCCCACGGCCACCGGGACATCCGGGGGTCCAGTGGTTCGGTGGGATGGAGCTGTCACGACCGACGATCGCGGCGAACGGGTGATCCTGTCGGGCCTCCAGGATCAGAAGTACGTCGATCGCCTCGGCGAGCTGGTCTACGTTGCCCGGCCATTGTGGGTCCGGTTCCGTCTCGCCCCGGAGCAGGTCGGCGGTCGCCGACCAGTAGGAAGTCACGTCCTGGGAAGGCGTGCCTTCGGAGCTGCCGCGGTGAGGGCGACGGGCAGGGGCCTCGGCAGTGTAGCCCCGCGCCGGGCAGCCGAACGGCTGATACTCGTCCGTAGGGTGGACGCGGAGGCGGCGATCTCGAGGGCGGTGACGATGAAAGACCGCGACGCCGGTCCGCGCGACGGTCTCCTCGACGTCGGCCGTTCCAAGCACAACCTCGGCGACCGAGGCCATCAGCGCCCGGCGGTCCACCGCGGGTGGGTGCGAGACACGCCCGCGTCATCTGCTAGACGAAACGGCGGCCCGGCGTTCCGGCGTTCCGGCGTTCCGGCGTTCCGGCCAACGCCTTTCACGGCGCTGCTCAGTCCGGTGCCCTCCGTTGATCAGGAACCGGCGTCGATCGCGGCCTCGTAGAAGGCGTCCGCGAGGGCGATGATGACGCCGTTGATCCCCGGGCCGTCGCTGAAGAAGTAGTCGGCCATGGTGTTGTGCGCGCCTTGGTTGTCAATGACCGCCTCGGTGACGGCTGACTGGAAGTCCTGCGACTCCAGGAACTGCTTCTTGGAGTTCACCTGGGTCTGCTTCACCAGATCGGGATAGGCCAACAGTCGTAGGACGAGGCTGTTGACGAACTCCCGGACTTGCGACTCGGTGAAGGCCTCGGCGCCGAAGAGATCGTTCATCTTGTCTATGACGACCTGGAGGGCCACGTACTTCGGCTCCTTCCTCGTCCCGGTGCCGGCGCCGGTGATGCCTTTCAGCTCCCCGTCACCGGACAGTGAGATGTCGACCTGAGCGCTCTTGGTGTGCTTGACCCCGACCAGGACGACATCGGAGAGGTCGACCTCGGCGGCCCAGGAGCTGTCGTCGATGACGCGTTCGAGCAGGCGCAGGTAGATCGAGAGCATCTCCAGGTAGGGGTCGCCGTAGTCGACGATCTGGCTCATGAAGTCGTAGAGCCTCACGTAGGTCGAGACGTCCTTGCGGAAGAGGTCGAGGGCGTTGAGGGTGACCTTGTCGTCCTCCTCGAGCGCCCGGGCGTACCGGCGTGCGAAGTCGTGCTGGGCCGGACTGATGGCCGCGGAGAGCGCGTTGTTTCCCTTGCGGGTGACCCACAGCTCGGCGACGTGGCGGACCTGGTCCTCGGTGTAGATACCGGCCTGGGCGAGCTTGGTGGACAGATGAACGACGACGTAGGGGTCGGTCTCGGTCTCGAGGGTGGCGTGCTTGAAGTACGGCTCGAAGGCGGTCTTGATGTCGTCGGGCTTGTTGACGAAGTCGATGACGAACGTCTTGCGCTTCTGCTCGCCGCTTGCGGTGCGGTGGGTGCGGTTGAGCCGCGAAAGCGTCTGCACCGCGGTCACGCCGGATAGCTTCTTGTCGACGTACATGGCTGAGAGGAGCGGCTGGTCGAACCCGGTCTGGAACTTGTTGGCTACCAGCATGATCTTGTAGGTCTCGCCCTTGAACGCCGCCGCGAGGTCGGCACCGGCGCCGGGGTTCATGTTGGCTTCTGTGAACTCGTCGTCCTTGTCCGGGGTCGGGCCCCACTCGGATGCCCAGACCTCGTCCTCGTCCATCCGCACCGCGCCGGAGAACGCCACCAGGGTCCGGTAGGTGTAGGAGGCATCCTCGGCGGCGCGTTTGGCGATGTAGGCGTCGATCGCCTTCTTGTACTTCACTGCTGCCTTGCGAGAGTCGGTCACCACCATCGCCTTGGCCTTGCCCTCCAGCAAGTGAGCGACGTTGGCGTGGAAGTGCTCGACGATGATCTGGACCTTTTGGCTGATGTTGGTGGGGTGCAGCCGGACCCACCGCATCAGGCCCTTGCGTGCCGCACCCTCCTCGACCTCCTCGCCGTTGGCGTTGCCGGCGATCTTCAGAGCGGTCTCGTAGGCCTGGTAGCCCTTGAGGACGTCGAGGATGTAACCCTCCTCGATGGCCTGCTTCATGGAGTACAGGTGGAACTCGCGAGGCTTGCCGTCGGAGCCCTTGCGTCCGAACAGCTCCAGGGTCTTGTTCTTCGGGGTGGCAGTGAAGGCGAGGTAGGAGATGTTGGGCGACTCGGCCCGCTCGGTCATCTCCGCAGCCAGGATCGACTCCACGTCAATCTCTCCGCCGTCCTCGATCTCCTCGATCTCCTCGGCGGTGAGGACCTGTTTGAGCTTGGAGGAGATCTGCCCGGACTGCGAGGAGTGGGCCTCGTCGGCGATGACCGCGAACTTCTTGCCCTTCAGACCGGCGTCGGCCTGGATCTCCTTGAGCGCGTGCGGGAAGGTCTGCACCGTCACCGCGATGATCAGCTCGCCGTTCTTCAACGCCGTCGCCAACAGGCTGGACTTCGACTTCGCGCCCGCCTTGCGGACATCCTCCGGGCTGATGGTGGCCACGATCTTGCCGGTGCCGTCGATCTGACGGATCGCGTCCTGGAGCTGCCCGTCGAGCACCGTGCGGTCCACCACCACGATCACGGAGTCGAAGACCTTCTTGTCGTCAACATGCAGCCGGGCCAGCCGGTGCGCGGTCCAGGCGATCGTGTTGGTCTTCCCCGAACCAGCCGAGTGCTCGATCAGGTACCGCTGACCGACCCCCTCCTCGGTGACCGCGGTCACAACGTTCGTGACCGCTTCCCACTGGTGGAACCGGGGGAACAGCATGCTGGTGCGACGCACCGAGGTGCCGGTGGCAACGTCCCACTCCTCCTTGGTCTCCACGAGCATCAGCCGCCCGATGATCGTGAGCCAGGCGTCCTTCTCCCACACCCGCTCCCACAGGTACGCCGTCGCCGACTTCCCGTCCCCGCCAGGCGGGTTGCCGGCGCCGGCCTCGTGGCCGACGTTGAACGGCAGAAAGTGAGTCTTCTCCCCCTCCAACCGGGTGGTCATCGCCGCCAGGTCGTTGGAGACCGCGAAGTGCACCAGCGCCCGATGCCCGAACGACAGCAATGGCTCAGGTCGGCCGTTGGTGAGCGGGTTGCGGTCCTTGCGGTACTGCTGAATCGCCTCGTCCAACGACTGGGTGAAGTGGGTCTTGAGCTCCACCGTCGCTACCGGGAGCCCGTTGACGAAGAACACGAGGTCGAGGCTGCGCCGGTCAGCGGTCGAGAAGTGCACCTGCCGCATCACCCGCACCCGCATCGCGGCGTAGTGGGCGTTCGTCGTCTCGTTCAGCGTCGTCTCGGGACGGAACTGCGCCATCTTCAACCGGCCGCCGCCGATGTACTGCACGCCGTTGCGCAGGATGTTCAGGGTGCCGCCGCCGTGCTCGAGTGGCTTGTCCAGTGCCGTGGTCAGCACGTCGAGGAACTTCGCCTCCGACCCGGCCGCCTTCAACGCCTTCGCGTACGCCGCCGGCTGCGTCTCCGTGAGCCAGTCACGCAGGTCATCAGGAAACAGGGCCCGCTCCCGGTCGTAGCCGGCGTGGTTCGCCGAGTACAGCCACCCATTGCGCTCCAGGTGGTCGCAGATCTCGGTCTCGAAGACGCCCTCGTTGTGGTCAGCCATCACGAGACCCCGACTCGCTCGCGACCCGAGCTCGTTGCGTCGCTATCCGGAAGCGCTCCATGGTGGAGACGAACCAGCCCATCAGCTCGTCGTGGGTGTCGAGCTGCATGACGTCGCCGCCCTCGGCGCGGTCGACGTGGATGCGACAGGCCTTCTTGGTGGGGAGCAGGTCGTAGGAGACGGGGGCGCCGAAGTCGGCGTCGATCTGGTCGCGGCGGGCGGCGATCCGCTCGAAGCCGAGGCGGTTCTGCTCGGCATCGGAGGAACCGAAGTAGAGCTCGATGCGCGGACCACTCCTCGTGAAGACCATTCCGTACCAGCCGATCGAGGACCCGAACGGTAGCGTGATCCAACTGCCCTTCGCGCCCTTCACCGATCGGGTCCAGTCGGGATGCCGGTCACGGATCCGACGCAGCAGCTCGGTCCAGAACTCCAGGTAGACGACTTCGCGTTCCGTCGACGGAGCCGAGGAGGTCTCCGCGTGGACCTGCTTGGTCCACTCGTTGGGCTGCGCCACGAGCCGGAACATCGGCGCCGGCCGGCTCTCGTCGATCTGCACCGCCGAGATCTCGACCCCGAAGAACCGGGTGTTCTCGTCGGTGCGCTCGTTGAGCCAATCGAGGGCGGCCCGGTGCTCGTCGCGGAACGACGGGGCGCACCACACAATCGTCTGCGGGTCGGTGCCCCCGGCGTAGGTCATGATCTGGCCCAGGTGCCCGTGGTCGGTCTGCTCGAGCTGGTTCTCGACGATCACGACGTTGCCGGTGCCCACCTCGCGCCCGATGAGGTCGAGGGAGAAACCGCCGACTGGGTGCTCCGCCGCCGTAAGCTCCAACTCCATTCCCAACACGTCCGCGAGAACGTCGGCGTTCTGGAGCATCCACTGGGTGAAGTCGTAGGCCTCGTGCCGCCACACCTCGCGCACCGGGACCACCCGCAGCCTGCTCAGGTCCGTCATCTCAAGCCACCTCGCCTCGGACGTCGATCTGTCCGGTCACCGCAGCCGTGATCAGGGCCGACCGGCGCTCGCGAGACAGTTCGATGAACCGCTGGGTCTCGGTGATTAGCGTGTCGATCTTGGCCAAGACATCCGCGAGGCGCTTTGTCGCCCCGGGATCCGTCGGCAGACTGATGTCAAAACGCGCGAGATCCTTCATGCCGAGCGTGGGCTGAATGCTGTCTCCGCTTGTCGCCAGAGACGCCTGGAGCAGGAAACTGCGCGATCCAAGCCACGCACAGAGGAGCGGAGCAACGGCAGGTTCCTTGCAGCGGAGAACCGCAACAGCGCGAGCCACGTTGGCTCCCGCGAGCCACTGAGGCGCCAAGGTTGCCTGGCCCATCTTGCCCACCACGCCCAGGAGCACCTCGCCGCCGACGATCTGCGTGCGGGAGAACTCATCCGACTGCTCTGTGGCAATCGCCAACATGGGGCGGTCCGGCATCAGGTTCATGAGGTCTCCAACGCGAACGAACGGAACGCCGTCCGCTTCGTCCACGTATCTCGGCACCAGCACGCCGTAAGAGGGGCGAGCCGCTAGCAAGCGGCCGACCTTGGTCGTCTCAGTCGAAGGGCCGGCCCCAAAAACCGCGGAAAGGACCGCTGTCCGGCGCTCTCGGAGCAGATCGACCAGACGCTCCTGCTCCTCGATAAGAGTGTCGATGCGGATGGTCTCGCGGTCGAGGTACTCGGCGATGGCGCACTGCGCCTCGAGCGGCGGCAACAAGATGGGCGTCTTGGCGAGTTTGTCTGCAGTGAGGTGCGGCATCGAGACCACGTTGGCGTAGGCACGGATGAAGCCGCTGGCGCGCAGGGCGATCAGGTAGTAGGCGATGAACCGCCCGTCAAAGCCGGCATGTGGGCGCAACCGGTTGATGGAGTTCTGAAACCCCCAACCAGGAAGGTCCTCGGGTAGGTAGGCAGCGCGGCCAAAACCGCCCTGGCCGCCTTCGACAACCACGGCATCACCGGCGCGGAGATCGAGCTGTTGCAGTTCCGACTCGCCGAACCACATCTCGTTGACGCTACCGAGAGCGAGCGCTCCATTCGGTTGGACGTTGGCAGCACGCATATAGGGCGCGATGACGTCGCTGCCGGAGTCCCTGGTCTGCAACATCTTGCCGAGGGTGACGGTCGCAGCGTTCTTGACCTGCCCCTCGCGCCAGCCCTTCGGCAGCGTCTCCCACAGGGGCCCGGTCACCCCTCCACCTCCCGCAACAGGTCCAGGATCTTCGCGACCTGCTTCTCCAGGTCGGCGTCGATCTCGGCGAGGGGGCGGGGCGAAACGTACTTGTAGAAGTGGCGGGTGAAGGGGATCTCGTAGCCGGTCTTGGTCTTGGCCCAGTCGATCCAGGCGCCGGGGACGTGGGGTTTCACCTCGGTGTCGAAGTAGGCCTGGATGACCTCGGCCTGGGTGGCGGGTCCGGCGGTGGAGCGGCCGTAGGTGAAGGGAACGTTCTCGGTGTCGCGCTTCTTGGAGTCGGGCTTCGGCTTGCCCTTGCGGTCGACGACTGGGTTGCCGACATCGTCGAGGAGGGGGCGCTCGACGGTGATGGTCCAGTAGCCGAACTCGTCGTTCGTGAGGACCTTGGAGTGGTCGGGGTCGGCGTCGGTGAAGTCGGCGTAGAGCCGGACGATTTGGGCGCGGTCGCTTTCACTGATCTCGCGGTTCTTGGAGCCGAGGCTCTTGCGCATCTTGGTCCAGAACGAGGTGCCGTCAATGAGCTGCACCTTGCCATTGCGGTCGGGGTGCTTGCTGTTGTCGAGGATCCAGATGTAGGTGGCGATGCCGGTGTTGAAAAACATGTTGGTCGGCAACGCGACGATGGCCTCGACGAGGTCGTTCTCCAGCAGCCACTGCCGGATGTTGGAGGGCCCGGAGCCGGCGCCCCCGTTGAACAGCGGCGAGCCATTCATCACGATCCCGACCCGACCGCCGCCATCCTCCGGCGCCCGCATCTTGTGAGCCAGGTGGAGCAGGAACAGCATCTGTCCGTCGGACGTGGCCGGCAGCCCGGGAGCGAAGCGGCCGTAAGGGCCGGCTTCGTCGCGCTCCTTGGTGATGGCCTTGGCGTACTGCTTCCAGTCCACCCCGTACGGCGGATTGGACATCGAGAAATCAAAAAACCGGTTGTTGAACGCGTCGTCGGTGAGGGTGTTACCGAAGGCGATGTTGGTCGCGTCGTGACCCTTGGCGAGCAGGTCGGACTTGCAGATGGCGTAGGACTGCGGGTTGTACTCCTGGCCGTACAGGGTGAGCTTGGCGTCGGGGTTCTGCGCGAGCAGGTGCTCTTCTGCCAGCGAGAGCATGCCGCCGGTGCCGGCGGTGGGGTCGTACAGCGTGCGGACGATTCCCTCCGCAGTCAGATCCATGTCCTTCTCGGCGAAGAGCAGGTCCATCAACAGTCTGATGGCGTCGCGCGGGGTGTAGTGGTCCCCGGAGGTCTCGTTCGCGGCCTCGTTGAACTTGCGGATGATGTACTCGAACGCGTCGCCCATGTCGGAGTTCGACACCTTGTCCGGGTGCAGGTCGATGGCGCTGAACGACTTGACGATCTCGCGCAGGAGGCCGGCCTTCTCGAGGCCGAGGATCTCCTTCTTGAAGTCGAAGTACTCGAAGACGTCGACGTCGGCGGAGAACCGGTCGACATAGTCGGTCAGGTTGTCTGCCAGCCCGTCGGCGTCGGCCAGGAGGTTGGCGAAGGAGTAGTTCGAGGTGTTGTAGAACGGCCGCCCGGTTGCTCTCTTGACCTCCACCCGGAGCCGGTTCGGGTTCTCGTGCTTCGCGGCCAGTTCGCGCACCCTGGCGCGGTCGGGCTCCAGGATGCTGTCCAGGCGCCGCAGGATCGTGAACGGCAGGATCACGGTGCCGTACTGGTTGGGGCGGTAGGGGCCCCGGAGCTGGTCGGCGATCGACCAGATGAAGCTTCCGAGCGTGCTCACTGAGTTCCTGACGAGAGACGACGAGCGATCGGCATCCAGTCTGCCGCAGACTGTCCTGCGTCGTTGGCAGTCAGACGGAACACCCGCATGTGTCCAACGGAGAGGCTCACGCGCTTCACGCCATCCCCTCGCTGCCGAGGTCGGCGTCGACACGAATGGCGTCAAGGAGCAAGCTGGATAGCTCTGCGGCTTGCGCCTCAAGCTGCGCGGCACGGGCCCGCAACCTTGTGATCTCGCTTAGTGCAGCGCTGAGCGCGTCCTGACGTTCGCGTGGCAGAACGGGGATCTCGAGGTCCCGCAGGTTGGCTCGCTGGATGGTGGAGCCCGTCATGTGCCTCGCGTTCCACTCACCTGGCAGGACTGCGGCTATGTAGTCAGGGGAAAGTTGTTCGCTGAGGATCCGGAGCCGGTACACGCCGTTGCCGAGCCGGTGTCCACCGGTCGGATCCACGAGGGTCCGCACTTCATTCATGGTGGTGACGAGGACGTCGCCCGTGGCCGTGTCGAATGGACCGGGAGCGCCTAGAGAGCCGTCGGGCTGAGGAAGGCGTTGGGCTCTGATGTCACGGGCGCTCACGGCGGGGACATCGTTGTCCCCTTCCTTGGAGGGGCGCCCCTGCCGCATCTCGAGGGCGCCCTGTTTGATCAGGTCGCCGACAGTCACGACCCTCGCGCCGCGACCCTGCGTGAACGCACGGACGGGTCGGTCCGCATCGGCCACTGCGTCAAGGATCTCGTTGAGGCCGTCCAAGGCCTCCCGGTATCGCACGGCAGTCTCGGAGGGGTTCGCCGGAGGCGTGGTCCACTTGGACGGGAGGAGGGTGCTGCCCTCGGCAAGAAGGTCGGCCACGGGTATTTCGACAGTTGGAGCCGGCAAACTGCTCGGGTCGAGAGAGCGCAGCCAGTCCGCCGCATGAGTCTCGGGGAGCTCAGCCTGCGACCCGTCGACGATGCGGACTCGGCCAGTGACAGCGCCCGGTGCGCGAAGAACCCACAGGGCCAGCGGGATCGAGGTGTGCGGAAGCATCTTCGGTGGCAGGCCAACGATCGCCTCGACACAGCCGGCAGCGAGCAGCTTCGTGCGGATCTCCGCCTCGCCTCCGCGTGACAGGGCCATGGGCGAGGTGACCACGTAGCCGATGCCACCCTGCGACAGGTGCGCAACGGTGTGCTGAATCCAGGCCAGCTCCGAGGAGGACTTCGGAGGAACTCCGAAGCACCATCGCGGGTCCGCGATCTGGGGGTCCCAGAATGCGCCGAAAGGTGGCTCGCAGACGATGAGGTCGGCCTTGAGGCCCTCCTCGACGTCGTGTCGTAGGACGTCGGTGTGGACTACATCGATCGGCACACCGGCAAGATAAGCGCGCTGCTCGAGGATTTCGGTCGCCTCGTAGTTCAGGTCGTGACCAACGAGCCGCTCGATCTGGTCTCCACCCGCCCCGGCGAGCCGCAGGAGCACCTCCCCAATGCCGCACGCCGGGTCATAGACGACACCACGCGCTTCGGGCGAGGCTAGGTTGACGAGCAGCTCAGAAACGCGCGAGCCGACGAAGCCGTGTTCGGCACCAACCTTGCCGTAGGCCCCTGCGACACGGGCGAGTGCGAAGTCGGTGATCTCAGAGAGGCGGTCGACCGGCACCTCCGCGAACCCGACAAGCAGAGCGGGGGCGATCGCGCGAGAGAGGTTCCGCATCTCGGAACTGACGGGCACGAGTGCGTCCCAGTCCTCGATGCCATACCGCGCACCTGCAGCCGCCAGACCGTCGAAGCCAGTCTGCTTCACTTCGTCGACGATCTCGCTCCACGCGTGCGAGTTGCCTGTCTCGGCGCAGAGCTTGCGGGCACATGCGATGGAAAGGACGAGTGACGGAATCTCGGCGATGTCGATGAAGCCGCGCAGGGCGTTGACGGCGGCCCAGATGTGGAGGCCGTAGTCGGTTCGTACTTCCTTGCCGGCCGCCTTCAACCACGCTTCGATCTCGGCACGGTTGAACAGCGGCTTCGTCGGGCCGCCCGCCACGGGCTGCGGGAAGTCTTCAGATCGCTTTCGCCAGTTCGAGACGGCGCCGCGTGAGACGCCAGCCATGACAGCGATGTCGGAGGGCGCCACAAGGGCCTGGCCGCTTGGGTTGTTCATGGAGTCCTTCATCAAGCAGCACCGCCCAGGGCGCTGATCGTGTACTGGTTAGGCAGGAGGGTGACGCGGGACGCTGCGAGGCTGAGGCGACGAGCGAGGGCGTCCGCCGGTGCGACGACATGGACGTCGACTCCGGCTGCGGCAAGAGCGGCCGCGGCGTCGGTGAAGATGCCGTCGCCCGAGGCGAGGACCACCTCGTCGTATCTGCTGGCGAGGTCTTCTGCGAGGACCTCCAGGAGCGCGATGTCAGCTCCGTCGTCGCCGGAGCGAACGACGTAGCGCTGACGCTCCCACCTGGTGCCGATCGTGACCAGACCGATATGACTGGTCCCGATGACGACCTGGTCGCGGTCGACGAGTCCGATCGCGATGACGAGCTGAGTCTTGGCCCAGTCGACCTGGTGAGCGGTGAGCACGGCGCCTCCTATCAGGTTCTCGATGTCGACCAAGACGATGCGACGGCGGGCCGGGGTGCTCTGCCTGCGACGCAGAGCGGGGACGAGTGTGGACATTACTTCTCCTTGATTGTTTTGTCGATCCGATTTTCGGATGAACGTTGTGACAATCAAGGTATATGGATTCACGCACCATGTCAAGTGAATCGGGTTCACAGCAGTCATGCTCGTGAATCCCGGCAATCGAAGACGTGGGCCGGTGGTCCACGAGTGGCCTCTGATGGCGCCTCAGAGCGTGGACCGGGAAAACAGCCGTCGCGTTTTTCTGACCCCGCGATTCACTCCTTCTAGCAGTTTCGCCCGTGGCAGCTCACCGTGTGCGCCGGGTACCAGGCGTCGCCGGCGGGGTCGGTGACGCTGCCGCAGTGGGGGCAGCGCCATCCGTCCCATTGGCACCCGCACGGGGCCACCGGCGACAAGCGCCACGCCTCGTCGAGCCGGTACCTCTCCTTCTTCTCCACGCGTGTCTTCACCCAGTCCCCCACGCGCACCATCTCTGCTGGCGTCATTCCCAGCTCTGAGCGCGGCGCGACGAGGAGCGTGTCGAGACCCAGTGGCCTGAGGAGCCGCTGGCAAGCCGCCTGGATGGTCCAGGTGTCAAGGTCGTCGTCCAACCAGACCAGAGAGCCGAAGGACTCCTCCTCGGGGAGGTTGGCAGCCAGCTCGGTCAACCATGCCTGCAACGCAGCGAACTTCCACCAGCTGCGCGACCCGGCCGGCCTGTCGCCACGCTCGAGCGACGGCCACTTCCGGCCGGGAAAGACCTTCATGCGGGCCCGCATCTTCGGTGTCCAGTCCGTCATCCACAAGCAGGTGACCCCGGGGACGGCGTCTAGAGCGTCAAGGTGCATCACGAGCGCCGGAGACACGACGACGGGACCGAGCACGTCGCCAACCTTGAGGTCGTCCGTCCAGGCGGTGGCCCCGTGCACTGGGGAGGTCACGCCATCTACATCGACCACCACCAGTACCGGTCGCAGGCCGCCGCTCGACGATCCCGGCGCCCGCTGGTCAGTCCTCATCAGCGAGATCCTTCGTCGGCCACGTAGGAGGCTCGTCCGTGTTGGCGGTGAACATCCCGCGCTCGTATCCACGAGCCCACGCCCGCGCCTCGTCTCGCTCCCGGACCAGATGGCGCAGCGCCCTCGAGGCCGTGGGCGAGGGTCTCCGAACGGCCGGCGAGACGGGCGCCGGCGAGCTCGTGCAGCACCGCCCCCAAGCAGTGTTGCGGAGTCAGTGTGGGGTCTTGCCGGAGGGTGGCGTGCGCGGGTGGGGTGCCCTCGCGCCCGCCGAGGCGCCAGAGCATCTGGTCGTAGCGGCGCTGCAGCATCGCCACGGCCAGCTCTGCCACCTCCCGGTTGACCGGCGTCGCGTGCTCCAGCGCCGTGATGACGGCTTCCTCTGTGGAGTGGTCGTGATCGCGGTAGTCGTGAGGTCTGGCACTGCAGTCCTGGCGGCCGCGGTGGTCAGTGGGCATCGGGGTTGTTGGCCGTGCACCGCGCGTGCGCGCAGCGCCCGCATCAACGAGGTTACTTCCAGCCGCTGTGAGGGCGTGAGGTCGGTCAGTGCGGGTGCCCCGGGTGCGTGTGCGACCACGTCCGTGGGGATTCGCCCCAACAGGAAGTCGCCCCACATCTGTAGTACCCCCCGGCGCATCGTCCCGTAGAAGAAGTACTCCGCGTCCCTGGGCGAGAAACGCAACGACGTTGGTGATGTAGCTGCACGGCATCTCCGTCAACCGGTGAGGCCGTTGCGCGATGTCGACCCACCACACGTCCTGGTCGAAGACACGGAGGTCGAGCTCCCCGTGCGTCCGTTGTCCCCACGCGGTGAACGGAAGCTCGCCCGACCACAGGTCCGCGTCCGACGGACCGGGCTCGGTGGGAAGCCAGCGTCGGGGTCGAGGTACGCGGTCACGTCTCCTCCTGTTGTCAGAGGCCCCGAGACGCATGCCCTGTACATGCGCACCCTGGCACCAGCGTGGCGGCCGAGCCAACAGTCCGCACCCGTCGCAGGCGTGGCGCCGAGATCGTCCACCGAACCGGTCGGCTCCGTGGACGATCTCCCGGCGGCGTTGGGCGGGGCAGCCTTGGCGTGGTCCCGTGCCCCATGGCCCAGTCGCCGCCTGCGGGACTGAAGGACCTCGCTTTCGAGAAGAGGCCCTACGTTCGTGGGCCACTGTCACGGCGGCCTTCACGGTCACCGTGCGCCACATGCCGCTGCGACAACACACCCTGGAACGACGAAGTCTCGCGCCGCGGGACTACCTGGTGGATCCGTGGCAGTTCGGGCGACAGCACGACGCCATCACTCACCTGCCCCTTGGGGGCGACCCTCGTTCCCGCGCCGTCGCCGAGGTCCAGCACCGACTGGCCTGCCACCTCCGGCAACGAGGAGACCGTCGAGCAACAGCACGAGTGGTCAAGCGTTTCGGGTTCTCCAAGCAGCACTGGTCCAACTGCCTGCTGGGTCGCACCTGGATGGGTGAGACCGGCATGGCCGCCGCCGTGTGGCTCCTCCTCCAACGTTCATCGTCCGACACCTGAGGCACTCCCGGCCCTCTGCTGCCCGAGCCGCCGCGGTGCCGGCGCGCGGGGATTGCGCTTGTTCCGGGCCGGGCGACGGTGCCCGGGCATGCACATCTACCAGGGGACCACTCCCTACTATGACGAGGGCCTCGCCCGCAGTGCTGACCTCGGCACCCTCACCCACCTCGCAATCGCGCGCCTGGCCGAGAGCGGCACACCGACGTTGGCCCAGCAGGCTGGGGTCATCGCCACACTCCTCGACGGCGTACGGCCGATCGAGAAGCGCGCTCACCGGCAGAACCTGCGGGCCGCCGTGATGTCGTACTTCAGCCGTCTGGCGCTGCCCCCGCAGTGGCAGCTGCTCGGCGCCGAGACCCCCCTCGGCCGTGGTCGCGTCGACCTCGCCTGGCGCGACGACGAGGGGCGCATCCTGCTCGACGAGGTGAAGACCGGACACCACCGGCGCCTGGCGACCTCGACCGTGCAGATGCAGGTCCACGAGTACATCGCCTCCGGCCGGACCCGTTGGGGCGATGCCTTCCTCGGGTGCCGATTGCTCAGCACTCACGACCCCGGATCGTCCACCTACACCGACACCGCCTTGCGAACCATCCCATTGGTTCAGACCTCCTACCGAAAGTGACCGACATGTCCAACAAGCCCAGGCACCTCCGTCCCCTGCTCGAGTCCGCCGTGGATGCGCTCCGCGACCACCAGACCCGCGGTGGTGAGATCACTTCGCACCTGGTGCGTCACTACGCCGCCGAGTCCGGGTACAGCACCCGACACGTGCGCCGCGCCCTCGCCGCGGCCGTGTCTGTGGCGCAGGCCACCGAGGCTTCTCCGAACGGCACCGAGAGCTCTCCGCACTGTCGTCTGGACCCGGCTGCCATCGCCACCGCCGTGTTCCTCACCTGCGGCAACATGGCCAAGGCCCACGGACTACTCGCCAAGGAACTGCCCAAGGAAGCCCTCCCGAGCGTTCGCAGCTTCCAGCGGCTGGTCAACCGAACCATGGGCACCGACCAGCTCGCCTACGCCAAGCACGGTAGCCGTGGCTACCGCGACGCCCAGGTCTACCTCAGCAACACCTACCCCCACCGGATGAGCGACCTGCTGCTCGACCACACCGAGCTGCCGATCTACGTCGTCCCAAGCGGCCACACCCGGGCCGTCAAGCCGTGGCTGACCGTCGTGCTCGACGGCCGGACCCGCTACGCCCTGTCCTGGGTAGTCACCTTCGGCCGGCCCACCGCGGAGCAGGTGCGGGCGTCCCTCATTCAGGCCTTCACCCTGCGGGCGGCGCCCGATGGGGTCACCGTGGTGGGCGGCCGACCCGTCCGCGCCAACTGGGACCGCGGACTGGAGTTCCTCGCCGACATCATCACCGAGTCCTGCCTGCGGCTCGAGGTCATCCCCTGCGCGCTGCCCGCCTACTCGCCACACCTGAAGGGTCGGGTCGAGCGGTTCTTCGGCACCCTCAAGCCCGACCTCGCGGTCCTGCCCGGCTACACCGACGGCCCCCGGGACCTCCGCGGCAACAGCGCCCTGGAGAACCACGCCCTGTGCGAGGACGAATTCCTGGTGTGGCTGGCCGACTGGATGGACAACTACGTGACCGGCCACGTCATCTCCACCGCCGGGCAGACCCCGCTCCAGATGTGGCAGGCCGATGCGACGCCCTTGGAGGAGATCGTCCCCGAGCGGCTCTGGCAGGACTTCCTGCTGGCCAAGGACGTCAAGGTCTCCAAGAACGGCATCCGCTTCGACACCATCGACTGGGTCATCCCCACCGGTGGGCTCACCGGGACCGTGGGGCGCAAGGTCGAGATCCGCTACCTGCCCCACGACCGCAGCTTCATCGAGGTCTTCCTCGAGGGTGTGCACCTCGGTACCGCGCACCCCAAGGACCTCCTCACCGCCGACGAGACCGAGGAGTTCCTCCACCGCCGCATGGAGGCTCGCAAGGCCGCTCAGGCGAGGTTCACCACTGCCAATCGCGCCCGCAGCAACACCGACGGCGCGACGCGCATCGAGAAGGACAAGCAGGGACGCCGCCGCATCAGCGCGACCCCGAGTTACGACCAGCTCGACGCCGGCGCCAACGACATCCTCGCCAGCTTCATTGAGGCCGACCTCGACCAGCTGAGGCTCGAGCTGTGAGCGCCGCCGACCTGGTCGACGTCGCGTCGACCGACACGGGTCCCGCACCCAGGGTCCAGGCGACTCCCTCGGTCCGGGATGTCGCGCTCACTGCCGACTTCGTCGTGCCCCGGCGTGAGGTCATGTTGGTCCACGGGGCGCTGGGCACCGGCCGCACCACCGCCGTCACCGCCCACCTGAAGTCCCAGCCGATGCCGTGGCACCAGGTCGATCTGCCGCCGAGCCAGAACGCCATCAAGATCAACACCTGGCTCTACCGGCAGGTCGCCACCAAGGTCGACCTGCCGCTGCGCGACCTCCAGGACGACCTCGTCGAAGCCCTCTCCGAGCAGGACCGGATCGTCGTGGTTCGACACGCCGAGCGTCTGACGAACGAGGCCGCCGGGCAGCTCCAGTGGCTTCACGCCCACCCCGACACCAGGTTCGCCATGGTCCTCATCGGCGATGAGTCCGTCGGGTCCGCCGTCCAGCGCGACCCGCTCCTTGCGCACGCCGTCACCGGAACGGTCCAGGTGAAGCCGTTGACGGACCGGGTGCTGCTCAGGGTGCTGCAGGGACTGCACCCCCTGTTCCTCAACGCCGACCCCCCGCTCTTGAGCGCCATCGACGCCCAGGTCTGCCACGGCAACCTCGGCCGGTGGATCAAGCTGCTCGACCGTGTCCGGTGGCTCAGCGAGCACGACCCGGCCGCTCCCCTCGGCGGTCACCCCCACCTCGACAAGCGGCTTGCCCAGGCCGCGATCGCCAGCCTCCCCAAGCTCCCCACCCGGAAGAACTGACCCCTCATGGAGATCATCACCGTCGCCTACGGCGACGCTGCCCTGCTCGTTGCTCCCGCCGGCGTCCAGGATCCTGGCGGTCCGCTCTGGGTCGAGGTCCGCCCCGCCCTGCGTCGCCTGCACGTGGTTGCGGGCGACGTCCTCGCCGCCCTCGGCGTCCGCCGCGACATCGCCGGCAAGGGCCGCCACGAGCACGACGACATCATCCACGCCCAGGCGTGGCTCGCCGCGCACCGCACTGTCGACCTGGTCGTCGTGCACGCGGAGCGGCTCCTGCCCCAGACCTTGGGCCAGCTCTGCGACCTGGCCGACGGCGCCGGGCTCGAGCGGCTGTGGCTGCTCCACGGCCCGCCCCCGAGCGACGCGAACGCCCATGGGCTCACCAGACGTGCCACACTCGTAGGCACTCTGATCGACGTGCCCTTCCCCGTGCCGGCTGTGGTTGCAGCTGAGCCCCGCGGACGAGAACTCCCGCAGGCGCCCGCCGTCGAGTTCACCACCTTCTGGGCCGCCTGCCGCGCCGCCCTGCACGAGGAGGATCTCGAGCGCACCCGCAGCCGCCTGGCAGGAGTGTTCGCCACCAGCGACCACGCCTTTGACGAGCGCGGGGCCACGCAGGACACCGTCGCCGATCTGGTCTTCAACATCCTCAACCACGCGCCGACCGACAATGAGCTCACCGTCGACGTCCGCGGTCTGCAGCTCGCTGCTTGGCACCGGGACCTGTACGTCAAGGTCGACCACACTCAGCTCCACCAGCACGAGGAACGCCCCCGGCTCCGCCAGGCGCAGGTCGACGCCGCCATGCTCGCCTACCGTCAGCCATACCGCACCTTGACCGCAGCATTGACTCGCGCCGGCTTCGGCGTCGCCGACATCGCTTCCATCGCCATCGCCCACTGCGACCCCGGCGGCGAGAGCCTTCGACACCACCGCCGCGTCGTGCACCTGACCCCCGCCGCCGCCACCGCACTCCGCGCCCAGCTCCACCTCCGGCGAGCCAAGGAAGCCGACGAGCACGACCCGCTGATGCCGCACACCCCCAAGGCCCTCGCCAAGGCCCTCACTGACGCCCGCGTCGACCTCGGCATCCACGTGCACGGCCGCCGCGTCGAGCGCACCCGCGACCACACCGCCCGAGCCCTCCGACAGCTCGGCATCACCGTCCACGAGCTCCGATGATCGACACCACCCAACTCCGTGCCCTCCGCGTCGACCGCGGCTACTCCATCCGCAGCCTCGCCAAGAGCGCCGGCGTGGATCACCAGACCATCCGCCGCCTTGAGAACGGCGCCGACCCCGGCGACCTTCCGCTCCGAGTGCTCGATCGGATCGCAGCCGCCCTCGGCGTCATCCCCGCCACGCTCCTCGCCACCGAGCGCGAGGTCGAGCAGCACGACCTTCAACGGCGCATCGGAGGCCTGCTCCTCAGCGCCCAAGGCATCACGACCACCGCGGTCGCCACCAGCCTCGCGACGCCGATCGAGACGGTGGAGGAGGCAATCCCCGCACTCGTCGATGCGCTGGCCGAGGCCGGTCTCACCGTCGGCCGGCACGGCGACACCCTGCGCATCAACCCGTTGGAGCTGCACAGCACCGCGCACGCGGACACCCGGCCGATGACGCTCAACGAGGCGCGCCTGCTGCGCCGCATCCACCGCGGCGAGGACATCCGTCGATCCCTGTCGAAGGCCGACCGCGAGCTCACCCTCCCCCGGCTGATCCGCACCGGACTCGTGGACCCAGCGCCGGCGATACTCGTCAGCCGCGACGACATCTGCGGACACCCGTACGCGAGCGACCTCACCGAGACCTGACTCCGCGTCAGGCGTCGATCTCAGTGGCGGCAGCCACATCGTCGAACGGGGCCGGGTTCGCAGAACGCGTGGCTTCCAGCATCGAGCCAAAGTCCTCGATCGCCTTCTTCACGCGCTCCTGCGCCTTCAAGCCCCGGTCGGTCGCCGGTGCCAACTGGCCCGAGAAGGCCATCGCCACCTCGACGACCGGCAGCCACGCCGCGATCGCCTGCGCAGGCGTCTTGCTCGTCTTGAACCGCAGGTTGTGCCGGTCCGCGACCGCCACGCCGAGGATCGTCTCGATGCAGGCACCGAGGGCGGCGCCGAGCAGATAGTTCGACCCGCGGGCGCTGACAAACGCCGCATGGCGCTTCTGCGCGTCCGTTCGGGACACCTCCGGGATTGCGAGGATCTTGGCCTTTACTTTCTCAATCGCCTTCAGGAGCCCGTAGGCGTACAAGATGTGCTGAGCTGTGACCGTGTCGCGGAAGACCCGGGAGTACACCGCGTCGTTGTCCCAGATGCTCCGCGTCTCGTTGTAGGCCAGGTTCGGCTCGCCGTGGAACGCGGCTAGGGACTGCGCGACCGAGGAGTCCGAGAGCAGTGTCTTGATTCGCTGGATAGCGTCGGTCGTGCCGCCGCGTCGGCCCCCGCGGTAGTCGGCCTCCGGCATCGCGTTGAACTCCTTGCGCAGTCGGTCCTGCACGGCGTCCTTGCTGCGGAAGTCGGTCGCCTCCACCTTGTTCTGCGTGTTGTTGTACTTGACGATGTCGCCGAGAACGGCGGTGTTGGTGCACTTCACGAAGCGGGCCATGACGCGAGCGCCCGCCGTCGCCGTCGCCTCCGTCGCGTCGAGGCTGCCCAGCGCGCCCGTGGTCTGCCCACCGTTGACAATGCCCATCCCCTCGACGGACAGGGTCTGGGTGCCGTCGTCGGCAACCTTGTGCTCGTACTTGTTCACCAGCACCGTGATGCCGTTGTTGAAGATCGCGAAGTTGTCGGGCTGGTCCTTCGCCGTCTCCTTGATGCCGAAGTTGATGTTGCCGCTGGACCGGACCACGCCGAGGTAGTCGCGGATGTTCGGCGACATGAGCTTGGTCTTGTGTGCCGCCCAGAGCGCGCGCAGGTCCGAGACTTCGACGGCGGTCGAGAAGGCGCTCCAGTCGTCCTCCTGCATCTCGAACCCGCCCGGCACCTCGAAGGTGTACTCGTCGGCTACGAGGATCGGGGCCTGCATCCGCTTGTACTCGTCCTCCAGGACGCTCCGCCCGATCTCCAAGCCGGACACGTCGACGTCGAGGTCCGGATAGTGGCTCTTGAGGATGCCGTTCGCGGTCTTCGCGGCCTGCTTCAGCTCGTCGTCCACGTTCTTCGACTCGTCGCGGTTGTGGACGTACCAGAGCTGCAGTTCGCGAATCTCCCCGCCGGCGAGCGCGTCACGGACCTCTTCCGCAGCGCCGCGCAGCGTCTCGGGCAGACCGTCGAGGTCCCCTGCAAGGAGCCAACTCACCGCGGTGTTGAGGTCGCTGGCCTTGTTCGCCGGGGCTTCCCCCGCGGTCGTCTTCCCGGACATGTAGCCCTGCGCGAGAACAATGCGCTGCTTGTCCGCCGAGACGGCGACGAGGTCGCACTTCTTGTCGTTGCTGCCGTCCGTGAGGCTGTTCGACGCGAAGGTGTCCACGTCGTCGAAGCCCAAGCGCATCTGCGCCACGAAGAGCAGCAACGCGTTGTCGCCGTACGCCTCCAGGTCGTCGCGGCTCTCAAACGCCGCGTAGCCCGGGGCGTCCTCCGCCGTGCCGTCCTGATCTGCCATGCCATTCCTCCCGAGGTCCGCGGTGCGCTGAACCCTACGGTGAGCCGCCTCCCAGCACCGAGACATGCCGGGTGGTTCTCCTTCCCGACGACCTGCCACCCGAACGAGTGCCAACTGCTTGCGCCGTAGGGGTCGACGCGCGAGTCACCCTGATGCAGGCGTGAGACGCCTAGCCGCGGCGGGCCACAACAAAGGACTGGTCCGGTCCCCTCAGGAACCGGACCAGTCGCTAGCGCGTCCATCGGCTGCCCAGAAGCTCTACGGACCCGACGGTCAATACCGAACCTGCAATGTCCGAAGTGGCCGCACCTGGGACATTCCTGTCCGAGGCTGGGACTTTCGTGGCTAGGCCACCCGGGACATTGCGTGGCCGTTCACATCAGCTGCAGCCGCTCGTGGAGCCGCAGCCCTCACAGACGTAGCAGGAGCCGGCGGGGCGCATCTTGGTGCCGCAGGTCATGCAGAGCGGGGAGTCGATCGCGGTGCCGGTGAGCTTCTCGAGCAGCTCGGCGGAGGTGTGGGCCTCCTGGCCGGAGTGGATGGTCGCGGGGACCTCGCGCTGCTCGGCGCCCTTGGAGTCCTTGGTCTCCACGACCTCGGCCTCGATGGTCTCGATCGTGGAGGCACCCCCCTCGATGAGCTCCGAGGCGGACCCGGTCTCCTCGACGGGCTCGTAGGAGCCGGTCTCGAGGTGGCGCTGGCGCTCCTCGGCGGAGTAGATGCCCATCGCCGAGCGCTCCTCGAAGGACAGGTAGTCCAGGGCCAGGCGACGCCAGACGTAGTCCATGAGGGACTGGGCCATGCGGACATCCGGGTCGTCGGTGAGACCGGCCGGCTCGAAGCGCAGGTTGGTGAACTTCGCGACGTAGGTCTCGAGCGGCACGCCGTACTGGAGGCCGATGGACACCGCGATCGAGAAGGCGTCCATGACGCCGGCCAGCGTGGAGCCCTGCTTGCCGAGCTTGAGGAACACCTCTCCGAGCTGGCCGTCGTCGTGGGCGCCGGAGGTCATGTAGCCCTCGGCGCCGCCGACGGTGAACGAGGTGGTGCGCGACTGGCGCGACTTGGGCAGGCGCTTGCGGACCGGGGCGTAGACGATCTTCTCGACCACCTTGGTCTCGACCGGGGCCTCCTCGCTCTTGACGTTGGCGGACTGGCCCTTGTTGTCGCCCTTGCCGCCGGAGAGCGGCTGGCCCACCTTGCAGTTGTCGCGGTAGACGGCCGTGGCCTTGAGGCCCAGCTTCCACGACTGCAGGTAGATGTCCTCGATCTCCTCGACCGTGGCGGTCTCGGGGAGGTTGACGGTCTTGGAGATGGCACCGGAGAGGAACGGCTGGCAGGCCGCCATCATCCGCACGTGGCCCATCGGCTTGAGCGCGCGGGCGCCCATGGCGGTGTCGAAGACCTCGTAGTGCTCCTGCTTGAGGCCGGGGGCGTCGATGACGTGGCCGTGCTCGGCGATGTAGGCGACGATCGCCTCGACCTGCTCGCCGACGTAGCCCATCTTGCGCAGGGCCCGCGGGATCGTCTGGTTGACGATCTGCATGGAGCCGCCGCCGACGAGCTTCTTGAACTTGACCAGCGAGAAGTCCGGCTCGATGCCGGTGGTGTCGCAGTCCATCATGAAGCCGATCGTGCCGGTGGGCGCGAGCACGGAGGCCTGCGCGTTGCGGAACCCGTTGGCCGCGCCCAGCTCCTGGACCTGGGCCCAGGCCTGCGTGGCCGCCTTGTGGACCTGGCTGTCGGCGATGCCGAGGGTGCGGATCGTGTCGTTGGCCGCCTGGTGCTTGCGCATGACCCGCTTGTGGGCCTCGGCGTTGCGGGCGTAGCCGGCGTAGGGACCGACGATCGCGGCCAGCTCGGCGGAGCGCTTGTAGGAGGTGCCGGTCATCAGCGAGGTGATGGTCGCGGCCATGGCGCGGCCGCCGTCGGAGTCGTAGCCCAGGCCCATGGCCATGAGCAGCGCGCCGAGGTTGGCGTAGCCGATGCCGAGCTGGCGGTAGTCGCGGGTGGTGTCGCCGATCGCCTCGGTCGGGAAGTCTGCGAAGCAGATCGAGATGTCCATCGCGGTGATGATGAACTCGACGGCCTTCGCGAACAGCGGCGCGTCGAAGGTGTCGTCGTCCTTGAGGAACTTCAGCAGGTTGAGCGAGGCCAGGTTGCACGAGGAGTTGTCGAGCGACATGTACTCCGAGCACGGGTTGGACGCGGTGATGCGCCCCGTCTCGGGGTTGGTGTGCCAGTCGTTGATCGTGTCGTCGTACTGAAGGCCGGGGTCGGCGCACTCCCACGCGGCCTTGGAGATCTTGGTGAACAGCTCGCGGGCGTCGATCATCTCGATGACCTCGCCGTTCTTGCGGCCGCGCAGCGCGAAGTCCGTGCCGTCCTCGACGGCGCGCATGAACTCGTCGCTGACGCGCACCGAGTTGTTGGCGTTCTGGTACTGGACCGAGGTGATGTCGGCACCGCCCAGGTCCATGTCGAACCCGGCGTCGCGCAGGGCGCGGATCTTGTCCTCCTCACGCGCCTTGGTCTCGACGAACTCCACGATGTCGGGGTGGTCGACGTCGAGGACGACCATCTTGGCCGCGCGGCGCGTGGCGCCCCCGGACTTGATGGTGCCCGCGGAGGCGTCGGCGCCGCGCATGAAGGAGACAGGGCCGGAGGCCGTGCCGCCGGAGGAGAGCAGCTCCTTGGAGGAGCGGATGCGCGAGAGGTTGAGGCCGGCACCGGAGCCGCCCTTGAAGATGAAGCCCTCCTCCTTGTACCAGTTGAGGATCGAGTCCATCGAGTCGTCGACCGAGAGGATGAAGCAGGCCGAGACCTGCTGCGGGGACGCCGTGCCGACGTTGAACCAGACCGGGGAGTTGAAGGAGAAGTACTGGTGCACGAGCAGCCAGGTCAGCTCGTGCTCGAAGATCTCCGCGTCGGCGTCGGTGGCGAAGTAGCCGTGCTCGAGCCCGGCCTTGGTGTAGGTCTTCACGATCCGGTCGACGAGCTGCTTGAGGCTCCACTCGCGGGCCTCGGAGCCCACGGCGCCGCGGAAGTACTTGGTCGTGACGATCGTGCTGGCGTTGACCGACCAGAAGTCGGGGTACTCCACCCCGCGCTGCTCGAAGACCGTGGCGCCGGTCTTCCAGTTGGTCTGGACGACGTCACGGCGCTCCCAGGTGAGCTCGTCGTAGGGGTGGACACCCTCGGTGCTGAAGACGCGCTCCAGGGTGAGGCGCTTGCCGGCGACGGCGTCGCCCGCACCCCTGCTCGTGCCGCTGACGGTCTCGGTCATGGTTCTCCTCGTGCTTCCTGGGTGCTGCATCGATTGTTGCGGGGAGCGCCGACAGCCTCGACGGGCTCGACTCCTCGAGTTGGGGCGCTCGAATTGGTGCGCCCGGCAGGCCGCTTCCCCACGACCTGCCGGGCGGATCTTGGTCAGCCGCTGGGGGCTGAATGGGCGAGCTCGGCCGGGGAGTCCGGGACGGCTCGCTCGGCCCGCAGACTCGCGATCTCGTCCTCGAAGTCGTCGGCCGACTCGAAGGCGCGGTAGACGCTCGCGAAGCGGAGGTAGGCCACCTCGTCGAGCTCGCGCAGGGGCTGCAGGATGGCGAGCCCGACCTCGTGAGCCGGGATCTCGGCGGCACCGGACAGACGCAGGGCGTCCTCCACGGCCTGGCCCAGGCGGGCCAGCGCGTCCTCGGTGACGGGACGACCCTTGCACGCCTTGCGGACGCCGGAGATCGCCTTGTCGCGGGTGAACGGCTCGGTGGCGCCGGAGCGCTTGAGCACGGTGAGCTGCATCTGCTCCACGGTCGTGAAGCGCTTGCCGCAGCCCCCGCCCTCGGCGGAGCAGGTGCGCCGGCGGCGGATCGAGGAGCCGTCGTCGGAGACTCGCGAGTCCAGGACCCGGGTGTCGGTGTTGCGGCAGTACGGGCAGTGCATCGGGGCCTCCTCTCGCGGGTCTGACCTGTGGAAAACGGGCGGTTCACTGTGGATAACAAGCGCCGGACTGTGAGTCATCCCGGTCTGGCTGTGTGCTGGGACCCCTCGGCCTGTGCACTAGATGTGGATAACTACATCGTTGTAACTACTAGATGTTGTGGAAGCGTACGCCCCGGGCGCCGGGGCACGCAAGTGGGTCCGCGCAATTGCCGGGAGCCAACACACTCCGGCGATGTTCCCGCAGGTCAGCGCGGGTGCCCCGGCCCTGAGAAGTCCCGACCAGGCTCGGCTCACGCGCGTGTCGGCAGCTCCGCGAGGGCGGCGAGGTCGCGCCACCAGGCGATCCGGGTGGGACGTCCGTCGTAGTCCTTGCGCTGGTTGGCCCCGCTGGTCCCCGGCAGGACGAAGACCTGCGCGGGCCCGAGGTACCAGTCGGCCATGCCCAGCCCGGGCCGGGCGCGGCCGAGCGCCCGTGCGGCCTCGTGCGCCACGCCCTTGGAGGTGAACGCCAGCCACTCCGGCGCCCAGCGCTCGACCTTGTCGACGAGCTCGTCGATCTCCACCCAGCGCGGGTCCCAGTGGCCGACCAGGTCGGTGAGGCCGAGGCCCAGCTCGACGACCGCGTGGTCCTCCTCGGGTCGCAGCAGGCGCGGGGACATGCCACTGAGGTGCAACGACTGCCAGAAGCTGTTGCCGGGCGAGGCGTAGTAGTGCTCGCGGGTCTTGGTGCTCGCGGCGCCGGCCAGGCCGCAGAAGACGACGACCGGGTCGGAGCCGACGATGTCAGGGAGTACCTCCATGTCGCCCGGTGCCCACTGCGCGCCCAGGGCAGACGGCGCGCTGACGACGGGCCGACGGCGGGCCAGGTAGGACGGCGGCCGGGCATCAGTCACAATGGCCCGCGTGAGCCAGGGAAAGCGCGCCGGGTCGCGCCGGGGCAGCAAGCCCAAGCGCGGATTCCGCCCCGCACTGCTCGGCTACGCCCTGGCCGTGACGCTCAGCGTCCTGGCCTGGGGCTACCTCGTGTACGCCGCCATCGACTTCGGCGGCAAGGCCCGCGGGGGCGACGAGCAGGCTTGGCTCTTCCTCGGGCTGGCGTCGGCAGGAGCCGTGGCCTGCCTCTTCCTCGGACTGATCCTGGTGGCGCGCCTGCTCCGGGCGCTCGGCATCACCCAGCCCCCGCCGCCCCGGACGCCCAAGGCCCCGGTCGAGTCGGGCCCGCCGGCGAGCCCCGGCGGGCGGCGCGCCGCGCGGTAGAACGCCGCAGGGGGCGGGACCACTGGTGTGGTCCCGCCCCCTGTCTTCCCCGGTTCGTCAGCCGGGGTCGAGGCGGCTGACGACGTCTGTGTGGCGCTAGTCGGCGGGGACCACCAGCTCCTGGCCGACCGAGACCATGCTCGAGTCGAGGGCGTTGAGCCGCGTGATCTCGTCCATCATCGCGCGAGTGTCGCCGTCGGGGGCGAGGTCGGCCGCGAGGTCCCACAGCGTCTCGCCGGCGCCGACCATGACCACTCGGGTGGGCTCCGGGGTGCCGGGGCGCTCGGTGGCCACCGAGCCGGACGCGAGCGTGAAGCCGACGGTCAGGACGACCGCCAGGGCGAGCAGGAGGACCACCAGGCGGCCGCGGCGGGTCAGCCGCAGGGCGCTGCGCCCGCCGTCTCGTCGGGGCCGGGTGCGCGGGGCGCGAGCCAGTGCCGGAGATGGTGCGGGAGACAGGGTCATCGTGCTCATCAGGACCTCCTGGGGAAGTGGCGGTCAGCCTCGGGTCTTGCGTGGAGCTCATGTCTAACGTCAGCCACCGACAGTGACCCGCGAGACGGTTCCGATCACATGTCCGATCACACGTTCGATCGAACACACGATCGACAGTAGAGCACCTGTTCGAATGAAATCAAGACCTCAGCCGAACAATTGTTCGAACGTCTCGATGCGACACGCCGTTCGAACAGGTGTTTGAACAACTCCGGGTTTGGTGGGACCCTCGACCCCATGGCCAAGAAGACTGTCTCCGAGCTGCCCGACGGACCCCCGGACGCCACGGGGCTCACCCCGCGACAGCTGCGTGTCCTGGCGACGATCAAGGACAGCATCGAGCGGCGGGGCTACCCGCCCAGCATGCGCGAGATCGGCCAGGCGGTCGGCCTGACCAGCAGCTCGAGCGTGGCCCACCAGCTCAAGACGCTGGAGGAGAAGGGCTTCCTCAAGCGCGACCCCAACCGGCCGCGCGCGCTCGAGGTCTTCCTGCCCGAGGTGATGGCGGCCCGGCGCTCGATGAGCAGCGCCGAGGAGTCCTCCTACGACGAGACCGGGATCGGTGACGTCGTTCCGGCGCCGACCAACGTGCCGCTGCTGGGCCGGATCGCGGCCGGCGGCCCGATCCTGGCCGAGGAGACCTTCACCGACGTGTTCCCGTTGCCCCGCCAGCTGGTCGGCGAGGGCGAGCTGTTCCTGCTCGAGGTGTCCGGGGAGTCGATGATCGACGCCGCGATCTGTCACGGCGACTACGTCGTGATCAAGCGCGAGCAGACCGCCCAGAACGGCGAGATCGTGGCCGCGCTGATCGACGGGGAGGCCACCGTCAAGACCTTCCAGCGCAAGGACGGTCAGGTCTGGCTGCTGCCGCACAACGAGGCGTTCGAGCCGATCGACGGGACCCACGCGACCATCCTCGGCAAGGTCACCGCGGTCCTGCGCCGCATGTAGGGTCGCCAGGGTGCCCCCCTTCCGCGCTCGCCGAGCACCCCTGCCCCTCCTCGCCCTCCTCGCCCTCGTCGGGCTGCTCGCCACGCTGCTGAGCGCGCCCAGCGCCACCGCGCGACCCGACACCACCGGGCCCGGCAAGGCTGCTGGCGCCACCCCGAGCGCCGCCGAGCGCGCCCTCACCCGGGCACAGCGGGTCCTCGACGGCTCGCTCCGCGGCGACGCCACGCTCGCACTGCGCGACCTCGCCCTGCGTCTCGACGAGCTCGACGCGGGTGACCGCGTCGCCGCACAGCGGGTGCTCGCGCGTCCCACGGGCGGCAAGGACGAGGACAGCTACGGCAACAACCCGGTGTCCAGTAGGTGCTCCGACGTGGTCTGCGTCCACTGGGTCCAGAGCGGTCCCGAGGCCACGACCGCGGGGTACGCCCAGACCACGCTCGACACCGCCACCGCCGTGCACAGGCGCTACGTCGCCGCCGGCTACAAGGCGCCGAAGCCCGACGCGGGCAAGGGCGGTAACAGCCTGCCCGACATCTACATCGCCAACATCGGCGACCGCCGCCTCTACGGCTACTGCACCACCGACGAGAAGAGGCCGTTCAAGGCCCCGTGGGACCGCTACGCCTACTGCGTGGTCGACAACGACTACCAGGCCTCGGAGTTCCCGACCAACACCCCGCTCGAGAACCTCCAGGTGACGATCGCCCACGAGTACTTCCACGCCGTCCAGTACGCCTACGACTTCGCCGAGGACGGCTGGCTGCTCGAGGCCACGGCCGCCTGGGTCGAGGACGAGCTGTACGACAGCGTCGACGACAACCGCCAGTACCTCGCTGCGAGCCCCCTGCGCCAGCCGCGCAAGTCGATGGACCAGTTCGACCCCGCCACCGGCTATCACTACGGGGTCTGGATCTTCTTCCGCTACCTCGGCGAGCGCTTCCCTGCCAGCCAGGGCGGCCTGCCCACGATCGTGCGTGACATCGTCCGTCGCGCCGACGGCAGTGGGTCGGCCCGCAAGGACCAGTACTCCTGGCAGGCGGTCTCCAGCGTGCTGCGCGCCCGCAAGACGACGCCTGAGAAGATCTTCACCGCCTTCTCCGCGGCCAACCGCCGCCCGGTCAAGACCTACTCGGAGGGCGCGGGCTACCGCAAGGCGCCGCTCGCCGGCAAGGTCCAGCTCGCGAAGCGTCAGGTCACCCGCCAGGTGCGGCTGAGCCACCTCAGCTCCGCCACCTACCGGGTCACCCCGGGTCGGGCGCTCAAGGGTCCGAAGTGGAAGCTGCGGGTCTCCCTCGACATGGCCCCGACCTACCGCGGCTCCCAGGCGGTCATCACCCTCTACCTCAAGAACGGCACCCAGCGAGTCACCACCGTCAAGCTGAACAAGCAGGGCGACGGCCGCAAGGCCGTCGCCTTCGCCCGGGGCAAGGTCTCCTGGGCCGAGGTGACCCTCGCCAACGCCAGCGGCCGCTTCGCCTGCTGGAAGCAGACGTACTTCTCCTGCCAGGGCGTCGCCAAGGACGACCGTCTGCAGCAGCGCGTCACCTTCCGCGCCGTCAAGTAGCCGGCGGTGAGCGCCGGCTGACGATCCGGCGCGGGGGCTGGGACGGCGTCGTCCGGGTCTAGGAGCCGGCCTCCGCCTTCGCCAGGCGCTGCAGCGCCTTGCGGACCAGCGCCGGGTCGGTGGTGGTCCACATCGGCGGCAGGCTGGCCTTGAGGAAGCCGCCATAGCGGGCCGTCGCCAGGCGCGGGTCGAGCACCGCGACGACACCCCGGTCGTCGGTGGTGCGGATCAGGCGGCCCGCGCCCTGGGCCAGCAGCAGCGCGGCGTGCGTGGCGGCGACCTGCATGAACCCGTTGCCTCCGGCCGCGTCGGCGGCCTTCTGGCGCGCGCTCATCAGCGGGTCGTCGGGCCGCGGGAACGGGATCCGGTCGATCAGCACGAGCTGGCAGGTCTCGCCGGGCACGTCCAGGCCCTGCCAGAGGCTGAGGGTGCCGAAGAGGCAGGTGTGCGGGTCGCCGACGAACTGCTTGGCGAGCTCGGGGAGCTGGGCGTCGCCCTGGGCGAGGGTGGTCAGGTGCGGCAGCCGCTCGCGGACGTGCTCGGCGGCGGCCTCGGCCGCCCGCCGGCTGGAGAACAGCCCGAGGGTGCGGCCGTCGGCGGCGTCGACGAGCTCGCAGATCTCGTCGAGCTGAGCCTTGACCAGCCCGTCTCGCCCAGGCGGGGGTAGGTGCCGCGCGACGTACAGGATCGCCTGCTGGCCGTAGTCGAACGGCGAGCCGACGTCGATGCCCACCCACGGCAGCGCCCCCTTGCCGCCACCGACGGTGGCACCGTCCAGGAGCCGCTCCGAGGGCTTGAGTCCCACGCTCGAGGCCAGCGCGGAGAAGTCGCCGCCGAGCATGAGCGTGGCCGACGTCATCACCACGGTCTTGTCGGTGAGCAGCTTGTCGCGCATCTGCCCCCACACCTGCAGCGGCGCGACGCAGAGCCGCGGCGGGATGCGCTCGGTGCCCTCGGCGAGCCAGAGGACGTCGGCGTCGGAGCCGGCGGCCATGCGCTCGGCGGTGGCGAAGACGTCCTGCACGGACCCGCGCGCCTGGGTGCGCCCGGCGTCGGCGTCGCCGTCGCCGTCGCTCTTCGGGTACGCCGACAGGCAGGCCCGCGCCGCGTCGCGCACGAGCACCAGCGCGTCGGCCAGCTCCTCGGGCACCCGCTCGAAGCGACCGGGGCGCGCCTCGGCCGTCGCGTCGCGCAGGGCACCGGCCGCGTCGGCGAGGTCGTCGGCCTGGGGGCCCTCGACGTGGCGCTGCGAGCGCCGCGCCGCCCGCTCCACGTCGGCGGCCGTCAGCTCGTCGGTGGCCGCCTGGGTCACCCGGGCGGTCAGCTCGTGGGCCTCGTCGATCACGACCACGTCGTAGTCGGGGATCATCGGCACCCCCTCGATCGCGTCGATCGCGAGCAGCGAGTGGTTGGTGATGACCAGGTGGGAGCGGTGCGCCTTCTCGCGGGCGAGCTCGGCGAAGCACTCCTGTCCGAACGGGCACTTCGCGGCGCCCAGGCAGTCGCGGTGGCTGACGCTGACCTGGCGCCACTCGCGGTCGGTGTGGCGCGGGGCGGAGTCGCGCTCGCCGCTGCCGCCGTCCTTGGCCTCGTCCTCGGCCCACGCGCGCAGCTCGAGAACCTTCTGGCCCTGGGATCCGACCGGGAGCTCGACGAGCGCGCCCTGGTCGTCGGGGACCCCCTCGCGGATGCGGTGCAGGCAGGCGTAGTTGGAGCGGCCCTTGAGCACGGCGTAGGAGGTGTCGACGCCGGGCACGTCCTTGACGGCCTCCACCAGCCGCGGCAGGTCGCGCTCGACCAGCTGGTGCTGCAGGGCCAGGGTCGCGGTCGCGACGACCACCCGCTCGTCGTGGAGCAGGCTCGGCACGAGGTAGGCCAGCGACTTGCCGGTGCCGGTGCCGGCCTGCACGAGCAGGTGCTGCTTGGTCGTCATCGCTGTGGCGACGGCCTCGGCCATCCTGACCTGCCCGGGCCGCTCGGAGCCGCCGAGCGCGCTCACCGCCGTGGCGAGAAGGGCGGCAGGCTGCTCGGACACCCGAGAACCCTAGCCGCGGCCGCCGACAGCCGGTCCGGCCGTCCCCAGGCTCACGACAGCGCCAGGCTCCGCGCCTCGATGTGATCGGGCGAGAGCGCGTGCGTGATGGCCAGCGCCGCGGCACCGAGCACGCCGGCGCGCTCACCGGCCTGCGCGGTGACGATGCGCAGGTGCTCGGTGGCCAGGGGCAGCGAGCGCTGGTAGACGACCTCGCGGATGCCGGCGAGCAGGCTCTCTCCCGCGTCGGCCAGCGAGCCGCCGACGACGATCACCGCGGGGTTGATGACGTTGACGAGCACGGCCACGACCTCGCCGATGTCACGACCGGCCTGCCGCACGAGCTGGACGGCGAGCGGGTCGCCGCCCTGAACGAGTGCCACGACGTCCTGCCCCGCGCCGACCTCGACCCCGGCCTCCCGCAGGGCCTGGGCGATGGCCGGCACGGCCGCGACGGCCTCCAGGCAGCCATGGTTGCCGCAGCGGCAGGTGACCTCCTCGGCGCGGTCGATGCGGACGTGCCCGAGGTCGCCCGCCGTGCCCTGGGCGCCGCGCTGGAGCTCGCCCCCCGAGATCAGGCCGGCGCCGATCCCGGTGCTGACCTTGATGAAGACCAGGTCGTCGACGTCGGGCAGGTGGGCGTGCTGCTCGCCCAGGGCCATGATGTTGACGTCGTTGTCGATCAGGACCGGTACGGCGAACGCGCGCTGCACCCGCGCCGGGACGTCGTAGCGGTGCCAGCCGGGCATGATCGGCGGGTTGATCGCCCGGCCGGTGTCATGCTCGACCGGCCCGGGCAGCCCGATCCCGATGGCCGCGAGCTCGGCGACCGTGCGCTGCTGCTCGACGAGCATCTCCGCGACCACCTGCTCGACCCAGCCCAGCACATGCTCCGGCCCGCTGGCCACGTCCAGGTCCGCGCGACGCTCGACCAGGATCGTGCCGGACAGGTCGGCGATCGCAGCGGTGGCGTGCCTCGCGCCGATGTCCACACCGGCGACGACCCAGGCCCGGGGGTTGAGCACCAGCAGCGCGGGAGGCCGCCCGCCCGTGCTGACGCCGTCGCCGTAAGGCGCCACCAGCCCCATCCGCATCAGGATCTCGATCCGTGCGGCGACCGTCGAGCGGGCCAGTCCGGAGGCGTCGGCAAGCTCGGCGCGGGTGCGGGGGCGGCCATCGCGCAGGAGATCGAAGACATCGCTAGTCCGCACCGGCGCAGTGTTCCACGGCACCGGTTTAGGGCGACCGGCAACCAACTTCTGACAGATCATCGACGAAAGCCGTGACGTCTGACACAGTGGCGCGGTGGGCTCCGCGCCGCGTGACGACACGCCGCGAGCAGGGGTCGACACGTACTTCGGTCCCGAACGGGTCGGGACCCGAGAGATGGAGATTCGTCATGTGCTTCGGGTATGACGGTGAGCAGGCACTACAGCGTTCCTTGGCACAGAAGGGCGCACCCCGGCGCCACGTCCTGAGGGGAGCCGCCGCAGGAGTGGCGGGTCTCGGGGTCGCGACCGGGCTCGGCGCCGCGCCGGCGGCGGCCGCACAGGGACGCGGCCACGGGCAAGGGCACGGACGGCGCCGATCGGTGCCGCACGACAAGGTCAGCATCCAGCTCTACACGCTGCGCGCCGCGCTCGGCGGGCAGCCTGGCTTCGACGTGGTACTGCAGCGGCTCGCGCAGTACGGCTACGAGAACGTCGAGCTGGCCGGCTACTACGGACGCACGGCGGCCCAGCTCCGCGACTTCCTCCAGGGGCTCGGCATTCGCGCCACGTCGAGCCACGACGGCATCAGCGCGACGCCGGCGGCACTGCGGAGCAAGCTCGAGAACGCCGCGACGTTGGGGCAGCGCTACGTCGTCGTGCCCTACCTCGCCTCAGCCTCGCGCACCGACTGGGAGACGTGGGCCGACCAGATGAACGCCGAAGCGCGCCAGGCCAGGCGGTGGGGACTGCGCTACGGCTACCACAACCACGCCCACGAGTTCACGACCGACCTCGGCGGCGGGCTGACCCCGTGGGAGGTGCTCACGGAGCGGCTGGACCCGCGCTACGTCCACCTCGAGGTCGACCTCTACTGGGTCTACACCGGGGGCGTGAACCTCGGGGTCGCCGACCCCGACCGCTTCGTGATCGACGTGATCCGGCGCGCGCCGCAGGAGGTCCGGCAGTTCCACGTGAAGGACCGCGACGCCGCCACGGGCGACATGGCCGACCTCGGCACCGGCGTGGTCGACTTCGCGCGGATCTTCCGCACGCACACGGTCGAGGAGTACATCGTCGAGAACGACACCCCCGACGTCACACCGCTCACCTCAGCTGCCGTCGGGCACCTGTACCTCGATCACCTGGAGTACTGACTCGTTGACGAGGTCGCCGAACTCCCGGTGACCCGCGGAGGTCAGGTGGAGGCCGTCGTCGAGGTAGGGCAGGTCGGCCTCCACCATCGACAGGTACGTCGCACCGTGGCGCGCCGCGAGGCGCGCGAGCACCGCGTCGACGCGGTCGACGTCGTCGCCGCGCACCGGCGCCGGCGGCGGGCCGACGACCAGCAGCGGCCGGTCGCCGACGGCCCGGACGAGCGCGCGGAAGCCGGCCCCGATCTCGGCGGCGGTGCGGTCGTGGTCGTTCAGGCCGCCCTGGACCACCACCAGGTCGGCCCCCCGGGTCAGCGCGCGGGGGCCACGATCGGCGAACGAGACCCGTCCACACGCGCTGGCGCGGGCGCTGAAGCCCGAGCCGGAGAAGCCGGCGACGTGGACGGGGCCGGCCAGCCGCGAGGGCCAGGACCGGTCGGGGTGGTCGAGCCGAAGCCCGACGGAGTAGGAGTCGCCGATCACGACGACCCGGGGACCCTCGCCGGAGGTGTCGCGCTCGGCGCGCGCGCTCGAGGCCTGCGCGAACCGCTCGCACCGCTCGGCCCCGGCACCCTGGGCGCCGACGGTCAGCTGGAAGGTGACGGCGAGGGCCGCCAGCAGCACGACGACGAGCGTCGCGAGCAGCGGCGTACGCACCGCGATCCCCCGGATGACCACGGGTCGATTCTCCGCCACGACGCCACGGCGTGCCGGAGGTTTACCGAAACGTCACCGAACCGGCTCCGCGGCGTACGACGCGAGCTCGCCCGCGAGGTCCTCGTTGGCGCGGCCGCTGACCAGCGTGCCGTCGCCGGTGTGCTCGAGCGAGGTGATCTCGCCCTCCTGGTGGATGCGGTTGAGCAGGTCGCCGCGCTCGTAGGGCAGCAGGGCGCGGAACTCCACGTCGGGCCGCGGCAGCTCGTCCTCGACGAGCGCCAGCGCGTCGGCGATGCCCTCGCCGGTCTTGGCGCTGACGACGACCGAGTGCGGCTCGCGCTGGCGCAGCCGGGCGATCACGAGCGGGTCCGCGGCGTCGGCCTTGTTGATGACGATCAGCTCGGGCACCTTGTCGGCGCCGATCTCGGCGAACACCTCTCGCACCGCGCTGATCTGGCCCTCGGGGTCGGGGTGCGAGCCGTCGACGACGTGCAGGATCAGGTCGGAGTCGGCGACCTCCTCCAGCGTCGAGCGGAACGCCTCGACCAGCTGGTGGGGCAGGTGGCGGACGAAGCCGACGGTGTCGCTCATCGTGTAGACGCGGCCGTCGCTGGTCGTCGTGCGCCGGGTGGTCGGGTCGAGCGTCGCGAACAGCGAGTCCTCGACCAGCACGCCGGCGCCGGTGAGCCGGTTGAGCAGGGAGGACTTGCCGGCGTTGGTGTAGCCGGCGATCGCGACCGAGGGGATCTGGTGGCGCTGGCGGTCCTGGCGCTTGGTGTCGCGGGTGCCCTTCATGGCCTTGAGCTCGCGGCGCAGCTTGGCGATCTTGTCGTTGATGCGGCGCCGGTCGGTCTCGATCTTGGTCTCACCGGGGCCACGGCCGCCGATGCCGCCGCCGTCGGCGCCGACCCGGCCACCGGCCTGGCGCGAGAGGTTGCCACCCCAGCCGCGCAGGCGCTGCTTCATGTAGTTGAGCTGCGCGAGCTCGACCTGCGCCTGGCCCTCGGCCGAGCGGGCGTGCTGGGCGAAGATGTCGAGGATCAGCGCGGTCCGGTCGACGACCTTGACCTTGACCCGGTCCTCCAGGTTGCGCAGCTGGCTGGGCGCGAGCTCGCCGTCGCAGATCACGGTGTCGGCGCCGGTCGCCTGCACGATCTCGGCGATGCCCTCCACCTTGCCGCGACCGACGTACGTCGCCGGGTCGGGCGCCTGCCGGCGCTGGTAGATGGCCTCCAGCACCTCGGAGCCGGCCGTCTCGGCCAGCAGGGCGAGCTCGGCCATGGAGTTCTCGGCGTCCTGCACGCTGCCCTCGGTCCACACCCCGACGAGGACCACGCGCTCCAGGCGGAGCTGGCGGTACTCGACCTCGGTGATGTCCTCGAGCTCGGTGCGGAGGCCGGCCACGCGGCGCAGCTGATGGCGCTCGGCCAGCTCCATCGCGCCCGCGGTCGGCTCCTCCTCGGGGTCGGGCTCGTCGGCCCACCCCTGGGTCGCCTCGAGCTCGTCGTCGAGGGAGAAGTCGTCGGTGTCCACCGGGTCTGCGTTATTCATACGGCCTCCAGCCTAGGTCGGCGGCGGTGAGCGCGCGAGCCGGTTTCGTGGGGTGACCCCTACGACGACCGCCGCTGGGCGGCGTACGCGCGGGGCGTGACGCCGGTGACGCGGCGCCAGTCGCGGCCGAAGTGGGCCTGGTCGGTGTAGCCGAGCTCGGCCGCGACGCGGGCCAGGTCGACGATGCCCTCGGCGCTGAGGAGCTCGGCTGCCTCGTGGAGGCGTCGGCGCTGGATCAGCCACTTGGGGCTCAGGCCGATGCGGCGCGCGGCGAGGCGCTGCAGGGTGCGCTCGGTCAGCGCGAACTTCTCGCAGATCTGGCCGACGCGCTGCACGCGGGGGTCGCCCTCGACGTACTCCACCACGGCGTTGACGAGCAGGCCCTCCTCGTCGAGCTCGGGGAGCCCCGCCAGGGCCGCCTCGATCGCGAGCACGGCCGCCCGCTGCCGCTCGGGATCGTCGGGCGCGGGCGTCATTGCGGCGCGGACGCTCTCGGTGAGCGCGGCGCCGTCCAGGGTCGGGAGCGAGGCCAGCTCGACCTGGGAGTCCGTGATGGTCACGGGCCCACCGAGGAGCCGTGAGCCGGTGGCGGGCTGCAGCATCGCGCCGGCGGCCCAGCCGACACCCGCCAGCTCCTTGGTCGAGAGCCCGGAGGCCGGACCGACGATCCGGGCGTAGTCGTGGGCGACCACCAGGAGGCAGACGGGGTACTGCAGGACCCGCTGCACCGTCGTCCGCCCCGGTGGCAGCGACCAGACCGGCAGCCAATAGCGGCGGACCACGTCGGCGAGCGCGGGCGACGGCGCGAAGCGGTGCACCGGCGGGCTGAAGCCCTGGGCATCTCGCAGGTGCGCGCGCTCGATGGGGTCGACCTGGCGCGGCCGTCCCGGTCCCTCCATCATGTCGGATTCCTACCAGACCCGACCGACAGCCACGTGCCACAGTGGAGCCATGACCGAGCTCACCGACTCCTACCTCGCCGACGCCGACCGCCTCTCCGCCCTGCTCTCCTCCGCCGACGACGAGGACTGGTCGGCCCCCAGCCCCTGCGAGGGCTGGAGCGCCGCGGACGTCGTCGACCACGTCGTCGACACCCAGCGCAGCTTCCTCGCCGAGCGCGACGCCGACCTCGGCCCTCGTCCGAGCGGCACGCCCGAGGAGGTGTGGGCCGCCCACACCGACGCCGTACGCCGCGCGGTCGCCGACGACGCCTTCGTCACCCGCGAGTACGACGGTTACTTCGGCCGCACCACGGTCGCCGACACCCTCGCGCGCTTCTACGGCTTCGACCTGCTCGTCCACCACTGGGACATCGCGCGGGCGCTCGGCCGCGACGTCCAGTGGGACGACGCCGAGATGGACCGGATCGAGACCGCCCTGGACGGCTTCGGCGAGCAGCTCTACGGCGAGGGCATCTGCCAGCCGGCGCTCGACGTCCCCGCCGACGCCCCCCGCCAGGTCCGGCTGCTCGCGCGGATGGGCCGCGCGGCGTAAGACTGGGGGTGTGCTGCGCCTCTCACCCGATGCTCACGAGCTGCCTGGGCTGCTGCCCGCGGCCGGACGGATGGTGGGGCTCACCGGAGCGCCGGGCGCCGGCAAGTCCACGCTGGCCGCGCTGCTGGCCGCCCGCCACGGCGCGGCCGTCGTCCCGATGGACGGCTTCCACCTCGCCGACGTCGAGCTCGCCCGGCGCGGCCTGCGCCAGGCCAAGGGCGCCCCGGAGACCTTCGACGTCCTGGGCTACGCGGCCCTGCTGCGCCGCGTGCGCGACCGCGAGGACCTGGTGCTGGCGCCGATGTTCGAGCGAGACCTGGAGCAGCCGGTGGCGGGGGCGCTGCCGGTCCGGGGAGAGGCCGAGCTGGTCGTGACCGAGGGCAACTACCTGCTGCTGCCGGAGCAGCCGTGGCCGCGCGTGCGGGCGCAGCTCGACACCGTCTGGCACGTCGTGACCGACGAGGACCTGCGGCTCGAGCGGCTGCTCGCGCGCCATGTGCGCTTCGGCAAGACGCCGGCCGAGGCCCGCGCCTGGGTGGAGCGGGTCGACGGGCCCAACGGCGTGCTCATCGAGGCGGTCGCCGACCGCGCCGACCTGGTGCTGGACCTGACGGATCTCGCTACTTGGGAGGCATCCTGATGCCGCCGTCGACCCGGACGACCTCGCCGTTCATGTAGGCGTTGGTCAGGCACTCGATCACCATGCTGGCCAGCTCGTCGGGGGTGCCGAGGCGCTTGGGGAACAGCACGTTGCGGCCGAGGTTCTCCTTGAACGTGTCCGCGTCGGGGCCCTCGCCGTAGATCGGGGTGTCGATGAGGCCGGGCGCCACGGTGTTGAGCCGGATGCCGGAGGCCGACAGGTCGCGGGCGACCGGGAGGGTCATGCCGACCACGCCGCCCTTCGAGGCGGAGTACGACGCCTGGCCGATCTGGCCGTCGAACGCCGCCACGCTGGCGAGGTTGACGATGGCGCCACGGCAGCCATCCTCGTCGGGCTCGTTGCGGCTCATCACGGTGGCGGCCTGGCGCACCATGTCGAAGGTGCCGATCAGGTTGATCTGCACGACCTTGGTGAACGCCTCAAGCGAGTGCGCCGACTCCAGCTGGCCGTCGCGGCCGATGGTGCGCTGCGCCCAGCCGATGCCGGCCGAGTTGACCACCGCACGCAGCGGCGCGATGTCGGCGGCGGCCTCGACCGCGGCGGTGATCTGGTCGGTCTGGGTGACGTCGACCTGGGCGAAGACGCCCTTGATCTCCTCGGCCAGGGCCTCGCCCTTGTCGGCCTGGAGGTCGGCGACCACCACGGTGGCCCCCTTCGCTGCGAGCGCGCGGGCGGCGGCCGCGCCGATGCCCGAGGCGCCGCCGGTGACGATGGCAGAAGATCCGGTGAGTTCCATGGACCGGACTGTAGTAGCGACCCTCAGAGGTCAGTGGTCCCCCGGGCGACGATGACCGCGGGCCCGGTCATCAGGATCCGGTCGTCGGTCGTCCAGGTGATCGACAGCGTGCCGCCAGGCACGTCGACCCGGTAGGCGGTGTCGCGCGGCGCCGCGTCGGCCTCGGCGACGGCGACCATCACCGCGCAGGCGCCGGTGCCGCAGGAGCGGGTCTCGCCGGACCCGCGCTCGTGCACCCGCATCGCGACGTGGGCCTCGCCGCGGCGTACGACGAACTCGACGTTGACGCCGTCGGGGTAGACCGCCTCGTCGTGGGTGGGCGCCTCGAGCAGCGTCCCGGCCTCGGCCAGGTCGTCGACGAACGCGACCGCGTGCGGGTTGCCGACGTCGACGTGGGTGGCGATCCAGGTGTGGCCCGGCACGGACACCTCGGTCTCGCCGAGCACCTTCGGCGTGCCCATGTCGACGGTGACCAGGTCGCCGTCGAAGGTCAGGACCTTCACCCCGTCGCGGGTGTCGACCTCCAGCGGCGCGTCGGCCGGGACCAGGCCCTCGTCGACGAGGTAGCGGCCGAAGGCCCGGATGCCGTTGCCGCACATCTCCGAGAGCGAGCCGTCGGAGTTGCGGTAGTCCATGAACCAGCGGCCGTCACGCCGTACGGCGCGCAGCACGCCGTCACCGCCGATGCCGGCGCGGCGGTCGCACAGCGCCCGGACCCGGGCGGGGTCGAGGTCGCCGTGCACGCTGCCGTCGTGGTCGGGCAGCAGGACGAAGTCGTTCTCAGTGCCGTGGCCCTTGAGGAAGGGGTAGCTCATGCGTAGAGCAGCTCCTCACAGGAGGGGCCGCCGTATTCGTCGTGCGTGCGGATCTCGGACCAGGTGCTCACGCCCACAGCGTAGGCGGTCCCACCACCTCGTAGCGGGCGCATGCGAACGCCTGGTTCTGGGCGAGCTCGACGAGCTTGAGGTCGTAGCGGCGCGGGAAGATCGGCCGCCCCGCGCCGAGCGTGACCGGCGCGATGTAGGTGATGATCTCGTCGAGCAGACCCGCGTCCGCGAACTGTCCGGCCAGGTCTCCCCCGCCGACGACCCAGAGGTCCTTGCCGCCGGCCGCCTCGGTCATGGTGGCGTGCACCTGCGGCACGGGCGCGGAAGTGAACGTGATGGCCTCGCCGATGGGGCTCAGGTCGCGGTGCGTGAAGACCCAGCAGGGCAGGTCGTAGGCCCATGCGTCGCCGGAGCGCGCGTTGTGCGCGGCCACCCACTCGTACGTCGTCGCGCCCATCGCGATCGCACCGACGTCCTGGATGAAGTCGTCGTAGTTGAGCGGACCGGTCTCGTCCTGCTCCTGGACGAAGAGCCAGTCCAGCGAGTCGTGCTCGTCGGCGATGAAGCCGTCGAGGGTCGCGGCCGTGTAGTAGATCGTGCGCGGTCCGCCCCGTCCTGCCATGAGCCCAGTGTGCACCGGATCGATGAGTCGCGAGACCGGCTCCGGTCGGACCTGGCATGAGCCACATCATCGGCGACATCACCCAGTCCCTCGACGGCTTCGCCGACAGCCGCGGGCCTGCTGGACCGGCTCAGCCTGCACGTGGCGCCCGAGGTCCTCGCGGGCACGCCGTTGTTCGCCTCGGTGGGACAGCACCGACTCCGTCAGCGCGAGGTGCGCGTCTCCGCGACCGCGGTGCCCGGTCTACGACGTCGTCCGCCGAACCGCCGCCAGCGCCTGCTCCACACGATCGGGGGCGTCGAAGGGCACCCACACGATGCGCGGGTCCTTCGTGAACCACGAGTCCTGACGCCGCGAGAAGCGCCGGGTCGCGATGAAGGTCCGCTCGCGCGCCTCGGCCAGGGTGAGCTCGCCGGCCAGGTGGGCCATGACCTCGCGGTAGCCGATCGCGCGCGAGGCCGTGGGCCCCTCGGCCAGCCCCTCGTCGAGGAGCCGCTCGACCTCCGCGACCAGGCCCCGGTCGAACATCTCGTCGACGCGCTGCGAGATGCGGCGATCCAGCGTCGGCCGGTCGATGCTCAGCCCGACCTGGACCGTGGCGGGGTCGGCGTACTCCAGCGCCGGGAGCGAGGCGGCGTACGGACGACCGGTGAGCTCGATGACCTCGAGGGCGCGGACCACGCGGCGCCCGTTGCCGGGGCTCATCTTGGCGGCCGCCACGGGGTCGACGAGCGCCAGCCGGGCGTGCAGCGCCTCCGCCCCCACGGAGGCGAGCTCGGCCTCCCAGCGCGCGCGGACCACCTCGTCGGTGCCCGGGAAGTCGAAGCGGTCCAGCACCGCCCGCGTGTAGAGCGCGCTGCCGCCCACGAGGACCGGGACGGTGCCGGCGGCGCGCAGCCGCGCGGCCGTCTCGCGGGCCTGCTCCTGGAAGCGCGCGACGCTCAGCGGCTCGCGCACCGAGAGCAGGTCGAGCAGGTGGTGCGCGATGCCGCGGCGCTCGGCGAGCGGCACCTTCGCGGTGCCGATGTCCATGCCGCGGTAGACCTGCATCGCGTCGGTGTTGACCACCTCGCCACCCAGCGCCTCCGCGAGGTCGAGGGAGAGCCCGGTCTTGCCCGAGGCCGTCGCGCCCACGAGCGCGACGATCGGGGGTGTGGCCATGTGGCTAGTGTGGCAAGCGACCACCATCCCCCACTCGGAGGACCATCATGAGCTTCCTGGACGACGCGAAGAAGAAGCTGGCCGACGCCGTCGACAAGCACGGGGACAAGATCTCCGACGGCATCGACAAGGCCGCCGCGGCGGCCGACCAGAGGACCGGCGGCAAGCACGCGGACAAGATCGCCAAGGCCCAGGCCAGGGCCAAGGAGGGCCTGGACCGGCTCGACGGCAAGAACGACGGCCCGCGGTGAGCGAGGCCTCCGCCGACGAGAGCACCCCCGACCTCGAGCCCGGCGCGGCGCTCCCCGGAGCCCACGAGAGCGAACTGCCCGACGAGGACGACGCCGGCCACACCGACGCCCTCCAGGAGGAGAACGCCGGCACGAGCGAGGACCAGCCGTCGCAGTGAGCCCTGACCCCACTCACGGCCGCTTCGTGGTCGTCCCGGCGGCGTACGTCTTCCTGCTGCGCGACGGCATCTTCGGCCCCGAGGTGCTGCTGCAGCTGCGCCAGAACACCGGCTACATGGACGACCACTGGGCCGCGGCCGCGGCCGGCCACGTCGAGCGCGGCGAGACGGCGTACGACGCGGCGCACCGCGAGGCCGCCGAGGAGATCGCGGTGGCCGACCTGGCGCTGGAGTTCGTGACCTCGATGCAGCGCACCCGGCACGCCGACCCGATCGACGAGCGCGTGGACTTCTTCTTCACCGCGCGCTCGTGGACCGGCGAGCCGCGCATCGTGGAGCCCGAGAAGTGCGCCGAGCTGCGCTGGTGCCGCCTGGACGCGCTGCCCGACCCGGTCGTGCCGCACGAGCTCTCCGTGTTGCAAGCCCTGAGGTCGGGTACCACGACCCCGTACAGCACCTTCGGATTCTCAAGGAGTCACCATGCCTGACGCAGATCTCGGCCCCAAGCCCGACCCGGAGATCGAGCCGGGCGAGCCCAACCCGGGCGGGGTGGACGCGATCGACCACGGTGACGGCGTGGACGGCGAGTCCGCGGACGGTGACCCGACGCCCGCCGACCTCGACCCGCAGGACAACCCGGCCACGCAGGGCGAGCCCGACGAGGTGCAGGAGGACGAGGACACCTCGACCAAGGCCACGGAGAAGATGTCCGACGAGGACAACACCGGCGGTGCCGACGAGGCCGACCGGGAGAACCCGGTATGAGCGCCACGGGCCACGAGGGGCGCCCCGACGTCCCCGACGACGACTACGACGTCACCGAGTCCGACCAGGACCCCTCCGGCGACATGGGCGTCAGCAGCGAGCGCGAGGGCCACGCCGGGCCAGGCCAGCACGCCGCCACCGGCGTCCGCGACACCAGCGAGGGCCGGGCCACCCCCGGCGACGACGCACCACCCGAGCAGTCCACCGGCAACACCGAGCCGAAGCCCGAGGGCCTCGAGCCCAAGGCCGGCTACTCCAGCAAGGACCCCCGCTCGGACTGAGCCAGGTGAGCGCGTTCGAGTCCAGGTCCGCTGGTCGACCGGCCAATCTGGGGCCCCGACGTCACCTGCGCCCCACTGCAAGTACGAAACTCACGCTTCCGGGGCGAAGTTTCACCCCGGAAGCGTGAGTTTCACCGGGTACCCGGTGAAACTCCTCATCACGAGCTACCGGAGGCGGCGGACGTCGAGGCGGGTCTCCACGGCGGTGTGGTCGGGGGTGCGGTCGACGAAGTACGCGCCGGCCCGGTCGTTCTCCGCGAGGGCCTCGACGAGCTCGGTGCCGCGGTAGAGCAGGCCGGCGCCGTCGTCGGTGGCGTAGCCGGGCGGGAGGGTGCCGCCCGCGACCAGCGACCGGAAGAGCGGGCGGCGCTGCTCCTCGGAGTCGTAGTGGACGCCGTTGGAGTACGGCAGCAGGGCCAGGCCGTTGGTGATCGGGCGCAGGTCCGGGCCGAAGGAGTCGGTCGTGCCGCCGACGTGCCAGCAGATCGACCCCGCCGAGACGCCGGTGAGGACGACGCCGGCCTCCCAGGCCTCGCGCATGACCTCCCCCACGCCGTGCAGCTCCCACATCGCCAACAAGCCCGCGACGCTGCCACCGAACACCCAGATGACGTCCTGCGACAGCAGGTGCTCACGCAGGTCGGGCACGTTGGGCATGGTGAACAGCTGCACGTGCGAGCCGTGCAGGCCGGCCAGCTGGGCCAGGTCGTAGAAGTTGCGGATGCCCTCGGTCGAGTCGCCGCCGGCGGTGCCGAGGTAGCAGACCCGCGGCGCCCGCCCGGTCACGCCGGCCAGCTCGATCGCGTGCCGCGTCAGCGGGCCGATCTCCCAGCGGGTGCGCTCGCCGGCGACGATGCCGCCGGAGGTGGCCAGGATCGTGGGCGCGTCGGCGGGCATCAGCGGCAGGCCGGGGCGTCGGCGAGCGGCGCGGGCACGCCGAGGCCGGGCATCCCGAGCGAGACTCCGGCGGCCGCGGGCCCGGCCTGGCGGGCCTCCCACGCGTCCCCCGACCGGGTACGGCGCACGGTCGCCGGCGCGTCCGCGACCAGGTGGTGCGGGGCGGCATAGGTGACGTCGACGGTGACCATGTCGCCGGGCCGCGGCCTCTCGGCCAGCGAGTCGACGGCGAAGTGGACCAGCCGGTTGTCGGGGGCCCGGCCGGACAGGCGCAGCGTGGCGGCATCCTTGCGGCCCTCGCCCTCGGCGACCATCAGCTCGACGCGGCGGCCGACGAGGCGCTTGTTCTCCTCCCAGGCGACCTCGTTGACGAGGTCGGCCAGGCGCCCGTAGCGGTCCTTGACCACCTCGGGCGGGACCTGGTCGGGCAGCGTGGCCGCGGGGGTGCCGGGGCGCTTGGAGTATTGGAACGTGAACGCGCCCGAGAAGCGCGAGCGCCGCACGACGTCCAGCGTGGCCTGGAAGTCCGCCTCGGTCTCGCCGGGGAAGCCCACGATGATGTCGGTGGTGATCGCGGCATCGGGCAGGGCGGCGCGGACCCGCTCGATGATCCCGAGGTACTTCGAGGAGCGGTAGGAGCGGCGCATGTCCTTGAGGACCTTGTCGGAGCCCGACTGCAGCGGCATGTGCAGCGACGGCATCACGTTGGGGGTCTCGGCCATCGCCTCGATGACGTCGTCGGTGAACTCCGCGGGGTGCGGCGAGGTGAACCGCACCCGCTCCAGCCCCTCGACCGACCCGCACGCGCGCAGCAGCTTGGAGAACGCCTGCCGGTCTCCGAACTCCACCCCGTAGGCGTTGACGTTCTGCCCCAGCAGCGTGACCTCCGAGACGCCCTCGGCGACCAGCGCCTCGATCTCGGCGAGGATCTCGCCGGGACGCCGGTCCTTCTCCTTGCCGCGCAGCGCCGGGACGATGCAGAACGTGCAGGTGTTGTTGCAGCCCACCGACACCGACACCCACGCGGCGTACGCCGACTCGCGCTTGGTCGGCAGCGTCGAGGGGAAGACGTCGAGCGACTCCAGGATCTCGACCTGCGCCTCCTGCTGCACCCGCGCCCGCTCCAGCAGCACCGGCAGCGAGCCGATGTTGTGGGTGCCGAACACGACGTCGACGTACGGCGCCCTGGCCGTGATCGTCTCGCGGTCCTTCTGCGCCAGGCAGCCGCCGACCGCGATCTGCAGGTCCGGGTTGGCGGCCTTGATCGGCGCCAGGTGCGACAGGTTGCCGTAGAGCTTGTTGTCGGCGTTCTCGCGCACCGCGCAGGTGTTGAACACGACCACGTCGGCCTGGCGGTCCGCCGGCGCGGCGACGTACCCGGCCGTCTCGAGCAGCCCGGTCAGCCGCTCGGAGTCGTGGACGTTCATCTGGCACCCGTAGGTGCGGACCTCGTACGTGCGCGCGCTGCTCATGACCGACCCAGCGTACGTGCCCTCCGGCTCAGCGGCGCTCGAAGGTGGCGGTCAGCCGGCGGCCGATGCGGTAGTCGCTGATCTGGGTCGCGTCGGGGTTGTCACGCAGGAGCCCGTCCCAGTCGGCCAGCCGGGTGAGCTCGAAGCCGGTCGAGCGCCCGAGGAGCTCGAGCGCGGACAGGGTGGGGCGTCCGGTGATGACGGTGTCACCGGGCGCGTAGCCGTCGGGTACGGCGTTGCCCTCGCGCTCGACGGGCTCGGTCGCGAGGCGCACGATCGTCTCGGGGTGGCGGTGCACCTCGGTGTCGACGACCAGGTGCCGCGCGCCGGTGTCGCGGGCGCGGCCGAGCAGCTCGGTGTGGCGCAGCGTGTGGTAGAGGAACCCCAGGCACAGGACCACGTCGTACTCGTGACCCTCCCGCGCCAGGAAGGCGAAGACGTCCCCGGCCTCGAAGGAGAAGCGGTCGGCCGCGACGCCGTAGCGGGCGAGGTTCTCCCCCGCGTGCGCCACGAGCTCGGGGCGCGCCTCGATGCCGGTGACGTGGGCGGCGCCGGCGTCCAGCGCGGCCATCGACCAGCGACCGTCGTGGCTGGCGATGTCGAGCACCCGGGCCCCGTCGAAGAGCTGCCGGTTCATCGTGAAGATCGCCTCGTGGCGCAGGTTGAGCCGCCACGGGTACGACGAGGTCTGGCTGGTGTCGAGGAAGCCCGGGAAGCGGTCGGTGAAGCCGCCGTCCAGGCGCAGCGAGCCGGCGGGCGCGGTGGACGGCGGGCCGGCCGGCCGCTCCGGCCTTCCGGGCCCGGGAGCCGGCTCGGCGGGGCGCGCGCCGCGCAGGCGGCGCAACGCGGCGGCGGCGAGGCGAGGAGTGGTCAGCGGCATGGGCGTGCACGTTACCCAAGCGCGGTCGCGGTACCGGCGGTCCAGGGTCACGGGTGTGCATCACCACCGTCTCAAGATGGCCCGATGCGACTACGGGCCGCTAGGGTCCCGGGCATGACGACGCTGGAGAACGAGGAGCGGACCCCGCAGACGGGCGAGCCGCTCGTCGTGCTCGACAAGGTCGACAAATGGTTCGGTGACCTGCACGTGCTGCAGGACATCAACCTCACCGTCCATCGCGGCGAGGTGGTCGTCGTCATCGGCCCGTCGGGGTCCGGCAAGTCGACGCTGTGCCGCGCGATCAACCGGCTCGAGACCATCGACAACGGCACGATCAGCCTCGAGGGGAAGCCGCTCCCGCAGGAGGGCAAGGCGCTGGCCAACCTGCGTGCCGAGGTCGGCATGGTGTTCCAGAGCTTCAACCTCTTCGCCCACAAGACGATCCTCGAGAACGTCACGCTGGGCCCGATCAAGGTCCGCAAGAGGCCCAAGGCCGAGGCCGAGGCCCGGGCGAAGGAGCTCCTGGACCGAGTCGGCATCGCCCATCAGGCCGGCAAGTACCCCGCCCAGCTCTCCGGCGGCCAGCAGCAGCGCGTCGCCATCGCGCGGGCGCTGGCCATGGAGCCGAAGGTCATGCTCTTCGACGAGCCGACCTCGGCGCTGGACCCCGAGATGATCAAGGAGGTCCTCGACGTCATGGTCGACCTCGCGGAGCGCGGCATGACCATGGTCGTGGTCACCCACGAGATGGGCTTCGCCCGGACGGCGGCTGACCGCGTGCTCTTCATGGCCGACGGCCAGATCGTCGAGGAGAACACCCCCGAGCAGTTCTTCACCAACCCCCAGAGCGATCGGGCCAAGGACTTCCTCGGCAAGATCCTCAAGCACTGAAGGAGATGCGTATGCGACACACGAGGCTCAAGGCCGCGATCGCGGTGGTCGGACTGACCCTCAGCCTGGCCGCCTGCGGCGACGCGGGCAACGACGACGAGGGTCGTGACGTCGAGGCGGAGGAGGTCAGCGCGGACGACTTCGAGGAGGGCTCGTACATGCGCGAGCTCGTCGAGGCCGGGAAGATGACCATCGGTGTGAAGTACGACCAGCCCGGACTGGGCTTCAAGGACGCGGCCAGCGATCTCCCGACCGGCTTCGACGTGGAGATGGCGAAGATCCTGGCCTCCAAGCTCGGCATGGACCCAGCCGAGGACGTCACCTGGGAGGAGACGATCTCCGACAACCGCGAGCCCTTCCTCGTGGAGGGACGCGTCGACCTGGTCCTCGCGTCGTACTCGATCACCGACGAGCGTCGCAAGGTCGTCGGCCAGACCGGTCCGTACCTCATCACCGGCCAGCAGGTGCTGGTCGCCGAGGACAGCGACATCACGGGCATCGAGGACCTCAAGGGCAAGACGGTCTGCTCGGTCACCGGCTCGACCTCGCTGGAGAACGTCGAGGCCGCCGGCGCCAAGGGCGCCCCCGCTGACACCTACTCGCAGTGCGCCGAGGACGTGCTCAACGGCACCGTCGAGGCGATGTCGACCGACGGGTCCATCCTGCTCGGCCTCGCCGCGCAGAACGAGGGCGAGCTCAAGGTCGTGGGAGACGAGTTCTCCGAGGAGCGCATCGGGATCGGCTACAGCCTCGAGCACCCGGAGATGTGCGGCTGGATCAACGAGGTGCTCCAGGAGTCCTTCGACGACGGCTCGTGGGCAGAGGCCTTCGAGCTGACGCTCGGAGGTGACGGCGTCGAGACGCCGGAGCCCCCGGTGCTCGACGAGTGCCCCGCCTGACCTGACGTACGACGGGAGGGTGGCCGGGATCCCCGGCCACCCCCACCGCCCCTGACCAGATGAGAGGAGCCGCGACGTGGACGTGATCGTCGACAACGTCGACCGGGTCGCTCTGGCCTTCGGCTACACCCTGCTGCTCTTCGTCATCGGCGGCATCATCTCGCTGGTGCTCGGCACCGCGCTCGCCGCGATGCGGGTGGGGCCCATCGCCGTGCTCAGCCGCGGCGCGGCTCTCTATGTCACTCTCGTGCGCAACACCCCGCTGCTGATCGTGATCTTCTTCTTCCGCTACGCCGGCCCCAAAGTCGGTCTGTCATGGAACTTCGTCGACGTCCAGATCGGCGACATCGACCTCAACAACGTCTTCACCGCCTGCGCCGTGGGCATCGGCATCTACACCGCGGCCTTCGTCTGCGAGGCACTGCGCAGCGGCATCAACGCGGTGCCCCTCGGCCAGGCCGAGGCCGCGCGCGCCATCGGGCTGCCGTTCGCCGGGGTGATGCGCGAGGTCGTGCTCCCTCAGGCGTTCCGTGCCTCCGTGCCGCCCATGGCCAGCGTCCAGATCGCCCTGCTCAAGAACACCACGGTCGCGGGTGCGGTCGGCGTGGCCGAGGCCTTCGCCCGGATGAAGGGCCTGACCAACGACTACGCGACCGCGCGCACGGAGATCTTCCTCGCCTTCGCGATCTTCTTCGTGGTGCTGGTCGAGATCCTCTCGTTCTTCGCCAACCGTCTCGAGCGCCGATGGAGGATCGCCTGATGGCCTCCGCAGTCCTGTTCGACTCCCCCGGGCCCAAGACGGTCCGCCGCCACCGCATCTACACCGGGCTGTCGCTCGTGGTCGTCCTCGCCGTGCTGGCGTTCGTCCTCCTGCGTCTGCGAGACGCCGGCCAGTTCGAGTACGCGAAGTGGGAGCCGCTCCTCACCCCGCAGTACCTGGAGGCGCTGCTCGAAGGACTGGTGGACACCCTCAAGATGGCGTTCACCTCGATCATCCTCGCCGTGGTGGCGGGTGTGCTCTTCGGCGTCGGGAAGCTGTCCGACCACGCGTGGCTGCGCTGGCCCTGCTGGGCCGTCGTCGAGCTGTGCCGCGCCGTGCCGGTACTGCTGATGATGGTGTTCTTCTTCTACGTGGCCAGGATCGCCGGCGGAGTCGCCAACGGCGAGACGGGCGCCTACTGGAGCGTCGTGGCCGCCCTCACCGTCTACAACGGGGCGGTGCTGGCCGAGGTCTTCCGCGCGGGCATCCTCGCGGTCCCGAAGGGGCAGTCGGAGGCGGGGTACGCCATCGGCATGCGCAAGTCCCAGGTCATGTCCGTCGTCCTCCTGCCTCAGGGCGTGAAGATCATGCTGCCGGCCATCATCAGCCAGTGCGTGGTGGCGCTGAAGGACACCAGCCTGGGCTACGCGATCGCCGCACCGGCGCTCTCCAAGGTCGGTCAGTCGATCTTCCAGCAGTTCAACAACGCGCTCCCGACCGTGTTCGTCGTCGCCGTCATGTACATCGCGGTCAACTACGTCCTGACCCTGATCGCCACGTGGGTGCAGCACCGGCTCGTCGGTGAGCGCAAGCAGCTCGAGGTCGGCATGGTCGGCGGGCCGGCGCCCGACAAGGACACCGTCTGAACTCACCGGGTCTTGGGCGTCACCCACAGCTTGATGACGCCCTCGATGACCACGGTGCCGTCCTCGCGCACGCCGCGGACGCGCACCGGTAGGTCCGGGTCGTCGGAGGTCCACTGCTCGGGATCGGTCTCGGCGATGCAGGTGATGTCGCTGGTCGCCTTGGCGGTGTAGGCGACCTCCATCCCCTTGGGGATCCACCGCTTGTCGGCCGGGATCGTCACCTCGGCGAGCGCGCCCATCGCGGCCTCGAGACCGTTGCACAGGGCGATCGCGTGCACCGTCCCGAGATGGTTGTGGACGCGTCGGCGCTTGGGGATCACCAGCTCGGCCCGGTTGGGCCGGAGATCGGTGAAGCGCGGGCCGATCGAGGCGAAGTACGGCGCCTTCTGGCCGAAGGCGAGGGAGAACACGCGACGGCCGACGCCGGCGCCGAGGACCGGAAGGGCGTTCGCGCGGTTCCAGAGGGTGAGGACCTGGCTCATGGGCCAGACGTTACCAGTGGGTAACTTTGTGGGGGCTGACCTGACACGCGTCAAGTCCTGCTAGCGTCCGCGAGCGTGACGCACACCACACCCGGTGTCGCTTCGGCACAGGAGCTGCCGGAGCTCGCCTGCTACGGCCTGGCCGGCCACAGCGCCGGCCCCGCCGACCTGGTCGGCGAGGTCCGCGAGGCCGAGCGACTTGGCCTCGGCTCGGTGTTCCTCTCCGAGCGGTTCAACGTCAAGGACGCCGCCGTGCTGGCCGGGGCCGCGGTGGCCGCGTCCACGTCCATCGGGGTGGCCACCGCCGCCACCAACCACAACACCCGGCACCCGCTCGTCACCGCCACCATGGCCACGACGCTGCACCGGATGAGCGGCGGGCGCTACGCCCTGGGCCTGGGCCGCGGCTTCGACCTGCTCTTCGACGTCATGGGGGTCCCCCGCGTCACCGGCGCCCAACTGGCCGACGCCGTCGGGATCTACCGCCGGCTCTGGCACGGCGAGGCGTTCGCCCACGAGGGCCCGGCCGGGAGCTACCCCTACCTCAGCCAGGACAGCGGCTTCGACGAGCACGTCCCGGTGCTGATGATGGCGATCGGGCCGAAGTCGCTCGCGCTCGCCGGCCGGGTGGCCGACGGGGTCGTGCTGCACACCTTCCTCGGCGACGAGACCCTCGCCCGCTCGGTGGGCCTGGTCCGTGAGTCGGCTGCCGCCGCCGGCCGCGACCCGGCCGCCGTGCGGATCTGGGCGGTGCTGGCCGTCGTCGAGGAGTCGATCCCCGAGGAGCTGCGGCTGCGCAAGCTGGTGGGGCGACTGGCGACGTACCTGCAGGGGTACGGCGAGGTGCTGGTGCGGGCCAACTGCTGGGACCCCGCGGACCTGCGGCGCTTCCGGGAGGACCCGCTCGTGCAGGGCTACGCCGGTGCGTTGGACGCGGTCGGGACCACCGAGCAGCTGACCTACCTGCGCGACGAGGTGCTGCCGGCCGAGTGGCTGGCGGCCTCGGCGACCGGGTCCGCGGACGCGTGCGCACGGCGGGTCCTGGACCAGCTCGACGCCGGCGCGGACAGCGTGGTGCTGCACGGCGCGACGCCTGCCGAGCTGGCGCCGGTCGTGGCGGCGTACCGGGCACTGCGGCCGGCGGGGCGCTTCGACGCGCTGCCGACCAACCCCGGGTGGGCGCGATGAGCGCCGGCGTCGTCACCGAGGCCGCGGCACTGACCCCCGACTGGCTCTCCGAGGCGCTCGGCGGCCGGGTCGACGACGTGGTCGCCTCCGCGGTCGGGACCGGTCAGATCGGCACCTGCTACCGGCTCACGCTCACCGGCGACGGGGTCCCGGCCTCCGTGCTGGTCAAGCTGCCGGCCTCGGACCTGGCCTCGCGCGACCTGCTGGCGGGCGCCTACCGCGGCGAGCTGGTCTTCTATTCCGACATCGCGCCGACCGTGGCCGTGCGCGTGCCGGCGTGCCACTACGCGGCGATAACCCCCGACTCCGGGGACTTCGTACTGGTGCTGGAGGACCTGGCGCCGATGCGGCAGGGCGACCAGGTGGCCGGCTGCACCGCCGAGCAGGCACACGACGCGGTGGTCAACCTCGCCGGTCTGCACGGGCCGCGCTGGTGCGACCCCACGCTCGAGGACTTCGACCATCTCGCGCTGACACCGGCCGACCAGATCGACCTGCTGGCCGAGCTCGCCCCGTCGACCACCGAGCTGTTCGTCGACGGGCTCGGCGACCTGCTCTCGGCCGAGGACGTGGCCACGCTGCGTGCGGTCGCCGAGGTGGTGGGGCCGTGGAGCTACGCCCGCAGCGAGCGGTTCGCCCTGGTGCACGGCGACTACCGCCTCGACAACCTGATGTTCCACCCCGACGGCGCCCGCGGCTCGGTCGCCCTCGACTGGCAGACCCTCTCGCTCGGCCTGCCCGCCCGCGACCTCGCCTACGTCATCGGCACCTCGCTGTCGCCGGACGTCCGGCGCCTCCACGAGCGAGGCCTGGTGGCGGCCTACCATCGCGCCCTCACGTCGTACGGCGTGAGCGGCCACAGCCTCGAGGAGTGCTGGGACGACTACCGCTTCGCGATGGTGCAGGGCCCGCTGGTGGCGACGTTCGGGTGCGCCTACGGCACCCGCAGCCCGCGCGGCGACCGGATGTTCGCCACCATGGTGGCCCGCTCCTGCGCGGCCATCCGCGACCTCGGCACCTTGGCGCTGGTGTGATCGGGCGGTGCGCGAAAGCGCGCGAGTTTCACCGGCTACCCGGTGAATCTCGCGGGCGCAGCAACCAGCAGCTCCACCCGGTTGCCGTGGCCGTCGAAGGTGTGCACCCGATCGTGGCCGGGGAAGGTGTCGCGCTGGCTGAGGTCGACCTCGTAGCCGGCGTCCTCGAGGCGGCGGCGTACGGCGTCGAGCTCCGCGGCGCTGCCGAGGACGAGGGCGGGATGGGCCTTGCGCGCGGGGATGAACGCGTCCTCGACGCCGACGTGGATCTCGGCGGTGACGGCACCGGCCTCGTCGTAGGCGCGGAACCATGCCCCGCCCCGTGCGCGCAGGTCCTCGGGCTTGTCGACCTCGTGCAGGCCGAGGGCGCCGGCGTAGAAGGCGCGGGCGACGTCCTCGCCGCCGCGCGGGCAGGCGACCTGGACGTGGTGCAGCCTCATGGCCGCCTCGCCACGACGAAGATCCGGCGGAACGGCAGGACGACGCGACCGTCCCGGTCCGGATATGCCTCGCGCAGGCGGCGCTTGAACTCCGCCTCGAACTCCGGCCGCAGGTCGTCGGGCAGCGCCTGCAGCGTCGGGCGCGCGCCGGTGCCCGAGACCCAGGCGAAGACCGGGTCCTCGCCGGCGAGCACGTGCAGGTAGGTCGTCTCCCAGGCGTCCACCTCCCATCCCAGCCCGGCCAGGGCCTCGAGGTAGACGGCCGGGTCGTGGCTCGCGGGGTCGGCGATGCCCTGGACGTGGGCGGCGTACGGCGGCTCGGCGGCGAGCGCGGAGCGCAGGGTGTGGCTGGGCTCGCCGAAGTTGCCGGGCACCTGGAAGGCCAGCCAGCCGCCGGCGCGGACCGCGTCGGCCAGGGTCGGCAGCAGCTCGAGATGGCCCGGCACCCACTGGAGGGTGGCGTTGCTGAGCAGGACGTCGACCCCGCCCTCCGGCGGCCGCCAGGTGCGGAGGTCGGCGACCTCGAACCGCAGGTCCCGCTGCGCCTCGCGGGCGGCGCGCACCATCTCCTCGCTGGAGTCGACGCCCACCACCTCGGCCTCCGGCCAGCGCTGGGCCAGGAGCGCGGTGAGGTTGCCCGGGCCGCAGCCGAGGTCGACCACCCGGCTCGGGCGGTCGGCGCCGACCCGGCCGAGCAGGTCCACGAACGGCCGGCCGCGCTCGTCGGCGTAGGCGAGGTAGCGCTCGGGGTCCCAGGTGTGCGGCATGGCCCCATCGTGCGCCCGCATGTATCTTGATGTCAAGATTCTCGATGCTCGGCTACGCTGCTCCCATGCGGGACGAGGTGGACGACCTGGTCGAGGCGTGGGCGCGCGAGCGCGGCGACCTCGACCTGGAGCCCGTCGCCGTCTTCAGCCGGATCAGCCGGCTCGCCCGCCACCTGGACCTGGCCCGCCGGGCCGCCTTCACCGCCCACGGGATCGAGTCGTGGGAGTTCGACGTGCTCGCGGCCCTGCGCCGCGCCGGAACGCCGTACGAGCTGTCGCCGGGGCGGCTCCTGCGCGAGACCCTGGTGACCAGCGGGACCATGACCAACCGGGTCGACCGGCTGGCCGCGCGCGGCTTCGTCGAGCGCTACCCCGACCCCGAGGACCGCCGCGGTGTGATCGTCCGTCTCACCGCCGAGGGCAAGACCGCCGTCGACGCGGCGTTCGAGGCGCTGCTGGAGGCCGAGCGCGCACTCCTCGCCGACCTGGCTCCCACCCAGCAGCAGCGGCTCGCCGCACTCCTGCGCACCCTCCTCGCGCCGTACTCCTGATCGACCAGTCGGTCGTCACTGCTCGAGGATCTCGGCGGCCTCGAGCCACTCGAGCTCGAAGTCGTCCTTCTGAGCCCGGAGTGCCTGGAGCTCGGCCCCGAGCTCGGCGAGTCGGGCGTGGTCCTGGGCGTGCTCGAGCATGAGGCCGTTGAGCTCAGCCTCGCGGGCGTTCACCCGGGCCAGCTGCTTCTCCAGGCGGGCCAGGGTCTTGCGCGCGGTGCGCTCCTCGGCGCCGCCGATCTTGCGCTTCGGCTCGCCCGATCCCGTCGACGGGGTCGGGGCGGCGGCCGCGGCGAGCGAGGCGGTACGACGCTCGAGGTACTCCTCGACCCCGCGCGGCAGCATCGAGATCTTGCCGTCGCCGAGCAGCGCCCAGACGGAGTCGGTGACGCGCTCGAGGAAGTAGCGGTCGTGGGAGACCACGATCAGGGTGCCCGGCCAGCCGTCGAGGTAGTCCTCCAGGACGTTGAGGGTGTCGATGTCGAGGTCGTTGGTGGGCTCGTCGAGGAGCAGGACGTTGGGCTCGTCGAGCAGCAACCGCAGCAGCTGGAAGCGACGACGCTCGCCACCGGACAGGTCGCCGATGCGGGTGGTCAGCTTGTCGCCGGTGAAGCCGAAGCGCTCCAGCATCGAGGTGGCGCTGATCTCGCCGTCCTGGGTGCGGGCGACCCGGCTGACCTTCTCGACGGTCTCGAGCACGCGGCCGGTGGGGTCGAGGTCGTCGAGCTGCTGCGAGAGGTGGCGCAGCAGGACGGTCTTGCCGCGCTTGACCCGGCCCGACTGCGGCTCCAGCTCGCCGGCGACCAGGCTGAGCACCGAGGTCTTGCCGGCGCCGTTGACGCCCACGATGCCGACCCGGTCGCCTGGGCCGAGGCGCCAGGTGGCGTGGGAGAGCAGCCGACGCTCGCCGCGCACGAGGTCGACGTCCTCGACATCGATGACGTCCTTGCCGAGCCGCTGCGAGGCGAAGCGCTGCAGCTCGAGCCGGTCGCGCGGTGGCGGCACGTCCTCGATCAGCGCGTTTGCCGCGTCGATGCGGAACTGCGGCTTGGAGGTCCGGGCCGGCGGGCCGCGGCGCAGCCAGGCCAGCTCCTTGCGTACGAGGTTCTGGCGGCGCGCCTCGGACGCGGAGGCCTGGCGCTGCCGCTCCGCCTTGGCCAGCACGAACGCCGCATAGCCGCCCTCGTAGGCGTCGACGACCCCGTCGTGCACCTCCCAGGTCCACTGGCAGACCTCGTCGAGGAACCACCGGTCGTGGGTGACGACGACCATCGCCGACTCGCGGGCGGCCAGATGCGCCGCCAGCCAGGCCACGGCCTCGACGTCGAGGTGGTTGGTGGGCTCGTCGAGCACGATCAGGTCGTGGTCGCCCAGCAGCAGCGCGGCCAGCGAGCAGCGGCGCCGCTCGCCACCGGACAGCCCGACCACCGCGCGATCGAGCGAGACACCCGCGAGCAGCGTCTCGACGATCTCGCGGGTGCGCTGCTCGGCGGCCCACTCGTGGTCGGAGCGACCGCCGAGGACCGCCTCGCGCACGGTGTGGGTGTCGATGAGCTCGTCGCCCTGGTGCAGGTAGCCGACGTGCAGCCCGCGCTGGCGCGAGACCCGGCCGGAGTCGGGCTCCTCGAGGCCCATCATCACCTCGAGCAAGGTGGTCTTGCCGTCCCCGTTGCGCCCGACGATGCCGATGCGCTGCCCTGCCGCGATGCCGAGGGAGACCTCGGTGAGCAGCGGGCGCACGCCGTACGCCTTCGAGACGCGCTCGAGGTTGAGCAGGTTAACCATGGTTTCCTCCGACGATATGGGCTCCGGCGACAGCGCCGTTGGCCACGAGCACGATGCCGTGCCCGCGCCGCATCAGCGCCCCCGCGAGGTCACGCGCGTGGTCGGCGGACTCGCACAGGAACACGCAGGTCGGCCCCGAGCCGCTGACGAGGCCGCGCAGCGCGCCCTCCTCCTCGCCCTCGTCGAGCAGCAGCCCGAGGTCGGGGCGCAGGTCGATCGCGGCCGCCTGGAGGTCGTTGCGCAGCAGCCGGGCCAGCCGGTGCGGCTCGCCGGATGCCACGGCAGCGATGAGCTCGTCGGCGGGCGGCGGCGTGGGCGAGGCGTCGGGGAAGAGCTTGTCGAAGTGGCGGTAGACCTCGGGCGTCGACATCCCCTCGAGGCTGGGCACGAGCACCCACCACCAGGTGCCGGCATCCGCGAGCGGGGTGACGAGCTCGCCGCGCCCGGTGCCGAGGGCGGTCCCGCCCAGCAGCGCGAACGGGACGTCGCTGCCCAGCTCGGCGGCGATCGCGAGCAGGTCCTCGTCGCTGGTCTGGGCGTCCCACAGGCGGTCCAGCGCGACCAGGGCCGCGGCGGCGTCGGCCGAGCCGCCGGCCAGGCCACCGGCCACGGGGATCGCCTTCTCGATGAGCAGGTGCCCGTCGGACGCGATGCCGTGGTGGCGCGCGAGCAGGCTCGCCGCGCGGGTGACGATGTTGCCGCTGTCGACCGGTACGGCGCCAGCGTCGATCCAGTCCGACACCTGCAGGCGCAGGTCCCAGCCCGACTCGTCGTCGCTGGCGGTGACGTCGTCGCACAGGCCGATGGCCTGGTAGACGCTCGTGAGCGGGTGGAAGCCGTCGCCTCGCGGGGCACCGACCCCGAGGTGCAGGTTGATCTTGGCCGCGGCGCGGACGGTGACGTTCATCGGGGCAGGACCTCCGCGATCCGGGCGAACTGCTCGACCGACAGGGACTCACCGCGCGCCATAGGGTCCACGCCGGCCTGCTCCAGCGCGGCGGCGGCCTCCTCGGCCGACCCGACCAGCTGGCGCAGGGCGCCGCGCAGCACCTTGCGGCGGTGCGCGAACGCCACGTCGACCACCGCGAACACCTGCTCGCGAGTGGCCGTGGTCGTGGGCGGCTCGCGGCGGGTCCAGGCGACCAGCCCCGAGTCGACGTTGGGCGCCGGCCAGAACACGTTGCGCCCGATGGCGCCGGCCCTGCGGACATCGGCGTACCAGGCGGCCTTCACCGACGGGACGCCGTACACCTTCGAGCCCGGCGGCGCGGCGAGCCGGTCGGCGACCTCCGACTGCACCATCACCAGCCCACGCTCCAGCGACGGCAGCAGCTGCAGGAGGTGGAGCAGCACCGGCACCGAGACGTTGTAGGGCAGGTTGGCGACCAAGGCGGTGGGCGCCGGCCCGGGGAGCTCGGTGATGCGCATGGCGTCGGCGAGCACGACCTCGAAGCGGTCGGCCTGGGCGGGAGCGTACGTCGCGATCGTCTCGGGCAGCAGCCCGGCGAGCAGCTCGTCGACCTCGATCGCGACCACCCGACGGGCAACGCCGAGCAGGGCCAGGGTCAGCGACCCCAGGCCGGGGCCGACCTCGACGACCACGTCGTCGGGCCCCACCCCCGACTCGCGCACGATGCGGCGCACGGTGTTGGGGTCGATCACGAAGTTCTGCCCGCGCTGCTTGGTGGGGCGCAGGTCGAGGCGGTCCGCGAGCTGACGCACCTCCGCCGGCCCGAGAAGCCTCGGACCGGCGGAGGTGTCAGACATGACCGCCACGGTAGTGGCCGGGTGTCGGGCTCAGGTGGGGAGGCCCAGCTTGGCGGCGCAGCCGGGCCACGAGCCGTAGCCGCCGGTCGCGTCGCGCAGCCGCGTGGCGACCGCGATCTGGGTCTCGCGGCTGTTCTCGCTGGGCAGCCCGGTGCCGCCGTAGGCCTGCCAGGTGCCGAGGTTGAACTGCAGGCCGCCGTAGTAGCCGTTGCCGGTGTTGATAGCCCAGTTTCCGCCGGACTCGCACTGTGCCAGGGAGTCCCAGACGGTGTTGCCGGTGGCGTAGGCCTCCACGGCCGGTGCGGTGCCGACCTCGACGATCTCGGCGACCGGCTTGCGGACCACGCGCTGCTGGAGCACCTTGCGCACCGCCAGGTCGCCGTTGCGGTACTCGAGGCGGTAGGTCGCGTTGCGCAGGCCCGTGCGGCCCTCGCGGACCACCGAGGTCTCGCCCTCGGTCATCGAGTCGTCCTCACGCTCGACCGTCGCGAAGTCGATGGCCTCGCCCTTGACGCTCTTGCGCACGACGCGGACGTCGGTGAACACGATCTTGTCGCCGTCCTTGACGACCGTCCCGAGCCCGGGCTTGGCCTCGTCGGTCTTGTGCACGGGCACGCCGGCCTCGGCGAGCGCCTCCTTGACGGTGAGCGCGGTGACCTGACGCTTGACGGGCTTGCGCCCGGCGATCGCGAGCGTCAGGTCCTTGACGGTGACGACCTCGAGCTTCAGGCCGTCGCGGTCGATCGGGGCGCCGCGGCTGGTGGAGAGGTCGGCGTCACGCTTGAAGCCCATGCCGATCTCACCCAGCGCGGAGGCGACGTCGGTCGAGGTGACCCAGTGGGTCTGCTCGACGCCGTCGATCTCGACCTCCAGGGGCCGTGCGTACTTGACCTTGACCAGGTCGCCGTCCGCCACGGACTCGTCGACGCTCGGGAGGACGACATCGCGGTCGCCGACCTTGATCCCCTCGGACTCGAGGACCTCGCCGACCGTGTCGCCGAACGCCGTCACCTCGCGGGTCTCACCGTCGACCGAGACGCGCACGGTGGTCGCGAGAGCGGAGTAGCCGAGCGTCGCCCCGACGACCGCGAGGGACGCCACGACGACGAGGCCGACGAGCACCCGTCGACTGCGCAGGATCTTGCCGATGGTGGTGCTGGGTGCGGTGCTGAGCACGATTCTCCGAACGTTGTCATCCCCGGGTCGTCGGGTGCCAGCGCGGTGGTGCAAGATGTGCTGCGCTGGGTGGCTTCCGTGTCCCGATCCCGGCCTTCTGCGCTCCACCACAACAGTGAACCCGCCCCAAATGCAAACCCTCGCGTGCCTGCGACGGCGGGTCGGGTGACCCATCTCTCCGCCGCTACGGGTGAGAGGCCTCTCTACCTCACCAGCTGCCGCCGAAGGCGCGCTCGGTGTTGGCGTCGACGGCCGCGCACAGCTCGGCCAGGTCCTCGCCGCGCACCTGCGCCATGAGCCGCATGGTCAGCGGGACCAGGTAGGACGCGTTGGGCCGGCCCCGGTACGGCGTGGGCGTGAGGAACGGCGCGTCGGTCTCCACCAGCAGCCGGTCAGCCGGCACGACGACCAGGGCGTCGCGCAGCGGCTGCGCGTTCTTGAACGTGACCGTGCCCGCGAAGGACAGATGGGCTCCCCGGTCGAGGCAGCGACGGGCGAAGTCGGCGTCACCGGAGAAGCAGTGCATCACCCAGCGCTCGGGGGCGCCCTCCTCGTCCAGGACGGCGAGCACCTCGTCGTGGGCGTCGCGGTCGTGGATCACCAGCGTCTTGTCGAGCCGCTTGGCCAGGTCGATGTGGCGGCGGAACGACGCCACCTGCGCCGCGCGGCCCTCCTCGCCGGTGCGGAAGTGGTCGAGCCCGGTCTCGCCCACCGCCCGCACCTTGTCGTGGGCCTGCGCCAGGACCTCGATCTCGTCGAGCGCCTCCTCGAGCGTGCCCGCGGCGGCCAGCCGCGGCGCCTCGTTGGGGTGCAGCGCGACCCCGGCGACCAGCGCGTCGTGCGCGGCGGCGGCCGCGACGGCCCAGCGGGCGCCGGGCAGGTCGCAGCCGATCTGCACGATGCGCGGCACCCCCACGGCGGCCGCGGCCTCGATCGCGCCGGCCGCGGACGCCAGGTCCGCTCCGGCGATGTCCAGGTGGCAGTGGTTGTCGACCACCGGGTGCGGCAGCGGCTCGGGGGCGGGCGGTGGGTCGCCCTCGCGGGGTGCGCTCATACCGACCAGACCCGGTCGAGCACGGTGCTCGCCAGCCGCTCCGGCGCCTGGGTCGGGATCCAGTGGCTGACGCCGGGCAGCTCCACGAAGGCGTACGGCGCATCGACGTACGCCGCCGTGAGCTGCGCGCCGCGCCGGTCGATCGCGCTGTCGCCGTCGCTCCACACGAACGTCGTCGGCACTGTGGTGCGAGCGGTGGCCAGGGCGCGGTCGACGAACGGAAGGGCGCGGTACCAGGACAGCCCACCGCTCAGGGCGCCCGTGTCGACGACCTCGTGGCGACAGCGGAGCACCTCCTCGCGGGTCATGCCGGCACGCGCGAGGGCCCGGTCGAAGGGGCCGCCGCGGACGCGCGCGGAGAGCTCCACGAGGTACGGCGCCTGGAACAGCAGCGTGTACCAGGAGCGCAGCGGCTGGGGCGAGCTCAGCATGGCCTTCTGGAACGCCGCGGGGTGCGGCACCGAGACCGCGGTCAGGGTGCGCACCAACACGGGGCGGCGCGCGGCCAGGCCCCAGGCGACGGCGGCGCCCCAGTCGTGCCCCACGACGTGCACCGCGCCGCCGACCCGCTCGACGAGTGCCGCCACGTCGTCGACCAGCTCGCTCAGGCGGTAGGCGCGCCGCCCGCGCGGCCGGGCCCCCTCGGAGTAGCCGCGCTGGTCGAGCGCGAGCGTGCGCAGCCCGGCCGCGTGCAGCAGCGGTGCGACGTAGCGCCACGACGTGGCGCGCTCGGGGAAGCCGTGCAGCAGGACCACGACGTCGCCGTCGAGGGGGCCGTCGTCGAGCACGTCGAAGGTCAGGCCCTCGCGCGACAGCGTGCGGATGCGGCGGCTCATGCGCCGTGCACCAGGTTGTAGACCTCGCGCTTGGGCACCCCGGCCAGCCGGGCCACCTCGACGATCGCGTCCTTGCGGCTCATCCCTCGATCCTCCCTCTCGCGCACGGCGTCGCGCAGACTGGCCTCGTCGGCGGGGACGGTCGGGCCGCCGTCGGCGCCCTGCACCACCACCGTCACCTCGCCGCGCACACCCTCGGCGGCCCAGGCCACGAGCTCGCCGAGCGGCCCCCGGCGCACCTCCTCGTGGGTCTTGGTCAGCTCCCGGCAGACGGCCGCGGGCCGGTCCTCGCCCCAGGCCTCGACCATCGCGCGCAGCGCGGCCTCGGTGCGGTGCGGCGCCTCGAAGAACACCATCGTCCGCTCCTCCTCGGCGAGTGCCGCGAGGCGGCGGGCGCGCTCGCCGGCCTTGCGCGGCAGGAAGCCCTCGAAGCAGAACCGGTCGACCGGCAGGCCGGAGACCGCCAGGGCGGTCAGCACCGCGGACGGCCCCGGGACCGCGGTCACGGGGACCCCGGCCTCGACCGCGGCCGCGACCAGGCGGTAGCCCGGGTCCGAGACGCTGGGCATGCCGGCGTCGGTGACCAGCAGGACCCGGTCGCCGGCGAGCAGGGCCTCCAGCAGGACCGGCGTGCGCGCGGACTCGTTGCCCTCGAAGTAGGAGACGACTCGCCCGGTGACGCTCACCCCCAGCTCGCCGGTCAGGCGCTTGAGCCGGCGGGTGTCCTCGGCCGCCACGACGTCGGCGGTGGCGAGCTCGTCGGCGAGGCGGGGCGGGGCGTCGGCGACCCGCCCGATCGGGGTCGCGGCGAGGACGAGCACACCGGCCCGGCCCCCGGGTCCACGCTCGTCGCTCGTCACGAGCCGATCATGTCAGTGGGGTGCACACGGCACGTAGAGTCCTGCCCCGTGCCGCTCCTCGCCCGCCGTCGCGACCCCGAGGGTCCGCTGGTGTCATGGGGCGCCGCACTGGGCGTCACCCTCCTCGCCCTCTTCCTGCGGCTGTGGCGCCTCGGCACGCCGCAGCAGTTCGAGTTCGACGAGACGTACTACGCCAAGGACGCCTGGTCGATGCTCAACCACGGCTACGTCCGTGACTACGTCGAGGACGCCGACAAGCTGATCCTGAACGGCAAGACGACGGGCGTCTGGACCGACGACCCGTCGATGGTGGTGCACCCCGAGGTCGGCAAGTGGATCATCGCGCTGGGCGAGCAGGCCTTCGGGATGGACCCGTTCGGCTGGCGGGTCTCCGCCGCCGTCGTCGGTGCCCTCATGGTGCTCGTGATGTGCCGGCTCGTACGCCGGCTGACCGGCTCGACGATGCTCGGCTGCGTCGCAGGGCTGCTGCTCAGCTTCGACGGGCTGCACTTCGTGCTGTCCCGGCTGGCCCTGCTCGACATCTTCCTCTCCTTCTTCCTGCTCTGCGCCGTCACCTGCCTGGTGGTCGACCGCGACTGGTACCGCGCCCGCATGGCCGCCGCCCTCGACGGACCGGTCGGCCCGGAGTCGTGGGGGCCCGTGCGGGCGGTGCTGCTCCGGCCGTGGCTGGTGCTCGGCGGGGTCTGCTTCGGGCTGGCCGTCGGCACCAAGTGGACCGCCGCCGTCCCGCTGGCGGCGTTCGGGATCCTGGTCTGGCTCTGGAGCGCGGGCGCCCGTCGCGCCTCGGGGGTCCGCTGGCCGGTGCTGCGCTCGGCCGTCGTCGACGGGATCCCGGCGTTCGCCCAGCTGGTGGTGGTCGCCTTCGTCGTCTACATCGGGACCTGGACCGGGTGGCTCGTCCACGCCGACGAGTACGAGGAGCACCTGTCGGCGACGCAGTACACCCGCTTCGTCGCGGAGGGCGAGACCTGCGACGACGAGCCGACGCTCAACGACGACCGGTGGCCCACGGCCTCTCAGCCCGACGCGGCCGGGCCCGGCGAGGTCGTGCAGTCGCTGCGCTCGCTGTGGAGCTACCACCAGGACCTGTTCACCTTCCACACCCACTTCCTCAACTGCAGCGACCACGACTACGGCTCCAAGCCGGCCGGCTGGCTGCTGCTCAACCGGCCCGTCGGTGTCGCCGCCGACACCGGGATCGAGCCCGGCACCCGTGGCTGCGAGGCTCCGGCCGGCAGCACCTGCCTGCGCCAGGTCCTGCTGCTCGGGACGCCGGTGCTGTGGTGGGGCGGGATCCTGGCCCTGCTGTACGCCGGGGCGATGTGGCTGGGCGCGCGCGACTGGCGCTTCGGCTTCGCCATCGTGGGCACGGCGTCCACGTGGCTGCCGTGGCTGCGCTACGACGACCGTCCGATCTTCTTCTTCTACGCCATCGCGGCGCTGCCGTTCATCGTGGTGGCGCTGACGCTGGCGATGGGCCGCCTGATCGGGCCGTCGCGGCTGCCGTCGACGCGGCGCACCGTCGGCGTCGTCCTGGCCGGCTCCTTCTTCGTGCTGGTGCTCGTGAACTTCGCGTGGTTCTGGCCGATCTACACCCATGAGCTGCTCACCCGATCGGAGTGGCTGGACCGGATCTGGTTCGCCCGCTGGATCTGAGCGTCCGGCGCCTAGGCTGCGGCCATGACCGTGTGGCGACCCGGCTGGGACGCGTTCCCGCAGCCTCTGCTGGACTTCTGGACCGAGCGCCACCTGTGCACGCTCACGACGCTGCGGCCCGACGGCCGCCCCCACGTCGTGCCGGTCGGCGTCGCCCTCGACCCCGAGCAGCGGTGCGCGTGGATCATCACCAACGCGGACTCGCGCAAGGCGCGCAACCTCGCCGGCGGCGGGGTCCTCGCGGCCTGCCAGGTCGACGGCGGGCGGTGGTCGACGCTCGAGGGCCAGGGGACCGTGCTCGGCGATCCGGAGTCGGTGGCCCGCGCCTGCGAGCGCTACGCCGCGCGCTACCGAGTCCCGGGGGAGAACCCCTCGCGCGTGGCGATCCGGATCGACGTCGACAGGTTCGTGTCGTCGGCCCGGACCTGAGGCTCCCACGCTCTGGAGGCGCGCTGGGACGCCGGCCCCAGCGCGATCCCAGGAGAGCCGGTCAGAGTTCGGGCGTCCGTTCCCGAGCACTCCTGGAGCACCCATGTCCCGCAGCACCTCCGCCCCCGCCGCGCTCTGCGTGACGCCCACCCCGCCCGTCACATCACGGCCCGCCCGGGTGCCGCGATGAGCGCCGGCAGGGTGAGGCGGTTCGCGGCCTCCGTGCGTGTGCCCCTCCCGGCCGAGGTCGTCGCCGACTACGTCCTCGACTGGAGCAACGACCCGCAGTGGCGCGCCCAGGTGCGGCGCTTCACCTGCGAGCCGCCGGGCCGCGCGGTCCCCGGCCAGATCCTGTGGGAGGAGCTCGGCTTCGCGGGGCTCACCTTCCGCACCCGGACCGTCGTCGGGCGCACCTCCCCCCTGAGTGCGTCCTACGACGGCGGATCCGGCGCGGTGCTCGTGACGGGCACCCGCCGGGTCTCGCCCCTCGACGAGGGGCGGAGCGAGGTCACGACGACCACGCACATCCGCCTGGTCGGGGCTCTCCGGCCGTTCGCGCCGGTGCTGACCCCCTCCTATCGCAGGGCGGACCGGGCCGACCTGCTGGCCCTGCCCGGGGTGCTCGCCGAGCACCTCTCCCGACGCGACGATCGGGTCCGGCCGTGACCGCGCACCTGCTCCCCGGCCAGGCGGCCGCGCCCGAAGGGCCCGCCGACCTGTCGATGATGTACGCGCTGCACCACGGCTTCCGGCGCGACCTGGCACGGTTCCACGAGGCCGTCCTCCGCACGCCCCTGGCGCAGGCCGGGACCTGGCAGGCCCTCCTGGAGAGGTGGGACCTGTTCGCCCTGCTGCTCCACGACCACCACCACAAGGAGGACGAGCACCTCTGGCCCTTGCTGCGCGGCAGGGTCGACGCGGGCGGGGATGCCGAGGGGGCGCGGGTGCTGGACGCGATGGAGGACGAGCACGCCAGGATCGACCCCCTGCTGGAGGCCGTGCGCAGCGGCTTCGGATCGCTGGCCGGCGGGCCGTCCGAGACCGGCCGGCACGGGCTCGTGGCCGACCTGGAGCAAGTCCGCGAGCTGCTCGGCGCCCACCTCGGTCACGAGGAGCGTGATGCGATCGCGATCCTGCAGCGCTACGTGCCCGGTGACGAGTGGGCACAGGTCGAGCGGGCCAAGTTCCGCGGCGGTCTGGGGCCGCGCGACCTGCTTCGCCTGGTGCCCTGGTGCCTGGAGGGCCTCCCGCCGCAGGTGGCGTCCGGGTTGCTGACCGCGGCCGGCCCGCCGTTCCGGGTGGTGCTGTGGTTGGGCCGGGGCCGGTTCCACCGCCTGGAGCGGGCTGCCTTCGCCTTCGTCCCCGAGGGGGTGGGTGCCTGACGGTCAGACGGTGTAGCGCCGCCGCGTCTCCAGGAGCTCCGACTCCACCCGCGACAGGCCCCACGCCCGGGTGAGGAGCACGGCATCGTCGGCGTGGGCCGACGCCGCATGGTCCTCCCCGAGAGCCTTCGCTCCCCAGGCCAGGAAGGTGTCGACCGGGCCGATCGGCACGGCGCTGCCCGCCGTGCACATGCGTCCCGCGTACGGCGCCGCGAGCGGGTAGGCGCGCGCCGCTAGCTCGCGGTCGTCCAGGCCCAGGGCGATCTCGCACGCCAGGCAGGCGTTGACGAGACCGACGTACGTCGCGTCGGACAGGTCGACGCCCTGGTGTCCGTGCAGCGCCCGGGCCAGGTCCCGCTGACCCGCGCGCAGCAGCACCACCACGGCCACGGGGCCCGCGGGGATGGTGGTGTCGGCGACGAAGTCGGCCATGGCCTGGGCCACCTGCTCGTAGTCACCCGCCAGCATGGAGCGGGCCACGGTGGTGACGGTGAGCGCGTCGACCAGGTTGGGCATCCGCAGCCGCTGCGCGAGCTCGCCGAGCCGGGCCAGCGAGGCGTCGGCCTGGTCGAGGTCGCCCCACATGGTCAGCCACGGGACCTCGAGCACCCGCAGGAACGCCTCGGCCGTGGCCAGGCCCCGTCGTCGACACTGGTCACTCAGCCGTGGAAGTGCGTCCCGCACGGTCGCTACGTCCCCGAGCTCGCTGGCCACCGACGCCCCCAGGGCCTCGGCCAGGAGCCGGAGGCGGCCGTCCCCGACGGCATCCGCCGCCTCGCGTGCGACCGCGACATAGCGCGCGCGATCGGCTGCGGCGTCGGCGCGAGCGCGAGCGGAGAAGGCGCCGAGGTAGGCGGTGGCGCGCAGCCGGGGCTCCTGCTCGCCGTCGGCGATGGCCAGCGCCTCCTCGACCAGAGCGTCGATGCGGGCCTGGTCGCCGCCGTAGTAGAGCTCCATCGCCAGCGCCAGCAGAGCCCGGCAGCGCAGGCCCGGCTCCGTCGGCGGCAGGGCGAGGAGAGCGCGCTCGAGGGCCTCCACGATGGGGTGGTGCACCGTGCCGAAGGGCCGCACCTGCCACAGCGCGCCCTCCATCGTCGAGATCGCGGCCCGGGCCGCCAGCTCGGGGTCCCCCAGTCGCTCCGCCACGACCACGGCCTCGTCCACAGCGTCCGAGACGCCCTGCCAGTCCGCGCTCCAGCGGCACGCCTCCGCGAGGAGGATGAGCAGCTCGAAGCGCTCGCCGTCGCCGCTGCCGATGTCGAGCCCCTGCCACCCGACGGCACGGCGCAGCAGGCGGGCCTCCTCGTCGTAGGCGCCGTCCAGCCGCGCCTGCTCGGCGGCCACGAGCACCGACCGCCAGGCCTCGCCGACCCAGCCGTAGCCCGCGAGCTCCCAGTGGTGCGCCAGCGCCGCGCGCTGGTCGGGGCGCCGCAGTCCGGAGCGGCGCTCGAGCACCTGGCTCACCGCCCGGTGCCACGCGGCCCGGGTCTGCTGGGGCTGGTGCGCGTGGACCACCTCGCGCACGACCCCGTGGGAGAAGCGGTACGCCGCGTTGACCCGGCCCTCGTCCACCACCAGGCCGGTCGCCAGAGCCGGGGCCAGCAGCTCCGCGGTCTCGGTGTCGCTGCGACCGGTCATCAGGCTGAGCAGGTCGAGGTCGACGACGATGTCGACGACCGAGGCTGCCTCGAGCAGCCGCACCGTGTCGTCGGGCAGTGCCCGCACGCGGCTCAGGACCACGTCGGACAGCGAGCCCGACAGTGCGCCGCCGGACAGCGCCAGCTCGGTGAGGAAGAACGGGTTGCCGGCGGCGCGCTCCCACAGGTCGCGCACGGTGTCGCGGTGGACGCACCCGGCGACCGCACCGACGAGCTCGCCCGCGGCGTCGACACCCAGCCCGTCCAGGTCGAGGCGGGTGGTCTGCCCCCTCGCCAGCGCGGCCGCGAGGTCACCCACCACCCGATCCGTTTCGCCGTCCAAGCGCGCGGTGACGACCACGCACAGACGCTGGTGACGCGCGACGGACTGCAGGTGCACCAGCAGCCGTCGGGTCGGCTCGTCGGCCCACTGGACGTCCTCCAGCACCAGGAGCAGCGGGTGCGCACGGGCCGCGTCGCACAGCGCCCCGGCGACCGCGTCCCACGTGGCGAAGTCGTCGGCGGGTGCCGTGTCGAGCAGACCGACGACCTCGGGGGCGTCGGCCAGTTGGTCGACCAGGCTCCGTGCGATGACCCGCCACGGCCACAGCGGTGGTGGGCCGTCCGCCGAGCACTGCCCGACCGCGACCGTGAAGCCCTGCTCGAACGCACTCAGCGACAGCTCGTGCGCGAGCCGGGACTTGCCGACGCCGGCCTCCCCCGTGAGCAGGACGACGTGCGGGCGCCCGGTGATGACGTCGGCGACGACCTCGCCCAGGCGGTGGGTCTCCTCGGACCGGCCGGCCAGGGGCCAGCGCGGCACCGGCGGTGACTCGCGGAAGTGCGACGTGCGGGCCTCCATCGGCGGCCCGGCTCCGCGGACCGGAAGGGACGCCGAGGCCGCACCGGCCCAGCCCAGGGAGGGGTCCTGTCGCAGGATGGCCGTGTGCAGCTCGCGGACCGGCGGGCTCGGGTCGACGCCCAGCTCGTCGGCGAGGAGCGCACGCAGCGACTGCAGCGACTGCAGGGCGTCGGCCTGCCGACCACTGCGGGCGAGCGCCACGGCGAGCAGCGCCCACCACCGCTCGTGGAGCGGGTGCTCGATGGTCTTCGCCGCGAGCTCCGGCACCACCTCGACATGGCGACCGAGGGCCATCCGCGCCACCACGCGCAGCTCCTGGGCCGACGCATTCAGGTCTCTCAGGCGAACCCGCTCTGCCTCGGCCGCGGGGTCCTCGCCGAGCTCGGGGTACGGCTCCCCGCGCCACAGCCCGACGACGTGGTCCAGTCCTCGCAGGGCCTCGGTGACCGCCGCGGCGCCGACGGCATCGGTGCGCGGGCGCAGGTGGTCGGGTACGGCGCGCAGGAGCGCGCGAGCCTCGGCGACCGCGCGCTCCACCGCGTGGTCGTCGCGCCCCTCGCGCGGCGTCCGTAGGGCGTAGCCGCTCTCCACGGTCACCAGCACCCGGGGCGACTCGCGCGGCGCCCGGTCCGGCTCGAGGCTGCGGCGCAGCCCGGCGACGTACCCGTGCAGCGTGGCGAGCGCCCCCGGTGGCGGATCGGCCGCCCAGACCCGGGCGATCAGCGTCTCGCTGGTGACAGGCATCCCGCCGGCGAGGGCGAGCCCGGCGACGATGGCACGCTGGCGCCGAGTGCCCAGGTCGACGGGCCGGCCGCCGGCGTGGACCTCGACGGGTCCCAGGACGGCGGTGCGCACGCGTTCAGCCTATGGAACGGCAATATCAGACGCATGGGGATTTCGGTGGATGCCGGCCCCCGCGTCCGCTGCCGGATGGAGCCGACCGGAGTGGGTACCGCGACTCATGGCCTCCGACAGCTCCAAGATCTTCACCGCCGTCTCGCTCGTCTCGGCCGTGGGCGCCGCCGCCATGGCGAAGAAGACGCTCAACGTCTCCTGGAAGGCGGCGACGGGCAAGAACCCGCCCGCCAACCCCGCCGACCCGGACGTGAACGTGTGGGAGGCGGTGGCGTGGGCCGCGGTGAGCGGCACCCTCATCGGCCTGGCCCGGATGTTCGCCGCCCGCCAGGCCGCCCAGGTCTACGCCAAGCAGACCGGTCACCTGCCTCCGGGCCTGCGCAAGGACGGCCAGGACCCGGACGCGCCCGCACCCGTGTCATGACCCTCGCGTGAGCCGGACCGCGGACCTGCGAGACTTGCCACTCGTCGGGAGGTGAGCGTGGGTCCGGTTGGCGCACAGGTCGGAGATCTACGGCCGATCTACCAGATCATGCGCCGCATCAACGGCGGCGCCGACGTCAACTCGGTGCTGGACGCGGTCGTCGAGGGGGTGGCCCAGGCGGTCGGGTTCGGCGTCGCGGCGATCAGCTACCTCACGCGCGACCTGACCTTCCACATCGCGGCTGTCTCCGGCAGCGCCGAGGCCCGCGAGCAGCTCCTCGGCATGGAGGTCCCGCTGTCCTCGATGGAGGACGAGCTGACCGTGGCCGACCAGTGGGGCTCCCTGCTCTTCATCCCCGCCGGGCGCCTGGGGGATGTCTCGACCGGCTGGCTCCCCGCTGTGGACGCCGACGCGAGCGCGTCGCTGGACCCGGACCGCTGGCGCCCGGAGGACACCCTGCGCTCACCGCTGCGCTCCCCCGATGGCGAGCTCCTGGGGCTGCTCTCGGTCGATGTGCCCGTGGACGGCAGACGCCCCGACCAGTCCCGCCGCGAGCTGCTGGAGATGTACTCCGACCTCGCCGGCATCGCGCTGCACAACGCCCGTCGCGCCACCGAGCTGGAGGAGCAGGTGAGGCTGGCCGGCGCCGTCGAGGCGATCCACAGCAACGCGACCCGCTCGCTCGAGGTCACCCACATCGTCGAGAGCAGCGTGCAGCCGATCGCCGAGGCGCTCGGGGCCGACCACCTCTGGCTGCGCGCGTTCGCCGACGGCGAGCGGCTCTCAGGCACGAGCGCGCGCTACCCCGACTCCATGGCGGCCGGCTCGGACGCGCTGCTGGGGCTGGTCACCCGCACGGCCAACGAGGCCTGGGCCCGCAGGCGCGTGTCCCTGGTCCGGATCGAGGCGGGCGGCGCGACGATCGGGGCCACCGAGCACGCCACGGAGCCGGTGGTCACCGAGCGCACCACGGCGCCCGCCGGTCCCAGCCTGGACGCCCAGGACCGCACCCTGGTGGCGGGCGGGAGGGCCGGATGGGTCCCGCGCCGTCCGCCCCGCGAGGACCCCGAGGACCCCGAGCAGCATGTGCTGTTTGAGTACGTCAGGCCCCTGGACGCGCAGACCATCCTGCTGGCACCGCTCGGCGCGGGCAACGACTGTCTGGGCTACCTGGTCCTCCTGCGCCGCACGGGCGGCCCCGAGTTCTCGCCGTACGAGGTGCAGGCGGCCGGGCAGATCGCCCGCAACCTCGGACAGGCCGTGCTGAACGCCCGGCTGCTCGAGCGCGAGCACGTCCTGGTCGGGCAGCTGGAGGCGCTCGACCACTACAAGAGCGACCTGATCTCCACGGTCTCGCACGAGCTGCGTACGCCGCTGACCGCCATCACCGGCCACCTGGAGCTGATCGAGGACGATCCGGCCTCGGCACCGTCGAAAAGCTTCCGGGTCATCGGCCGCAACCTGGAGCGGGTCATGGCGCTCATCGACGACCTGCTGACGCTGAAGAAGCTCACCGACACCGACACCTCCGCCGCGGCAGGAGTCGTCGACCTGCACCAGGCCGCCCTCGACGCGGTCGCGGCCTTCCGCCCCACGGCCCAGGACAAGGGGATCACCCTCGCGCTGACGCCGCACGCGGGCCCGCTGCTGATCAGCGGAGACCGGGACGAGCTGGAGCGGGTCGCGCTGAACCTGGTCGGCAACGCGGTGAAGTACACACCGCCCGGCGGGGCCGTCACGGTCACGACCGCGCGCACGGAGCGCTTCGTGCGGCTGGTGGTGCAGGACACCGGCTACGGCATCAGCCCGCGCGACCAGGAGGAGCTGTTCACGGAGTTCTTCCGCTCCACCAACCCCGACGCCCTCGCGCTGCCGGGCACCGGCCTGGGGTTGAGCATCGTGCGCCGGATCGTCCAGCGCCACGGCGGCTCGATCCTCCTCGACTCCCACCTGGGCCGGGGCAGCACCTTCACGGTGCGTCTCCCGCTCAGCCGCACCACCGCCTAGCCCGCCGCCCGCGGCAGGTGTCGTCGCGCACAGGAGGGGTACTGGCGCGGATCGGTCGAGCGGCGGAAGGGCGGGCGGGGTGAGCCAGGGGCTGGTGGGAGCACGAGCAGTGGTCACGGGCGGAGCGGGCTTCGTGGGGTCCTGGTTGTGTGACCGGCTGCTCTCCGAGGGCGCCGAGGTGGTCTGTGTCGACTCGCTGCTGACCGGTCACCGCGACAACGTGGCCCACCTGAGGGAGCGCACCGGCTTCCACCTGGTGGAGGCCGACGTGTGCGACTGCGTGCCGGTCACCAGCCCGGTCGACCTCGTCTTCCACCTTGCGTCTCCGGCATCGCCGCTGCACTACCTCCGGCTGCCGCTCGAGACTCTCCGCGTGGGCAGCGTCGGGACCACGAACGCGCTCGAGCTGGCGGCGGAGCACGGCGCGAGGTTCCTGCTCGCGTCCACCTCGGAGGTCTACGGCGACCCGGCGCGACACCCCCAGCCCGAGGACTACTGGGGCAACGTCAACCCGATCGGCCCGCGCAGCGTCTACGACGAGGCCAAGCGCTTCTCCGAGGCCACGACCGCGGCGTACCGGCGACACCGCGGCGTCGACACCGTGATCGCCCGGATCTTCAACACCTACGGTCCCCGCATGGCGGTGGCCGACGGCCGCGTGGTGCCGACCTTCGTGCAGCAGGCGCTCGACGGGGAGCCGCTCACGGTCGCGGGGGACGGCCACCAGTCGAGGTCGCTCTGCTACGTCGAGGACACCGTGGAGGGGCTGCTGCGCCTGGCCCTCTCCGGCCTCCAGGGGCCGGTCAACATCGGCAACGACGACGAGACCACGATGCTCGAGCTGGCGCACACCGTGCTGACGCTCACCGGGTCGTCCTCGGAGATCCGGTTCGTCGAGCTGCCCGAGGACGACCCCCGGCTGCGCCGGCCCGACCTGACCGTCGCCCGGGAGCGGCTGGGCTGGAGCCCCATGACGCCCAACGACGTGGGCCTCAAGCGGACGGTGGAGTGGGTCACCCAGCAGCTGTCGTCCGGGTCAAGGCGCCGTCCAGCGACGTCAGCACCTCCGGCACGCTGACCCGCAGCAGGGCCGGGTCGGGCCGCGAGCCGTGCGGGTCGCCGACCCCGCTCCCGCGCCAGAGCACCGTGTGCGGCCCCGAGGCGGGCGGCCCCCAGCGCTTCGGTGGAGTCGGCCCGAAGATCACCACCGAGGGTGTGCGGTAGGCCGACGCGAGGTGCGCGACGCCCGTGTCACCGCAGACGACCACCCGGGCGTGCGCGACCAGAGCGGCCAGATCGGCGAGGTCGGTCGGGCCCAGGGCCGCCTCGGGCGGCAGGCCGGCCAGCTCCACCACCCGCTGGACGAGGGGCTCCTCCGCGGGCGAGCCGGTGACCAGCGGTCGCTCCCCCGACCGAGCCAGGTGCCGCGCCACCGCGGCGAACCGCTCGGCCGGCCACCGCCGGCTCGCGGAGGCGGCTCCTGGATGGACCACGGCGGCCCCCACGGCCGCCGGGGGACGGCTCGGGACCGCGAGCAGCAGGTCCTCCGGGTCGGCGTGCCGCCCGAACGCGGCATCCACCAAGCGGCACCAGCGGCGCACCTCGTGCTCGTCGGGATCCCACCGCGGTCCCGCCAGCCGGCTCCCGTCGCCGACGGGGCCGGCGAAGGCCACCAGCCGACGCGGGTGCAGGACCTCCAGCAGGCGCTTGGTCTCCGGCCCGTTGCCGTGCAGGTCCACCGCCACCTCGGGCGGTGCCCCCGGCCAGGCGATCTGCTCCAGCTCCCCGGTGGGCAGCAGCCGGTCGACGGCGCCGCTGAGCTCGGCCAGGGGTCGCAGCGCCTCGGGCGCGGCCAGCACCAGGGTGTGGCCGGGCAGTGCGCGGCGCAGCCCGCGCAGCGCCGGGACGCCGGTCAGGAAGTCGCCGAGCCCGAGCGCGCGCAGCGACAGGACCCGCGGGCTCACGACCGCTCCACCGCCCGGGCCGCGGCGGTGGAGACCAGGCGGGTGGTCGACCGGCCGTCGAGGTACGGCACGACGACGGAGACGCCACCCCACTCCCGCAGCAGCGCGGCCTCCGGCAGCTCGGCACCGGCGTAGTCGCCGCCCTTGACCCAGACGTCGGGGCGCAGGCCGCGCAGCACCTGCGCCGGGGTGTCCTCCTCGAAGACGAGGACCGCGTCGACCGGCGCGAGCGCTGCCAGGACCCGGGCGCGGTCCTGCTGAGGGACCAGCGGCCGCCCGGGGCCCTTGAGCCGGCGGACGGAGTGGTCGGAGTTGAGGCAGACCACGAGGCAGTCCCCCAGGGCACGGGCGGCCTCGAGGGTGGCGACGTGGCCGGCGTGGAGCAGGTCGAAGCAGCCTCCGGTCGCGACGACCGTGCCGCCCGACGACCGGACCGCGGCCAGGGGATCGGGCGCGGGTGAGGACGAACCGGAGACCGCGAGTCCGGCGGCGCCCCCGCCGGCGACGAAGTCGGCCGCCGCCAGCACGGCGTCCTGCACGGCCTCGAGCGTCACGGCACCGCTGGCCAGCGCCACCGCGGCGGCGCTCGCGAAGCGGTCGCCGGCACCGCAGGTGTCGCCGGCGCGCACGGCCGGCGCGGGGACCACCGACGGCGAGGTCTCGCCGTGCGAGAGCAGGGCGCCGTCGGGCCCGAGGGTCACCGCCACCGCATGGGCCGCCCAGGCCCGGACCAGCGCGGCGGCCTCCTCGGCGATCGCGGCGAGACCGGTGCGTCCCCCGGTGAGGAGGCCGGACCGGCCCGCCAGGAGGGAGGCCTCGTCCCGGTTGGGCGTCACCAGACGGCAGCCCGCGACAGGGGCCGAGCCGCGCGGGTGTGGGTCCCACACCACCGGCGCCCGGCGAGCCGCGGCTGCGACCGCGCGCCGTACGGTCTCGCGGTCGGTGAGCCCGTGGCCGTAGTCGGAGACCAGCACGGCGCCGGCGCCGGCCAGCGCCTCGAGCGCGTCGGGCCCGAGGTCGCCCGGCGTCCCTGCGACACCGCTGTCCAACCGGAGCAGGCTCTGCCCGGAGGAGCGCACCCGGCGCTTGACCACGGTGGCGCCGTCGTGACCGACCGGCACCAGGCGGACCCCGGCGTCGGCCACCAGCCCGGCCAGCGTCGCGGCGTCCGCGTCGTCGGCGAGGGCGGTCACCAGGACGACGTCGTGGCCCGAGCGGGCCGCCATCGCGGCGGCGAGTGCCGCGCCGCCGGGGCGGCGTACCTCCTCCAGCCGGTCGAGCACCGGCACTGGGGCGTCGGGGGCGAGCCGGCTCGCCGTGCCGGACAGGTCGGCATCGAGCAGAGAGTCGCCGAGGACGACCAGGGGGCCCGGCACGTCAGGCCCCCAGGCCGCGGGCGGCGGCGAGTTCGGCGGGGCTCCTGCGGGTACGCGAGACCCCCACCTCCAGGGTGCGGTCGAGGGCCGCGCAGAGGATGTGGAGGGCGACGAGGTGCAGCTCCTGCACGGTGGCGGTGTAGGGCGCGTCCACCGCGCAGCTCTCGGTCGAGTGCTCGGCCAGGGGGTTGGGGAGCGCCCCCGTCATCGACCAGACCTCCATGCCCGCGGCAACCCCGCGGCGGGCGGCCGCGACGAGGTTCTCGCTTCGTCCGCTCGTGGACATCAGGACGAGCACGTCGCCCGGGCGGCCGTGCGCCTCCACCTGGCGGGCGAACAGCTCGCTGGCCGGGTAGTCGTTGCAGATGGCGGTGAGGCTCGACGTCTCGGCGCTCAGGCAGATCGCCGAGAACGGCGGCCGGTCCTCGCGGTAGCGGCCCACCAGCTCCGCCGTCAGGTGCTGGGCCTGGGCCGCGCTGCCGCCGTTGCCGGCCGCCAGCAGGCGACCGCCCCCGGCCAGCACCCCGGCCAGCCGCACCCCCCAGTCGTCGACCAGGTCCACGCAGGGGGCGAACCGGTCGAGTGCCAGCGTGAGCTCGTGCAGGTGCTCGTGGTCGCACGGCGTGTGCCCCGGGCGTCGGTTCGTCGCGTTCATCGCATCACCTCCGTGGTCGGGCGGACGGTCGTGCCCGCGAGTGCGTGGTAGACCGCCTCGGCCCGGGCCACGACCTGACGCCAGTCGTAGAGCTCGACGGCGCGGCGCCGGCCGGCACGGCCGTAGGCGGCCCGTCGTGCCGGGTCGTCGAGGAGCTCGCGCAGCACGCGGGCCAGCTCGTGCGGGCGCCGTGGCGCGACCAGCTCGCCGGTGTGGCCCGGGACCACGGTGTCGAGCAAGCCGCCGACGGCCGTGCCCACGACGGGCCGAGCGCAGGCCATGGCCTCCAGCGGCACGATGCCGAACGGCTCGTACCACGGCACGGCGACGACCACGTCGCTGGCGCGGATCAGGTCGGGTACGTCCGAGGCATCGACGCTGCCGAGGAAGCGGACCCGGTCCGCCACGCCCAGGCAGCGAGCCAGGCGGCGCAGCCGGTGCACCTCGGGATCGGCGTCCAGCGCGTCGGCACGCGGCCCGCCGGCGATCTGGAGCTCGGCGTCCGGGATCCTCGCCAGCGCCTCGATGGCGTTCCCCACGCCCTTGCGCTCCACCAGGCGCCCGATGACCAGTAGCCGGTACCGGCCCCCGCCGCCGCCCTCGCCACGGGGCCCCGGGCGGAAGCGGCGTACGTCCACCCCGCACGGGATCACGCTGGCCCGTCCCGACTCCAGGCCCAAGGCCCGCAGCTCCTCCACCTCGTCGGTGCAGGTCGCCACCACGGCCGTCGCCTCGCGGCACAGCCGACGCTCGTGGTCGATGCGCGAGGCGGGGCTGGTGTCGGCGGCACCCTGCTCGCGACGCTTGACCGAGCCGAGGGCGTGGAAGGTCTGAACCACCGGGACCTCGAGACCGCGGGTGGCGCGCAGCGAGGCCAGCCCGCTCATCCAGAAGTGGGCGTGCACCAGGTCGACCGGCTCGTCGAGCCAACGCGCGCGCAGCTGGTCGCCGAAGGCGTCCATGAAGGGCAGCAGGTCGTCCTTGGGCACCTCGGTGGGCGGGCCCGCCAGGACCCGCTCGACGGCGTACCCGTCGGCCACCTCGACCCTCGCCGGGCCGCCGGGACTGTCGCGGCGGGTGTAGACGGTGACGTCGTGGCCCGACCCGGCGAGTCCCGCGGCGAGGGCCGCGACGTAGACGTTCTGCCCACCGGCGTCGACCCCGCCCAGTGCGGCCAGCGGGCTCGCGTGCTCGGAGACCAGGGCGATCCTCATGGTGTCCTCCTTCTCCTCATGCCGGCTCCGCGACGGGTGGGGCGCTGAAGGCCCCCACCGCGGAGAGCACGTCGTCGGGGGTGACGGATGCGAGACAGGGATGGCCCGGCACCGGGCAGACCGTGGCGCGCGAGTCGCGGCAGGGCGCGGTCTGGTCGCCGAGCAGCACCCGGGGCACGCCGTACGGCGCCCAGCGCTCCGCGGGGACCGTCGGCGCGAACAGCGAGACCACCGGGGTGCCCACGGCCGCCGCGAGGTGCGCGGGGCCGGTGTTGCCGACCACCACGGCCCGGGCGTGGGCGAGGACCGAGGCCAGGCCCGCCAGGTCGGTGCGTCCGCCGAGGTCGAGGGCGCCGCTGGCACCGGCGACGCGAGCGGTGAGGCCACGCTCGCCCGGGGCGCCGGTGACGACGACCCGGTGCCCCCCGTCGACCAGGCGCCGGCACGTCTCGCGGAACCGGTCCGGCGGCCAGGCCCGCGCCGGGACCGACGTCCCGGGGTGCAGCACGACGTACGGCGGCTCGGGCGCCAGCGCCGCCTGGGCCGCCACCCCGCGCACGGCCAGCCGTCCGTCGTCGCCGGGCGGCAGGCGGGCGCCGCACGCGGCGGCCAGCGACAGCGCCCGCTCCGGCTCGGGCAGGTCGTCGGGAAGGCGGTGGCGCACGTCGAGGAGGGAGCCGGGGTAGTCCTCGCAGATCGCCCCGACCCACGCGATCCCGGCCAGGCGCAGCACGAGCGCCGTCGGCAGCGGCGACTGGTGGAAGGAGGTGAAGACGACGGCCCGGTCGAACCGGCGCGCGGCGAGCGCCGCCCGCAGGTCCTCGACGTGGTCGCGGCGCACCGGCTCGGGGTCGGGGTCGACCCACGGCGCGCGCCAGCAGAGCACCTCGTCGACGCCCGGGAGCAGCTCGGCGGCGGCGCGGCCCCGGGGGCCGCAGAGCAGGGTCAGGTGCTCCGCGGCACCGGCCAGCGCCCGGACCGCCGGCCCGGTGACGAGCACGTCGCCCAGGCTGTCGAGTCGTACGGCGAGGACGCGGCTCACCACTCGCCCGCCATGACGCTCGAGACGGCCGTGGCGAAGGACGGGGCGACGCGGTACGCCGCAGCGACCTCCTCGGCCCTGGTCGACGCCGTCGGCACCAGGACGGCCGAGACCCCGGCCGCCGCAGCGGCCTCGACGTCGGCGCCGATGTCGCCGATCATCACCGCGCGCCCGGGGTCCACCCCGGTCTCCTCACAGGCGCGCTTGAGCATCCCGGGCGCCGGCTTGCGGCAGCCGCAGCCGTCGGTGGGGCCGTGCGGGCAGACCTCGACGACGTCGAAGGGTCCGAGCAGCTCCTCGACCCGGGCGTTGACGGCGTCCACCTGCTCGCGGGTGAGGCGTCCCGAGGCGACACCCGACTGGTTCGTGACGACGGCGAGGCGGACCCCCTCCGCGCGGAGCCGGTCCAGGCTCTCGCGGACGCCGTCGACGGGGCGCACCCGAGCGGGGTCGCCGTTGTAGGGCACGTCGTGGACCAGGGTGCCGTCGCGGTCGAGGAGCACCAGCTCCGGCAGGCCGCGCCACGGCCGGGCGCCGCGGTGGCGCAGGGCGCCGCGCGCGGCGTGGTAGGTCGCGGCGAGCGGGATCGCGGCACTGGTCAGCACCATGCGCCGTACCTCGTCGGCGTCGCGTGGCCCCGGCGCGATCCGGGCCCACGCGAGCTCGACCGTGCCGGCCGTCCAGGCGGCCAGTCCGGCGAGCGCGAGCGCGCGACGCCGGGCGACCAGACCGGCCAGCGCGAGGACGGCCGCGGCGCTGACGGCCAGATGCCGGGGTCGACGACCCACCGGCGCGTCGGCACGCCGGTGCCAGTCACGACCGTGGACCGCCCGCATCAGGAAGTCGTCGGCGTTGCCGGCCTGCTGGCGCAGGCTGACCCAGTCGTCGGCCGGCCGCACCGGATGGGTGATCCACCGGGCACCGTCGAGGATCCGCCGCTCCCCGCCCAGGCGCAGCGCCAGGTCCGCGTCCTCGCGGAAGGCACGCGGGAACCGCTCGTCGAACCCGCCCACCTCCGACAGGGCGTCGCGACGGTAGCTGAGGTCGGCGGTGATCCAGCGGGAGGTCTCCAGCCCGGCGGTGCCGCGCTCCCAGTCGGTCGGCGGCCGGTGCCCGGACAGCGGCACGCGCACCCGGCCGGTGCTGCCCACGCAGTCGCGCGTCTCGGCCCGCGCCAGGTCGTCGGCGAGGGTCTCGTACCAGTCACGGTCGGGCACGACGTCGTCGTCGAGGAAGGAGACCCAGCGCGAGCGCGAGTGCCGCCAGCCGATGTTGCGGGCGCGCGCCGGTCCGCCGCCGCCCGCACGCAGCACCCGCACGTCGAGACCGTGGTGCGGGACCTCCTGCACGAGCCACTGGGCCAGGTCGGGGCCGGAGGGGCGGTCGTCGACCAGGATCACCGGCGCCGAGACGCGCCGGCTCTGCCGGGCGAGTGCCGAGAAGAACACGGCCAGCGTGGGGCGTCCCACCGTCGGTACGACGACGGTGGTGGTCGACGGGGTCATCGCCCGGGTGGTCGTCGGCGGACGACGAAGGGGCCGATGGCGAGCAGCGAGACGGGGGCGGACCCGAAGCACTCGAGGGCGTCGCGCGGGTCGTCGACCATCGGCCGCCCGGCGGTGTTGAGGCTGGTGTTGATCACCACGGGCAGCCCGGTCCGCTGCTCGAAGGCCTCGAGCATCCGAGCCACCAGGGGCTCGCCGTCACGGTCCACCGTCTGCACCCGCGCGGTGCCGTCGACGTGGACCACGGCCGGGATCCGCTCGCGCCACTGCGGCGCCACGTCGTGCACGAAGAGCATGTACGGCGACGGCAGCGGGCCGCGGCTGAAGATCCGGGAGGCACGCTCGGCCAGGACCATCGGTGCGACCGGGCGGAACTGCTCGCGGCCCTTCACGTCGTTGAGGCGCTCGAGGTTGGCCGAGCGACCCGGGTGCGCCAGCAGCGAGCGGTGCCCCAAAGCGCGAGGGCCGTACTCGCTGCGGCCTTGGAACCACGCGACGACTCCGTCGGCCGCCAGGCACTCGGCGACCTCCACGGCCACGTCGGCGGGGCGCTCGAAGTCCACCTGAGCGGTGCGCAGGTGTGCCTCGATCTCCTCGTCGCTCCACCCGCGGCCGAGGTCCGCACCCGGCATCGGCCGGATCTCGTCGCCCTCCTCGGCGGCCACGTGCAGGGCGCTGCCCAGCGCGGTCCCCGCGTCGCCGGCCGCGGGCTGCACCCACACCTCGTCGTAGCCGCTCTCGGCGTGCAGACGGGTGTTGGCGACGCAGTTGAGCGCGACGCCGCCGGCCAGGGTGAGGCGATCTCCGCCGGTGCGCCGGCGCAGCCACCGGGCCAGCTCGAGCAGCACCTCCTCCAGGCGTGCCTGCACCGAGGCGGCCAGGTCGGCGTGGTCCTGGTCCCACTCCTCGCCCGGGCGCAGCGGCTTGGCCATGGTGTGCCAGGCGATCGGGTCGGTCGAGAAGCCACCGCGGTCGTCCGTGCGGACGCGAGCGCGGATCTCATCGTGGAAGCGCGGCGTGCCGTAGGACGCCATGGCCATGACCTTGAACTCGTCGGAGGAGCGGAGGAAGCCGAGGTGCTCGGTCAGCTCCTCGTAGAGCAGGCCGAGCGAGTGGGGCAGCTCCTGGGTGGCGTGCACGGTGAGCCGGCCTCCCTCGTAGCGGCCGGCCAGGTGGCTGGCGCACTCCCCACGCCCGTCGAGCACGAGCACGTCGGCGTCCTGGTACGGCGAGGCCAGCGCGCCGGAGGCCGCGTGGGCGACGTGGTGCCGGACGAACCGGACGGCGGCGGGGTCGAGCCCGGGCAGGGAGGTCGCGAGGAACTGCGGGGCATGGTGGGCGTAGGTCTGGCGCAGGTGGTCCCACGGGTCGTGCAGGCCGAGCGCCTCGGCGGGGCGGGCCAGCGTCGGGTCGAAGGAGTAGGTGACCGCGTCCAGGTCGGAGACGTCCATACCCGCCTGCTCGAGGCACCAGCGCGCGGCCTGCTCGGGCAGCTCCCAGGCGGCGAACGGCACGGGACGATGGCCGTGCTTGCGCCGGGAGAAGCGCTCCTCCTCCGCGGCGGCGACCGTCTGTCCGTCGACGACGAGGGCGGCGGCCGGGTCGTGGAAGAGGGCGTTGACACCGAGCACCTTCACGTCGGCTCCTCTCGCAGCAGACAGAGGCGGTTCCCCGGAGACGTCGCTCCAAACGGCACCCGAAAGGGTGAAGTGGCGCCCGCCTCGGGCATGAAGGCGGCCAGCCCGGGCACTGGCGCGGCGTGCGGATCCTCCTGTGGCACGTCCACGGGTCATGGACGACGTCGTTCGTCCAGGGCCCCCACGAGTACGTCGTCCCCGTCACCGCGGACCGCGGCCCCGACGGGCTCGGCCGCGCCCGCACCTGGGACTGGCCGGCCAGCGTGCGGGAGGTCGCAGCGGAGGACCTGCTCGACCTGGACGTCGACCTGGTCGTGCTGCAGCGCCCGCACGAGCGGGACCTCGCCGAGCGGTGGCTGGGTCGACGGCCGGGGCGCGACCTGCCGGCGGTCTACGTCGAGCACAACACGCCCACCGGCGACGTGCCGGACACCCAGCATCCCCTGGCCGACCAGGACCGGATCCTCCTCGCCCACGTGACCGGCTTCAACCAGCTGTTCTGGGACTGCGGGAGCGCGCGGACGGTGGTCGTCGACCACGGCATCGTGGACCCCGGCCACCGCTACACCGGCGAGATCGCCCGGGCCGCGGTCGCGATCAACGACCCGGTGCGCCGCGGCCGCTCCGTCGGCACCGACCTGGTCCCGCTGCTGGCGCGGACCTCCGGGGTGGACGTCTTCGGCATGCGGGTCGACCTGCTCCCGGCGGCCACCGGACTGCCACCGCGTCAGCTGAGCGTCTACGAGGACCTGCCCCAGGACCGGATGCACGACGAGCTCGCGCGAAGGCGCGTCTACGTGCACACGGCCCGCTGGACGTCACTGGGCCTCTCACTGCTGGAGGCCATGCACCTCGGGATGCCCGTCGTCGCCCTGGCGACGACCGAGGCGGCGCTCGCCGTGCCCCCGCACACCGGAGTCGTGGCCACCCGACCGGAGGAGGTCGCCGCCGCAGCCGCGGCGTTCCTCGCCGACCCGGCCCTCGCCGCCCGTACCGGCGCGGCCGCGCGGCGCCACGCACTGGAACGCTACGGGCTGAAGCGGTTCCTCGACGACTGGGACGTCCTGCTCGAGGGCGAGGTCGGGCGGTGAGCGTCACCACCGTCGTGGTGACGCGCAACCGGTGGCCCGACCTCGAGCGCACGCTGCCGCGCCACGCCGGCCCGGTGCTCCTCGTGGACAACGGCTCCGAGGACGGCACCGCACCTCGGGTGCGAGAGCGCTTCCCTCGCATCGGCGTCATCGGGCTGGACCGCAACCACGGGGCGGCGGCGCGCAACGTCGGAGTCGAGGCGGCGGACACGCCCTACGTCGCGTTCTCCGACGACGACTCGTGGTGGGCGCCGGGGTCCCTGGACCGGGCCGCCGCCCACTTCGACCGCTCGCCCCGGCTGGCAGTGCTGGCCGCGCGTCTCCTCGTGGGCGAGACCGGAGAGCTGGACCCCGTGTGCCGCGAGATGGCCGCCTCGCCGCTGCCACGCGCGGTGGACCTGCCCGGGCCACCCGTGCTGGGCTTCGTAGCCTGTGGCGCCGTGGTGCGGCGCTCGGCCTTCCTGGACGCAGGCGGCTTCGACGAGGTCGTCTTCTTCGCCGGCGAGGAGGAGCGGCTGGCGCTCGACCTCGCGGCGGGGTGCTGGGGGCTCGCGTACGTCGAGGACGTCGTCGCCCATCACCACCCGTCGCCCAGGCGCGACGACCCGCAGGCGCGGCGCGTGCGGATCGCACGCAACCGGCTCCTCACCGCGGTCATGCGCCGGCCGTGGGCGGAGGTCCGGGAGGTGACCCGGGAGCTGGCGGGCTCGCGCACCGGCTCCGCGGCGATCGCGGACGCCGTGCCCCGCCTCCCCGGGGCGCTGCGCCGCCGCAACCGGCTGCCGCGCCGGGTCGAGGACCGGCGCCGGATGCTCGAGGACGAGCCGGTCGGTCAGCGGGGGTAGGCCTCCACCCGGGTCGTGACGACGAGGCTCTGGAGCACCACGTCGGGCGGCAGGGAGACGGCGGTGCCCACGAGGCCGGCCACCACGGCGGGGTCCATCATCTTCTCGGGGGGCAACCCCCACTGGTCCATCATCGGCGTGGCCATGGCCGCGGGGTTGATGGCGCTGACGCGCGCCGGCCACCCGCGCTCGCGCGCCTCGGTCTGCATCACCTCGGTCAGCTTGAGCAGCGCCGCCTTCGAGGAGTTGTAGGCCCCCGCACCCGCACCCACGGTGAGCGCGGAGATCGAGACCACGCAGACGATGTCGCCGAGGACGCCCTCGTCCGCCACGCGCTGCAGGTGTCGCACGAAGGCGCGGCTGAGGTACATCGGGCCGTGCACGTTGACCGCGAACACCCCGTGCCACTGGTCGTCGTCCACGTCGACCAGGTCCGCGCCCCGGTCGGTCCCCGCGTTGTTGACCAGGCAGTCGAACGCGGCGCCGTGGACCCTCGCGGCCTCCTCGACCGCCGCGTCGACGGCCACGGGGTCGGTGATGTCCAGCACCACCGCCTCCGCCTTGCCCGGGGCGCCGCTGCCGGCGATCTCGTCCGCCGTACGCCGGGCGCCGTCCGCGTTGACGTCGGCCACCAGCACCTGAGCGCCGCGACCGGCGAGGTGGCGGCAGATCGCGGCACCCAGACCGCTCCCCCCGCCGGTCACCAGCGCGACGCGTCCGGTCAGGTCCTGGCTCGTCGTGTCCATGCGTGGCTGGTACCCGTGCCGCGGCCGCTCATGTGCCCCGCCCGGGCTAGGAGACGATCGCGCGTAGCGCGGCGTCGGACGCCAGCAGCGCCTCCCGGTCGTACGTCGACGTGCTGGCCATCAGCTCGTCGGCGCCGGTGCGCTCGACCAGGCGCTCCAGCGCGCGGCGCACGGTCGCCGGGTCGCCGGCCACGGCGCGGTCCAGGGCCGAATCCACGCGCCGCCGCACCTGGTCCGGCCACGGGTGGGCCCGGATCGCCTCGGGCGCCTCGAGCGGGGGGAACTTCCCCGTCTGTCGCGACCGCGCCATCGCCCAGGCCTCCGGCAGGGCGAGCTCGACGGCGCTCGCGTCGTCGTCGGCGACCGTGACGTCCAAGGAGACGGTCACGCTCGCGGTGCTGCCTCGATGCGGACGGAAGTCACGGCGGTAGCCGGCGAGCCTCTCCCCCACCTCGGGGTCGTCCAGGATCGGGCCTCCCACGACCACGGGCAGGCCGAGCCTGGCGGCCACCTGCAGGCCTCGTCCCGTCGCGAGCAGGTGCATGGGGGTGGCCGGAGTGACGGGGCGCACTGTCACCGCGGCCGCTCCCTCGAGGTACTCGCGCAGCTCGGTCAGGTCCGCCTCGAAGGTGTCCGGCTCCTCGGCGCCGTGGCGCAGCGCCCGTCGTACCGGGGCCGTGAACCCCAGCGACCGCCCCAGGCCGAGGTCCACCCGTCCGGGGAAGAGCGCCTCGAGGACGCGGAACTGCTCGGCCACGACGAACGGCTGGTGGTGCGGAAGCATGACCCCGCCCGAGCCGATCCGGATCGTCGAGGTGCGGGCTCCCAGCGCGGCCAGCAGGACCGGAGGGGAGCCCGAGGCGATCCCCGGGACCGCGTGGTGCTCCGCCACCCAGAACCGCTCGAAGCCCACCGACTCCGCGTGCCGCGCCCTCTGAATCGTGCCGGTCAACCCTTCGGCGTCGGGCCGGCCGGCGCGGGTCCGCGAGCGGTCGAGCAGGGAGAGCCTCACACCTGCGCCAACGCCCGCCCGGCCGCGAGGCTTCCCCTGCGGACCGGGCCGGACCGGTTGCAACCATCGGCGCGCTTCTCGCGTCTCGCTCTCGACGTCCCACCCCGGGACCCAGGAGAGAGACCTCGGTGCGCCACCCCCTCATCCCCACGCTGGCCCTGAGCCTGGCCGGTGCCGCCGTGCTGGCGGGTGCGCCGACCGCCGTCGCGCGCGACGTAGCCGGCACCGCCGCCTCCGCCCCGGGCTGGGTCGAGGGCGTCATCGTCGACGCCGCCGGCGCGCCCGTGAAGGGCGCGCTCGTCAATGTCCTGCGCTCGCCCGAGGTGCCGGAGACCGGCCTGGTGCCTGGTCGCTACCTCGCGGGCGCCGCCGCGCCCGGCTCGCCCTGGCGGCCGGGGTGGCGGCCGGTCACGATCACGGGTGCGCATCAGGTGGTCACGCCGGTCGTGCGGGTCCGCCGCGGCGCCGGCATCACGCTCGCCCTCCGCCAGGGCGGACGTTCGGCGGCGAACGCGGTCGCCGAGCTCCGCGACCGTCGCGGGCGCCCGGTGCTCGTCGGCGCCGGCGACGAGCGGGGCGTGGTCGCCTTCACCGGGCTGCGTCCGGGCCGCTACACCGTCGTGGCCGCGGGTCGGGGGGCGCCTGGCCCGCGAGGCCGGCGACGGGAGATCAACGACGAGATCTTCTTCGTGACGTTCCCGTTCCAGGACGGCACGCCGTACTGGCTGGACACCGCCATGACATCAGTGACGCTCGGTCCCGGCACGCACCACCTCGGCGACATCGTGGTGACGACGTACGGCGGCTGAGAGGCGCGTTCGTGCTGGGCGGCCTCGGACTGTCCGGGTGCCGTTGGCATGGCTCGGGTCACTCGCCGATGGACCCGCGTTCGACAAGGTCGCAGTAGGCGATGGTCGCGTCGTCAGGCTCGCCAACGCCCTCACGTGAGCCGGCGCCCGCAGCCTCGGCTTCCCGGATCCGTCGCAGGATCTCGTGGGGGCCATCCGCACGGATCAGCTGCAGAACGGTCGGCCACTCGCAGAGCTGATAGGGGTCCACGATCCGACTGGCTCCATTGCTGAGAAGCGCGGCGCCGCGGAGCTGCTCGATGGGCACCCAGCCGGTGACCGCCTCCATCGCGGCGCGCGGATCGTCCTTGGCGATCCAATATCCGCCAGGCTGATTGCGCCGAGCCCGTAGCGCGTCGATGACCGACTGCTTCCTCTGGTCGTGCTCACGGGTCCCTGCCGGGACCCCGTGCAGGGCGGCCGTGCACTCGCGGCGCACGCTGACCTCGCGGGTGTCGGTGACCACCTGCGGGAGACCATCGATCAGGTCGAGAACGACGTACACGTCGCCCAGCACCAAGAAGTCCGCGCGGTCGCCCCTGAATCGGACTATCGACACAGTCGATTGCGGGCTGCTCGGGTTCGCGATGTCGCACGTGTCGCGATGCTGTCCGGCGACCTCGTCGATTGCATCGGCCAAGGCCGCGACCAGGCTCGTCTCGTCATCGCGGGCCAGCCTTGCGAGCAGGCTCGCGCCGAGACGGTGGGAGTACCACGCCACTCCATGGCGACAGATCGCCTCGCTGCCGCGGACTCCAGCGCCGTCGAGCAAGACCGCCGCGCCGGGCACACCGCCGACGAAGTCTTCATTGGGTCGACCGTGACCACGACTGGTGGCACTCACGAACCTCATCCACGCGACCCTAATGCGAATGTGGCCTGAGCACTCCGGTCGCCGATCGACTGTGACGCACCGGACGCACGCAGCGAGACGCTCGTCCTCAGAAGGGCCATCGCCCAGAATGACCGACGTCCCCGGTCCCGCCGTTGGCGCGGGGGTGAGATCTCCGGACTCGCCCGGGGGGTGGACGCTGGGACGCGCCTAGGGGAGCCCGGCTTCGTAGGCGGCGATCACGAGATGGACCCGGTCGCGAGCGCCCATCTTCGCGAGGATGCGGCCCACGTGTGTCTTGGCCGTCAGCGGGCTGAGGACCAGCTCGTCCGCGATCTCCTGGTTGCTGAGGCCCGCGGCGATGAGCCGAAGCACCTCGCGTTCGCGCGTCGTCAGGCTGGCCAGCCGTTCGGGCGCAGGCGCGTCGGGACGACTCAGCGCACGGGTGATGACCGTCCTGGTCGCGCCGGGCGACAGCAGCGCCTCTCCCGCCGCGACGGTGCGGATGGCGTCCAGCAGCGCGTCCGGGCGGGTGTCCTTGGGCAGGAATCCACACGCCCCCGCGCGAAGGCCGCGCAGTACGTTGACGTCGGTCTCGAAGGTGGTCAGGATCAACACCTTGCTGCCACGCGATCCATCGTCAGCGAAGATCTGTTGCGTCGCCTCGACGCCGTCGGTGTTCGGCATCCTGATGTCCATCAAGACGATGTCGGGGCGCAGGTCCCGGGTCAGCGTCACCGCCTCGTCGCCGGTGCCGGCCTCCCCGACCACCTCCATGTCATCAGCGGAGTTGACCAGCAGCGCGAACGCGCCGCGCACCAGGGTCTGGTCGTCGGCGAGCAGGACCCGGATCACGACGGCACCCGCCAGATCTCCGGCAGCGGCAGGCTGGCGCGCACCTCGAATCCTCCGGACTCTCCCGGCCCGGCGCACAGTTCGCCGCCGACCGCCTGCGCCCGCCCTGTCATCCCCAGGATGCCGAAGCCGGCCGAGGTCACGGTCGAGCTCGGTCGCGCGGGCCCGTGATCGACGACCTCGACCCGCAACCGGGGACCGTCCTGGTCGAGTCGGACGGTCACGTGCTTGGCCGTCGAGTGTCGAATGACATTGGTGAGCGACTCCTGGATGATCCGATAGGCCACCACGGACACCGTCGACGGTAGCTCCTCCGGCAGCCCGTCGGCCTCCACGTCGACCCGGACATCAGCCGCCGCGGCCATCTCCACCAGACGCTGCAGCTCGCCGAGGTGGGGCGCTGGCTCGGTCGGCTCGGTCTCGCCACCATGCAGGACGTCGAGTACGGCGCGCAGCTCATGGAGGGTGGCCCGACTCGTGTCCGACAGGTGGTGCAGCGTGCTGGACAGCTCCTGCAGCGACGCATCCCCCCGCCCCGGCAGCTGGTCGATCAGGTGCGCAGCGACCGACGCCTGGACGTTCGCGACCGCGAGGCCGTGCGCGAGGACGTCGTGCAGCTCGGCAGCGATCAGAACCCGCTCCTCGGCGACCCGCCGCTCGACCTCGTCGGCACGCTCCTGCTCGAGTCGCGCGGTGACGGCGGCCTTCCAGTTCTCATGGAAGCGGACCGCCAGTCCCGCAAAGAAGGCCACGAACAGCCAGCCGGCGCCGAGGAGAGCATCGTCAGGTGCCCCCGACGCCTCGTCGGCGAGGACCGGCACGGTCACCGCGGCCACCGCCAGCAGGGCCGCGGTGGGCCGCCGTGGTGGGTCGCAGTAGCGCGCCGCCGTGAACGCCGCCACCAGCGAGGCCGGCATCGTGGCCTCATGGGGATAGTCGAGGATGTGGTACGGCGTCGACACGGCGAGGACCGCGAGGACGACGAGGATCGGCCAGCGCCGGCGGGCCAGCAAGGGCGCCGACATCGCGCCCAGGAGCGCGATCGCCCACAGATCCACGCTTCGCTCGCCGTCGAAATCGACTTCCTCGAGCGTGATCGCGACGACGACGCCGAGCACGAACGACCCCGCCGCCAGCAGCCGATCGGCCACTGGCGGACGGAGCGCCGTCATCGTTCAAGCACGGTCATCGACACTGTCCTCACTCGTCCGCGAGAGCTTGCTGGGCCACCAGATCCTCGAACCCAGCGACATCGTCAGTGCGGGAACCACGATGGACCGCACCAGCAAGGTGTCGATGAGCACGCCGACGGCGACCAGTATCCCAATCTCGACGAGCATGACGAGCGGCAGCGAGGCGAGCACCGCGAACGTCGCCGCCAGCACGACACCGGCCGAGGTGATCACGCCACCCGTCACTGCGAGGCCCCGCTTCGTGCCCTCGACAGTGCCGTGCCGGACGGCTTCCTCCCGCACCCGCGTCATGAGGAAGATGTTGTAGTCGACACCGAGCGCGACCAGGAAGAGGAACCCGATCAGGGGCACCGACGACTCCATGCCGGCGAATCCGAGGACATGGTCGAACAACAGGTTGCACAGTCCGAGGGCGCCGAAGTACGACACCACGACGGTGGCGACCAGCACCAGCGGAGCCACGATCGCCCGGAGCAGTAGCCCGAGGATGGCGAGCACCACCAGCAGGATCAGCGGCATCACCAGATTGCGGTCGGTCTGGTTCGTCTCGGCCTCGTCGAGCCTCTCGGCACTCGGCCCGCCGACCAGCGCGGCCTCACCGGCGACCTCGTCCACGTTCTCCCGCAGTTGCTTGATCGTGGCCGTCTCACCCGCGCTGTCTGGCGAGTCGACCGGGAGCACGGAGATCTCCACCCAGTCGTCGCTGGCCCGGCCGATCTCGGCTTGGGCGACCCCCGGCGTGCTTTCGACGGCGGCCAGGACCTCGCGGCTCTGATCCGGCCGGCTCATCACGGTGAGCGGCTGACCGCTCTCGTCGGGGTAGCGAGCCTCGATCAGCTTCGCCCCGGTCACCGACTCCGGTGTCGAACGGGCGAACTGGTCCAGCTGCGGAAGCGAGCCGCTGGCACCCACCGTGCCCAGGGCGAGACCGCCCAGGATCACCAGCGGCACCGCCCAGCTGACGACGCGGCGGCGCGCAACCAGCTCGCCGAGTCGAGCCCACCCAGATCGGGGCTTGTGTGCCTCACCCCCGAGTCGCGGGACGAACGGCCAGAAGACGCGGCGCCCGAGCACCACCAGCAGGGCCGGGAAGAGCGTCAGCATGACGAGCAGCGCGGACCCGATGCCCGCAGCACCCACCGGGCCGAGACTGCTGATGCTGTTGAGGTCCGCGGCCAACAGGCACAACAAGCCGGCGACCACCGTCGCCGCCGAAGCGAGGATCGCCGGCCCGGCCCCACGCAGCGCCGCCAGCATCGCGTCGATCGGCCGAACGTGTCGGTGCAGCTCCTCGCGGTAGCGAGACACGAGCAGCAAGGCATAGTCGGTGCCCGCGCCGAAGACCAACACGATCAGCAGCGCCGAGCTCATGCTGGTGATGGTGAAGTCGAAGATCTGGGTGAGTGCGTAGACGGTACCCATCGACGTGATCGCCGCGACCCCGACCGAGGCGAGCGGGACCAGCCACAACACCGGACTGCGATACGTGAGGATCAGCAGGAGCGCCACCACCACGGCGGTAGCGAGCATCAATGTCGCGTCGACGGCATCGAAGACCTCGTCCATGTCGGCCCCCAGCGCGCTCGGACCGGTGACATACGCGTTCAGGCCGCTCGGCCGGTCCTCGAGGAGGTCACGCGCATCGGCAGTGGCGCCGGCCTCCTCTGCGACCGCATCACGGTCGAGCGGAAGCGCGTACATCAGGGCCGTGCCGTCGTCGGAGTCGACGATCTCGGGCAGTGCACCGGTGTCGCTGCCGAACCGCTCCGCCAGCTCGGTCTGACCGCGGACGACCGCCTCCCGATCGCCCGGTTCGAGACCGCCCGCTCGTTCGTACACGACCATGAGCAGGCCGTTCTCGCCGCCGGGCAGCTCGGCCTCGGCCTGGAGCACCTTGGTCGACTGGGCACTGGCCGGCAGGTAGTCCACCTGGCCATCGCGGGTCACCGAGTCGAGCTTGCCGGAGAGTGAGTAGCCGCCCACCACCAGCCCGGCCCACACCGCCAGCATGAGCCAGGGCAGCAGGGTCTTGGTTCGTGACCTCTTCGGTCTGGTATCGGCACCGGAGTGGTCGGGCGCCAGCAGTTCAGTAGTCATGGCGATCACGCTGTCAAGCCGGCGGGGCCGACGCGTCTGGCCACGGCAGACACTTCGCCGTACTCCGCGCGGAGTACGAGGGACGGCTGGGGCAGGTGCTGCTCACCGTCGCCCCGCGGACCTGCTGCGGGGTGGTTGCATATGCAAGACCGGGCCTGCCCGCATCACTGCAGGTCAGACCCGGCCCTTTGGTGGAGCTGAGGGGATTCGAACCCCTGACCTTCTCATTGCGAACGAGACGCGCTACCAACTGCGCCACAGCCCCATCACGCCGTACGGGATCACCGACGGCGCGGGACGAAACGCTATCACCAGCCCCAGGAGGGCACCGAATCGGTCAGGAGCCGGATGCGCGGCGGCGCTCGTCGTCCTGGCCCGCGGCCTTGGCCGAGCGCTCCGCCTCCTCGGCCTCGCGAGCCAGGGCGCTGTCGGCCTCGGTGCGGCCGGAGGTCCAGACACCGGTCGAGTCCAGGTCGATGGTGCGGACCGAGCGGCGGGTGGCCTGCTCCTTCGAGACGTACGTCGGGAGCGTGACGGGCACCGGGTCCCACGCGTCGGGATCGCGCGCGGCCGGGGGCTCGTCGGCGACGACGTCGATCTCCTCGGTGATCGGCCCCTCGACGGGCTGCTCGGGGAGCACGACGGGGACGCGGATAATCGGGGCGTCGACCGCGCGCTCACGCTTGACCATGAGCCGGCACGCGACCAGCCAGAGGGCGAGCACCGCGACCGGGATGCCGACGTAGGGCCAGGGGATGACCGCGCCCACCGCGAGCGCGATCACGACGAGGGTGGCCAGGCCGATCAGGCTAAGGACGCGCAGGCGGCGCTTGGCCGCGCGGGCCGCAGCGGCGCGGCGGGCCCGGCGCTCGGCAGGGGTCGGAGCGGCGACCTCGGCCTCGACGGCCGGCACCTTGTCGGGCACGGCGACGGGCACCTCGACCACGGGCCGCGCCGTGGAGGCGGGCCGCCCGGGCGTCACGACGAGGCGGGCGCTCTTGCCGCTGGTCGGCTCGCGCCGGGCCAGGACCCGCATCGTGTGAGAGAAGCGCTCGACGGACCGGCTGCGGCCGGCGTCGTCGTGGTGCTTGAGCGCCTTCGGGATCAGGTACACGGCCCAGGCCACTGCCAGGGCGACGAAGATGAGTGCGCTCAGGTCCACGAGTCCGAGGTTAGGTTCGTTACCCCGTGCTGGGGCGGATGTCTACCCGTGTGTCGCAAATTGCTGGTGTTGCTTGTGTGGTCCGGGGGCGCGCTGGTGCCGTATCCCGAGATTCACCGGGCACCCGGTGAATCTGGTGCCTCCCGTACGAAGTTTCATACGGGAGCCGTGAGTTTCACCGGGCACCCGGTGAAACTCCCCGCCCTACCCGCCCGCCCGATCCGGGCGACCGCCTCCGAGGCGGGCGAGCATGCCGCCGGGGACCTCCTCGACGGTGACGGCGTAGATCCGGTGGTCGCGCCAGTCGCCGTCGATGTGCAGGAAGCGGGGGGCGAAGCCGACCTCGTGCAGGCCGAGCTTCTCCACGACGCGCAGCGAGTTGGAGTTCTCCGGGCGGATGGCTATCTCGACCCGGTGCAGGCCCGCGACGGTGAAGCAGTGGTCGATGACCATCGCGACCGCGCGCGGCATGACGCCGCGGCCGGCGAACTCCTGGTCCAGCCAGTAGCCCACCGACGCGAACTGCGCCGAGCCGCGCACGATGTTGTTGACCGTGACCTGGCCGGCGAAGCGGCCGTCGACCTCCAGCGCGAAGGGGTAGGTCATGCCCTGACGGGCCTGGCGCTTGAGCCGGCGTACGAGCGAGCGGAACGACGAGACCCGGGCCGACGACCCTGGCGGCGCGGTGGCATCCCACGGCGCCAGCCACGCGGCGTTGCGCTGACGGGCCGAGCGCCAGGCGTCCACGTCACCGTAGGCCAGGGGCCGCAGGGTGATGACGGGGTCCGTGCCCTCGCTCAGGCGGGCCGGCCAGGCGCTAGTGGTCACTGCCGGCGACCTGCTCGACGGCGTGCCACAGGATCGGCCGCAGCACCTCGAGCCCGTCCTTCACGCCTCCGCGCGAGCCCGGCAGGTTGACCACCAGCGCGGAGCCGGCGATGCCCGCCACCCCCCGCGACAGTACGGCGGTCGGGACGCCGGCGGCCACGCCGGCGGACCGGATCGCCTCGGCGATGCCGGGCACCTCACGATCGAGCAGCGGGCGGGTCGCCTCGGGGGTGCGGTCGGTCGGCGTGAGGCCGGTGCCGCCGGTGGTCAGCACGACGCGCGCGCCGGCGGCGACCGCGGCGGCGATCGCGGCTCCCACCGGGTCGCCGTCGGGCACGACCGCAGGAGCGCCGACGGCGAACCCCAGCGACTCCAGGAAGTCCACGATCAGCGGACCGGTGGTGTCCTCGTAGACGCCGGCGGCGGCGCGGTTGGACGCGACGACCACCGCGGCCGGCAGGCTCACCGCGTCCACTCCCCCGACCTCCCACCGGACTTGGCCTCGACCCGCACGTCGGTGATGACCGCGGCCTTGTCGACGGCCTTGACCATGTCGATGACGGTCAGCGCGGCGACCGAGACCGCGGTCAGCGCCTCCATCTCCACGCCGGTCCGGTCGGTGGTGCGGACCGTCGCGGCGATGTCGACGGAGAGGTCGGTGACGGTGAGGTCGACCGACACCGACGACAACGCCAGCGGGTGGCACAGCGGGATCAGCGAGGGCGTCTGCTTGGCGCCCATGATCCCCGCCAGCCGGGCGACGGCCAGGGTGTCGCCCTTGGGCATCCCCTCGCCCCGCAGCAGCGCGACGACCTCCGCGGAGACCAGCACCCGCCCTGACGCGGTGGCCTCGCGGGCCGTGACGTCCTTGCCGGAGACGTCGACCATGTGGGCCGCACCGCTGTCGTCGACGTGGGTCAGACGGGGCTCGCTCCGCGGCTCACTCATGGGCTCCTCGATCCAGCAGGACGACCTGCACCTGGGTGCCCGACTCGAGCGCGGTGAGCTCCTCGGGCACGACGATGAGCGCGTTGGACGCGGCGAGGTCCGCGACCAGATGGGAGCCGGTGCCGCCGATGGGCCGGACGGTGACCGTCGCGCCGTCCGCGCCGAGGGCGTAGCGCCCGCGCAGGAACTGCCGCTTGCCCGACAGCGACGACACCGAGCCCTCCAGCATCGCGGTCGTCATGGGCTCGACGGCCGGCGCGAGCCCCATCAGCGTGCGCAGCGCCGGGCGCACGAAGAGCTCGAAGGAGATGTAGGACGACACCGGGTTGCCCGGCAGCGTGAAGATCGGCACCCGCCGCTCCCCCGCGTGCCCGAAGCCCTGCGGCTTGCCGGGCTGCATGGCGACGCCGCCGAACCAGACCGTGCCGAGCGAGCGCAGCGCGGACTTCACGATGTCGAAGTCGCCCTGCGAGACGCCGCCGCTGGTCACGACCACGTCCGCGGTCGCGGCGGTCTCGTGCAGCAGGGCGAGGAACGCGTCCTCGTCGTCGGGCACCGTCCCGACGCGTACGTCGGTCGCGCCGAAGCGCCGAGCGGACGCAGCCAGCAGGTAGGAGTTGCCGTCGTAGATGGAGTCCGGGCCGAGCTCCTCGCCCGGGTCGCGGAGCTCGGAGCCGGTGGACAGGACCGCCACGCGAGGCCGCGGATGCACCGACACGGTGGGGCGACCGACCGAGGCGAGCAGCCCGAGGTGGCGCGGGCCGAGCCGGGTGCCCGCCGAGATCAGGTGGTCACCCTCGGTGACGTCGCCGCCGGCGGCGCGGATGTGCTGACCTGGGGCCGGTGCCTGGCTGACCCGTACCGTCGAGGCGCCACGGTCGGTCCACTCGTAGGGCACCACGGCGTCGGCGCCCTGGGGCACCGGGGCGCCCGTCATGATCTTGGCGACCTCGCCCGCGACGATCCGGCTGGGCCCGGCCTGGCCGGCGCCGATCTGACCCACGACGGGCAGCTCGACGGGCGCGTCCGGCGTCGCGGTCGCGACGTCCTCGCGGCGCACGGCGTAGCCGTCCATGGCGGAGTTGTCGAAGCGGGGCAGCGACAGCGGGGCGGCGACGTCCTCGGCGCAGACCAGACCGAGGGCGTCGAGCAGCGGCGCCTTGACCGGCGCGGCCGGCCGCAGGTCGGCCAGGACGCGGGCGAGGAACTCGTCGACGGAGACGAGTCCGTCAGGCATCCGCCGTACCGCTCAGGACGGTGTCGGGGGCGACCCGCTCGGCCTTGGTGGCCTCGAGCTCGACGTCGCCGACGACCTGCACGCCCTTTCCGAAGGTCCAGTCCCCCTCGACCTTGAGGGATGAGGCCTTGCGCATCGACGGCGCGCCCTCGGGGAAGCGCTTGTCGAACTCGCGGACCAGCTTGTAGAAATGGGTGTCGAGGTCGACGAACGGCAGGTCGCCGGCGACCTGGTCGAGCACGAAGTCCTGGCCGATCTCGTAGACGTCGGAGCGCAGCACCAGGAGGTCGTTGGTGGTCTTGACCGGCACGAACCGGTCGCGCCCGACCTCGATCAGCTGCGCCCCCTCGAATACCTCGATCGCCGCGCCCATCGCCGTCTCGATCTGGACGACCTTCGGGGTGCTCGGGTCGCCGGGGTCGACGTTCTTGACGTTGCGGATGAGCGGCAGCCCGAGGATGCCCTGGCGGACGTCGAGCGCCTGCTTCATCGCGGCCAGGTCGAACCACAGGTTGTTGGTGGAGCAGAAGCGGTGCCGGTCGAGGTCGGCGAGGGCCTCGGCGTCCTCCGGCGGCGTCTGCGCGGTCTCGCGCAGGACGATCCGCCCGTCCTGCTTGCGCCGCGCGAAGTGGCCGCCCTTGCGGTCGGAGGCGGTGCGCCGGACGGCCTCGATGGCGAACGGCGCGCCGGTGCCGGCGAACCAGCCGGCCACCCGCGCGTCGGGCACGGCGCCGAGGTTGTCGGAGTTGGAGACGAAGACGTACTTGAAGCCCCGCTCGATCAGCTGGTCGAGCAGCCCGGTGCCACGCAGGGCGGTGTAGACGTCGCCGTGTCCGGGCGGACACCACTCGAGGTCGGGGTCCTTGGGGTAGGACACCGGCGAGAGGTCCTTCTCCAGCAGCTTGGGCTCCTTGTTCTGCAGGAACTCCAGCGGCAACCCCTCGACCGGGAGGTCCTCGTACCGGGCCAGCGCGGCCACAGTGTCCTCCGAGGTGCGGAAGGAGTTCATGAGGATCAGCGGGAGCGTGGCGTCGTACTCCCGGCGCAGGTGCAGCACCTGCCGGGCGATGATGTCGAGGAAGGACAGCCCGCGCCGCACGCACAGCAGGGACTTGGCGCGGTCCATGCCCATCGAGGTGCCGAGACCGCCGTTGAGCTTGATGACGGCGGTGCGCCGCACCGCCTCCGCGCCCGCCTCCTCGTCGACCTCGACGTCGCTCAGCGCCGGCATGTCGACGGGGTCGATGCTCGACTCCGGGATCATGCCCGTCTCGCCGTGCTCGAGCAGCCGGAAGTAGTGCGCGAACGTCTCGATCGCCACCTCGTCCACGCCGGCCTCGACCATCTTGGCGCGCGCCCTCTCCAGCCCCTTGCTACCCATACCACCGATCGTAGGCTTGCCCGGTGCAGACCCCGCAACCCAGTCCACCGCCGCTGGGGGGACCCCTCGCCAAGACCGCCCTGCGCGACCAGCTGACGACCGCCCGCAACCGCCGCCCTCTTGTGGAGATCGGCCAGGCGGCGACCGGGATCGCGGCCCACCTGCTGGCCGCCGAGGAGGTACGGCGCGCGGCCACCGTCGCGGCCTACGTCGCCGTCGGCACCGAGCCCGGCACGTCGCCCCTGCTCGACGCGCTGCACGCCCGGGGCACGCGGATCCTGCTGCCGGTGCTGCTGCCCGACGGCGACCTGGACTGGGCTGCGTACGCCGGGGACGCCGCGCTGATGCCCGCGCGCTACGGCATGCTCGAGCCCGCCGGCCCGAGGCTCGGGGTAGACGCGATCGCGACACCGGACGCCGTGCTGGTGCCCGGGCTGGCGGTCTCGGACACGGGGCTGCGCCTGGGACGCGGCGGCGGCTCCTACGACCGGGCGCTGGCCCGGGTCCCGGCCGGCACGTTCACCTGCGTGCTGCTCTACGACGACGAGGTGGGCCGCGAGGTCCCCGTCGAGGCACACGACCGCGCCGTCACCGCCGCCGTCTCGCCTTCGGGGCTGGTGCGGTTCTGATCAGCGCAGCAGCTGGGCGGCCTCGGAGGCCCAGTAGGTGAGGATCACGTCGGCGCCCGCGCGGTGGATGGACCCGAGGGTCTCCAGGATCGCCGGCTCTCGGTCGATCCAGCCGTGGGCCGCGGCGGCCTCGACCATCGCGTACTCGCCCGAGATGTTGTAGGCCGCGACCGGCACGTCGACCGCGTCCCGCACGCGCCGCACCACGTCGAGGTAGGCCAGGGCCGGCTTGACCATGACGATGTCGGCGCCCTGCTCGATGTCGAGCAGGGCCTCGCGCACGCCTTCGCGGGCGTTGGCGGAGTCCTGCTGGTAGGTCCGGCGGTCGCCCTGCAGCGAGGAGTCGACCGCCTCGCGGAACGGGCCGTAGAACGCGGAGGCGTACTTGGCGGAGTAGGCCAGGATCGACACGTCCTGATGGCGGGCGCCGTCGAGCGCGGCCCGGACGACGCCCACCTGGCCGTCCATCATCCCGCTGGGGCCGACCATGTGGACGCCGGCCGCGGCGTGGGCGAGGCCCATCTCGGCGTAGACCGCGAGGGTCGCGTCGTTGTCGACGCGGCCGTCGGACGTCAGCAGTCCGCAGTGGCCGTGGTCGGTGAACTCGTCGAGGCACAGGTCGCTCATCACGGTGAGCGCGTCGCCGACCTCGGCCACGACGTCGGCGATGGCGAGGTTGAGGATGCCGTCGGGGTCGACCGCGCCGGAGCCGACCGCGTCCTTGGCCTCGGGGATCCCGAACAGCATCACGCCGCCCACGCCCAGCTCCGCGGCCTGGGTCGCCGCCGCCTTGAGGCTGTCGCGCGAGTGCTGCACGACGCCGGGCATCGATGAGATCGGCTGCGGCTCGGCCAGTCCCTCGCGCACGAAGACCGGCAGGACCAGCTGGCGCGGTCGGACCTCGGTCTCCGCGACCAGCCGGCGCAGCGCGGGCGTCGTCCGCAGCCGGCGCGGTCGCACGACCGGGCCGGCGACGGTGATCTCGTGCTCAGTCATGCGCCGCCTCTCTGGTCCCTGTTGTGGCCGTTCATCTCACCGGGTCTCGACACGGCCGTCGCTGGTGCGTTCCTCACCAGCGGGCCCGCTCGACCTTCCTCGTTACGGCGCCGTTCCCGCTTCGCGGGTACGGCGCCGCGAGGAAGCCTTGCGCGACGACGGCTTGGTCACGGGGTCGCCGGCCTCGATCATCGCGCTGCGGCGGGCGGCGCCGAAGTCGGCGAGCGCGTCGACAAGAGCCTCGACGTCGGGCCTGGGCGACATGACGTCGACGCGCAGGCCGTGCTCCTCCGCGGTCTTGGCCGTGGCGGGACCGATCACGGCGATGATCGTCGACGGGTGCGGCTTGCCGGCGATGCCGACCAGGTTGCGCACCGTCGAGGACGACGTGAAGACGACCGCATCGAACTTGCCGGTCTTGATCGCGTCGCGCGTCGGCGCCGGCGGGGGCGTGGCGCGCACGGTGCGGTAGGCGGTGACGTCGTCGCACTCCCAGCCGAGGTCGACCAGGCCGGCGACGAGGTTCTCGGTCGCGATGTCGGCGCGCGGCAGGAACACCCGGTTGATGGGGTCCAGCACGTCGTCGTACTCCGGCCAGTCGGCCAGCAGACCGGCGGCCGACTGCTCACCCGACGGCAGCAGGTCCGCGCGCAGTCCCCAGTCGGCGATGGCCTGAGCGGTCTTGTCGCCGACCGCGGCGATCTTGAGGCCGGAGAAGGCGCGGGCGTCCAGGCCGTACTCCTCGAACTTCTCGCGCACGGCCTTGACCGCGTTGACGGAGGTGAAGGCGATCCACTCGTAGCGGCCCTCCACCAGGCCGCGCACGGCCTTGTCCATCTGCAGCGGGTTGCGCGGGGGCTCCACCGAGATCGTCGGGACCTCCTCGGGCACGGCGCCGTAGCCGCGCACGCGCGTCGACAGCGAGCCGGCCTGCTCCTTGGTGCGGGGCACGAGCACGCGCCAGCCGAACAGCGGCTTGCTCTCGAACCACGACAGCGTCTCGCGCAGGTCGACGACCTTCCCGACGACGGTGATCGCGGGCGGCGTCATGCGCGCGGCGCGGGCGTCGGCCGCGATGTGCTCGAGCGTCGAGGTGACGGTCTCCTGAGCGGTCGTCGTGCCGACGCGGGTCATGGCGACCGGCGTCTGCGGCGAGCGGCCGGCGAGCATCAGGGCCTTCGCGATGTCGCCGATCTGGCCGACGGCCGACAGCAGCACCAGGGTGCGGTCGCTGGCGTGGGCCGACCAGTCGATCTTGTCGCCGCAGGTGATGACGGAGATCTCGCGGTGGTCCTTGGTGGTCAGCGGGATGCCGGCGTACGCCGGGACCGCGCCGACCGAGGACACGCCGGGCACGACCTCGAAGCCGAAGCCGGCCTTGGCGACGGCCTGGGCCTCCTCGGGGCCGGAGGCGTAGAGGAACGGGTCGCCGGCGAGCAGCCGTACGACGCGGTGGCCCTTCTTGGCGTACCGCACGACGACCTTGGCGCGGGCGGCGTGGGTCAGCGGCTGGCCGTCCTCACCGAAGCCGCCGTCGACGAGCTCGGGGCCCTCGACCGGCGTGGGCTCGGCGCCCTCCTCCGGCTCGGCCTCGACCGGCTCGGGCAGCCCGAGCAGGGTCCGGACCAGCGGAGCGTGCTCGGGTGCCTCCGTCACGATCACGTCCGCCTGCCTGATCAGGTCGACGGCGCGCACCGTCAGCAGGTCCGGGTCGCCCGGGCCGCTGCCGACGAACGACACCCAACCGCGGGGAGCGGCCGGCTGGGAACCCTGGGTGGTGCCCTGGGGGGTGGTCTTGCCTCGCGTCATGCGTTCTGCACCTCTGCTGATGGTTCTGCCGGTTGATTCAGTTGACCTGCTCCGTCGGCGAGCATCTCGCTCGCCAGCCGGTTGCCGACGCTGGTCGCGTCAGCGGGGGCGCCGGATGCGGACATCCGAACCGACAGACCCCCGTCCAGTGAGAGTGCGATCGCTCGCACCCAGATCTCGTCCCCTTCGTCTCCTTCGGCGACCTCCGCCAGTGCACCGATCGGCGCCGAGCACCCGCCCTCGAGCGTGGCGAGCACGGCACGTTCGGCATCCACCGCCGCCCGGGTCGCCGCATCCTGCAGCCGCGCGAGCTCCCCGGCGAGGTCGCCCTCGGACCGGCACTCGATCGCGAGCGCACCCTGCCCGGGGGCGGGGAGCATCTGCAACGGGTCGAGCACCTCGGTCGCCTCCTCGAGTCGGCCGATCCTGGCGAGTCCCGCGCGGGCCAGCACGACGGCGTCGTACTCACCCGAGCGGACCTTGCCGATCCGGGTGTCGACGTTGCCACGAACGCCGACCACGTCCAAACCGAGGCCGAGTGCGTGCAGCTGTGCGGCCCGGCGCGGGGAGCCCGTGCCGACCCGGCTGCCGACCGGCAGCTCGCCCAGGCTGAGGCCGTCGCGGGCCACGACGACGTCGCGTGGGTCCTCACGAGTCGGTACGGCGGCCAGGGTGATGCCGTCGGCCGGGTAGGTCGGGAGGTCCTTGAGCGAGTGCACCGCCACGTCGACCTCGTCGGCGAGCAGCGCGTCGCGCAGCGCACTGACGAACACGCCGGTGCCGCCCATCGTCTCCAGCGCGGTGCCGGCGGCCTGCGTGCGGTCACCCTCCGTGTTGATCTCGACCAGCACGGCCTCGCGGCCCAGCGTGGTGCGGATCAGCTCGGCGACGTGGCCGGCCTGGGTGGTGGCGAGCAGCGAGGCGCGGGTGCCGACCCTCAAGGGGGCCTGGGGGTCGCTCATGTGAGGCCCTCCGGTCGGGTGACGGCCTCGACGGCCTCGGGGTCCAGCGCGAAGAGCTCGGCCAGCGCGGCGGCGTAGGAGATCGCGCCCTGCTCGTTGGCCAGCTCCTTGACCCGCACCGTGGGCTCGTGGAGCAGCTTGTCGGCGACGCGGCGCACGGTGTGCAGAATCTCGAGCCGGGCCGCGTCGTCGAGCTCGGGCAGCCGCCCGACCAGCCGGCTCATCTCGGCGTCCACCACGGAGGTGGCCATGGAGCGGAGTGCGACCACGGTCGGGGTCACGCTGGCCTGGCGCCGCGCGGCGACGAACGAGGCGACCTCCTGCGCGACGATGCGCCGGACCTCGAGCACCTCGCGTCCGGCGTCGGACTCGTGCAGGACCGCGGCGAGCTCGGCCAGGCCGACCAGCGTCACGCCCGCCAGGTCGGCGACCGACGGGTCGACGTCGTGCGGGAGCGCCACGTCGATGATCGACAGCGGGCGGCCCGCCGGGTTGGCGGCGGCGACCATCTCGCGCGTGATGAGCACCCCGGTCGCGCCGGCGCAGGTGATGACGATGTCGGCGCGGCCGATCTCGTCGATCAGGTCGCTCAGCGGCGCGGCGCGTACGCCGTACTCCGCCACGAGCCGGTCGGTGCGCGTCAGCGTGCGGTTGGCGACCGTGACCTGCGCGGCGCCCAGACGCGAGACGGTGGCGGTGGCGAGCCCGGCCATCGCGCCGGCGCCGACGACCAGCACCCGCTGGCCCGCGACGTCGCCGACGGCCTGGGCGGAGCGATCGAGCGCCGCCGTCACCAGGGAGGGGGCGACCAGGTCGATGCCGGTCTCGGCGCGCGAGCGCTTGCCGACCCGCAGCGCCTGCTGGAAGAGCACGTTGAGGGCGGAGCCCACGGTGCCGAGCTCCTGGCCCAGTCGCAGCGCCTCGCGGGTCTGGCCGAGGATCTGGCCCTCGCCGACGGCCATGGAGTCCAGACCGGCCGCGACCTGGAAGAGGTGGGAGACCGCGCCGTCGTCGTAGTGGACGTACAGGTGCGGCAGCATCGCCTCGACGCTCTCCCCGGCCCGCTCGACGAGCAGCCGCGAGAGCTCCTCGACGCTGCCGTGGAAGCGGTCGACGTCGCTGTAGATCTCGATCCGGTTGCACGTCGAGATCACCGTCGCCTCGGCGACGTGCTCGCTGGCCACCGCGTCGCTGACCAGCTTGACGACGCCGTCGGCGTCCAGCGCCACCTTCTCGAGCAGGTGGACCGGCGCGGAGTTGTGGGAGATCCCCACGACCAGGATGCTCACGCTGTGCCCCTCATGCGGTCTGGGCCTTCCGCTGCTCGTGGTAGGCGAGGATCTGCAGCTCGATGGACAGGTCCACCTTGCGCACGTCCACCCCGGGGGGCACCGAGAGCACGGACGGCGCGAAGTTCAAGATGCTGGTGATGCCGCAGGCGACCATGCGGTCGGCGACGTCCTGCGCGGCCGCCGCGGGCGTCGCGATGACGCCGATTGCCACCCCCTGCTCGGTGACGATCCCCTCGAGGTCGTCGAACGGCCGTACGTCGACGCCGGCGACGACCTCGTCGTGACGCTCGGGGTCGGCGTCGAGCAACGCCACGACCCGGAAGCCGCGGCTGCGGAAGCCGGAGTAGTTGGCGAGGGCGTGGCCGAGGTTGCCGATGCCGACGATGACGACCGGCCAGTCCTGGGTCACGCCGATCTCGCGGGCGATCTGGTAGCGCAGGTAGTCGACGTCGTAGCCGACCCCGCGGGTACCGTAGCTGCCGAGGTAGGACAGGTCCTTGCGGAGCTTGGCGCTGTTGACGCCGGCCGCGCCCGCGAGGTCCTCGCTGGAGCAGGTACGGGTCCCGGCCTCGGCCAGGCTCGTCAGAGCGCGGAGGTAGACGGGCAGGCGGGCGACGGTGGCCTCGGGGATCTCCCGGGCACTGTCACTGGTGCCATTGGTCCTGACACTCGTTGTCCGTGCGGTCACAGCGGTCCACTTTCCAGTCGCACACCACGTCTGGGAGCCGCCTCGCAGGCGGTCGGGCATGCGGCCCGATCACTGTAGGAGTTTGTGAACGCGAGAACAAAACGAGCGCAGCAGGGCGGTTACCACATGTGAGAAGACCCACGCTCGCGGGGGTCCTCAGCGAGCGAGGGCCGCCCGCAGCCGCGCCTCGTCGACGCGCCAGAAGTCGTGCTGCCGGCCGTCCACGAAGGTCACCGGGACCTCCTCGGTGAACCGTCGCTGCAGCTCCGGGTCGTCGTCGATCGACACCTCGACGTACTCCTCCCCGGTGTCGGCGCACACCTTCTCGATCACCGCCCGCGCCTCGTCGCACAGGTGGCAGCCGGGTCGGCCGTAGAGGGTGATCCGGGCCGTCACGTCACTCCAGGATGCCCAGCGCCCGGCGCCGCTCGAGGCCGCGCAGCCGGCCCTTCTGGACCTTGCCCGTCACCGTGAGCGGCAGCTCGTCGACGACCTCGATCCGGCTCGGCTGCTTGAACCGGGCCAGCCGCGTCGCGCAGTGCTCGCGTACGTCGGCCTCGACCCGCCCCGCGTCGAGGCCCGGCGCGACGACGTAGGCGACGACCGCCTCGCCGGTGTCGGCGTCCTCGACGCCGATCACCGCGACCTCGGTGACCCCGGGCACCTCGCCCACGACCTCCTCGACCTCGACCGGGTAGACGTTGAAGCCGGACACGATCACCAGCTCCTTGAGCCGGTCGACCAGGAACAGGTCCCCACTGGCGTCGAGGAAGCCCACGTCGCCCGTCGACCACCAGCCCTCGTCGTCGGGGCCGTCGGCACCGTCGGGCCAGTAGCCGCTGAACAGGTTGGCGCCGCGGATCTGGATCTCCCCCGGGTCGTCGCCGAGCGGCACGGCGCCGGCCTCGTCGACCAGGCGGATCTCGATCCCGTCGAGAGCCGCACCGACCGAGCCGTTCTGCAGCCGCTCGGAGCGCAGCGTGCTGGTGACGATCGGGGCGGCCTCGGTGAGCCCGTAGCCCTGGTGGATCGGGATGCCGGTGCGCCCGCTGAACTCCTCGATCACCGCACTCGACAGCGGTGCGGAGCCGGACAGGATCAGACGGACCGGGCCCAGCCGCTCCTCGGGCGCCTCGACGTCGCGCCAGTAGGCGAAGACCGGTGGCGCCACGGGCACCACGCTGCACGCCTCGTCCTCGATCAGGTCCAGGGTGCCCTGGGGGTCGAAGCGCTCGGCCAGCACGAGCTTGGCGCGGTGGCGCAGGACGCTCCCGAGCACCGCGTTGAGCCCGTAGACGTGGAACATCGGCAGCACGCCCAGCACCACGTCGTCGCCGTGGATCATCGCCGGCCGCACCGCCGCGGCCTGCTCGATGTTGGCGACCAGCGCGCGGTGGGTGAGCATCGCGGCGCGCGGGCGGCCCGACGTGCCGCTGGTGTAGAGCAGCGCGGCCAGCTTCTCGGGGTCCTGCAGCGCCGGCACGGGTCGTGCGGTGTCGGCGCGCAGCTGGTCGTAGCCCCGCTCGCCGGGCAGCAGGGTCGAGCCGACCGCCACCACCCGCGGCACCACCACGCGCGCCAGCAGGTCGGGGTCCACCTCGCCCATGCCCTCGGTGTCGCCGTCGATCGCGCGCCGCAGCAGCGCCACGGCCTCGCGGACCGCGGTGACCGTCTCGCCGTCGGCCGCCACCATCCGCGAGCCCGAGTCGGCCAGCATCCGGGCGAGCTCGCTCGGCGTCGAGAGCGGGTTGACCGGCACCGCCACGGCCTGCGCGCGCAGGGTCCCGAGGTAGGTCGTCAGGAACTCGATCCGGTTGCCCATCACGAGCATCACGCGCATTCCCGCCACGATGCCCGCGGCCCCCAGCCCGGTGGCGACGCGCCCGACCTCGTCGTCGAGCTGAGCCCAGGTCAGGCTGCGACCCACCGCTTCCACGACGGCGAGCTTGTCCGGGCTCTCCTCGGCCGCGAGCGTGACGAGCTCGGCGACGTCCGTCACCACCAGAGCTGCGTCTGCGCTGGACATGCGCCGATCCTTCCACACCCCGCCTCTCCCCGAGGAGAGTCGTCGATCGACGTGGGTGCGCCGTCGCTCCTTCGACGGGCTTGAGCTCGCTGCGCTCGCACCCCACCACCGGAGTGCCGGCGCTAGTGTGTGCCGATGCCGCACCAGGACCGCTCGCGACACCACCTCGACCTCCAGCAGCGCTCGACGCTCGCGGGTGAGGCGGCGGCGGCTGCGGCGGAGGTGGAGACGGCCCTGGTGATGCCCTCGGACCTCACGTCGGCGGCGTTCTTCGACGTCGACAACACGGTGATGCAGGGGGCCAGCATCTTCCACCTCGCGCGCGGCCTGCACCGGCGCGACTTCTTCACCACGCGCGAGATCCTCGGAGCCGCCTGGAAGCAGGCGTACTTCCGGCTCGTGGGCGTCGAGGACCCCGAGCACGTCGCCCAGGCCCGCAACTCCGCGCTCAGCTTCATCGCCGGCCACACTGTCGCCGAGCTCGAGGAGCTCGGAGAGGAGATCTTCGACGAGGCGATGGCGCACCGCATCTGGCCCGGCACGCGGGCCCTCGCGCAGATGCACCTCGACCAGGGCCAGCGAGTCTGGCTGGTGACCGCGGCGCCGATCGAGATCGCCACGATCATCGCGCGCCGGCTGGGCCTCACCGGGGCGATGGGCACCGTCTCCGAGCACGTGGAGGGCGTCTACACCGGGCTGCTGGTCGGCGACCTGCTGCACGGGCCCGCGAAGGCCGAGGCGATCAGGGCACTGGCGTCGCGCGAGGGGCTCGACCTGGCCACCTGCTCGGCGTACTCCGACTCCTTCAACGACCTGCCGATGCTGAGCCTGGTCGGCGACCCGGTCGCGATCAACCCCGACGCCCGGCTACGCGCGCACGCACGGGCCCAGGGCTGGCGGGTGCGCGACTACCGGACCGGGCGCAAGGCGGCGCGCGCCGGGCTGGTGGTGGGAGCGGTGGCCGGCGCGGCGACGGGCAGCGTCGCGGCCGCGGTCGCACTGCGCAAGCGGCACTGAGGGCCCGGCGCGACGGGTTCTCGCTGGCTGTTCCCTCCGGGACGGGTGCTGACCTACTATCCGGTAGGGCTGGGGGGAAGCCTCCACGGGAGGGTTGCGGTTCGCATGCCGTCGTACGGTCGTGAAGTGGCGCGTGGCCTGGAGGGCCTGCGCGTCGCGGTCGCGCGCCAGCTCGCCCTCGCCTCGTCCGGTGGCCCACTGCCGGCCGGGCTCCTGCTGACCGAGGCGCTCACCGGCGACACCTCCCCCGGAGCGGGAGGCTACGGCGACGGCGACCTCGCGGCCTCCTCGGAGCAGGACGAGGCGGATCGCACCCGGCTGATCGCGCTGGTGGAGCTCGCGCGCAAGGGCGACGCCGACGCGTTCGGGATGCTCTACGACCACTACCAGACCTCGGTCTACCGCTTCCTCTTCTACCGCACCCGGTCGAGCACCCTGGCCGAGGACCTGACCTCGGAGACGTTCTTCCGGGCGCTGCGGAGCATGACCAACTTCCGCTGGCAGGGCAAGGACTTCGGGGCCTGGCTGATGACCATCGCCCGCAACCTCGCCACCGACCACTTCAAGGCCGGTCGGACGCGCCTCGAGATGACCACCGAGGACATGGGGGCCCACGACGACAGCACCGACGGTCCCGAGCTGACGGTGCTCGCGAGCCTGACCAACGAGATCCTGCTCGAGGCACTGACCCAGCTGCCCGACGAGCAGCGCGACTGCCTGGTGATGCGCTTCCTGCAGGGGATGAGCATCGCCGAGACCGCCGCCGTGCTCGGCCGCAGCGACGGCGCCGTCAAGCAGCTGCAGCTGAGGGGCGTGCGCAACCTGGCGAAGCTGATGCCGGAAGGGATCAGAGGCTGATGCGGATGGCCCGAACCGGCCCTTCGCACCTGGTGGCGAACACCACGCCGCTTCGCCCGAGCATCGCCGTAACCAAGCCGCCGATCGGGTCGTTGAGCGAGATGCCAAGACGCACCACCTCCCCGCCGAGCAGGACTCCAGGACGGAACCGATGATCACCGCATTCGCGGCGCGACGACGCGCCGAGGAGTTCAGCTCGCTGGTCGACTCGACCAGCGAGCTGAGGGATGCGCGCGTCGCCGACCTGCTCGAGCTCGTAGAGGCCCTGCGCTCGGTCGCTCCCGTCGAGGCCCGCCCGGCCTTCGTGAGCGACCTGCGGGAGCGCCTGATGGCCGCGGCCGAGACGGCGCTCGCCCCCGCCACGGACGCCGAACTGCGCGCGCGGCTCACCGTCGCCCCCCGCCGTACGCCGCGCGAGCGCCGACTGGCCGTCGCGATCGGCGGGTTCGCGATCGTCGGTGCCACGACCTCCATGGCCGTGGCCGCCCAGACCGCGCTCCCCGGCGACACCCTCTACCCCCTCAAGCGGGCGATCGAGAATGCCCGGGCCGGTGTCCAGTCCGACGAGGGCGATCGGGGCTCGAGGCTCCTGGAGAACGCCGCCGGCCGCCTCGACGAGGTGGACGAGCTGACGCAGGGCCGCGGCGACGACGAGGCGATCCCGCAGACCCTGCTGGCGTTCTCCGAGCAGGCGACCGCCGCCTCCGACGTGCTGATCACCGTCTACGAGACCACCGGCGAGGAGTCCACGATCGCCGAGCTGCGGGACTTCGCGGCCGACAGCCTCGGCGAGCTGGAGACCCTGCAGGGCCTGATCCCCGAGGAGGCCCGCGGCGCCCTCATCCAGGCCGTGCAGGTGATCGGGCAGATCGACGAGCAGGCCCTCTACGCCTGCCCGACCTGCTCGGACGCCGCCCGACTGCCGCAGAGCGTGCTCAACACCTTCGAGCAGGTCGCCCAGGCGATCATCGGCGACCGGCCGGTCAGCCCCGGCCGGGGTGGCGAGGAGCGACCGGACGGTGGCAAGGACGGCGGCAAGGACGGCAGAGGCGACGCAGGGGCGGGCCCCGCCGCCGGCGCGACCGACGGCGGCCCCGTCACGCCCCCGTCCCCCGCGGCGACGGGCGCCCCCGCCGCGCCGGCTCCGGCTCCGGGGCCGAGCGCCCCGCCCAACCCGCTGGACGAGCTCACCGACGGCATCAAGAACGGCGTGAGGCCGCCGAGCAGCGCCCCCACCACGCTCGACGAGCTGGTCGAGGATCTCGAGGACGTGACCGGCGACCTGACCGGGCCGCTGTTCCCCTGACGCGGGTCAGCGGAAGACGGACTCGCGCTGCACGAGCAGCGTGTAGAGCGTCTGCTGGATCGTCTCGCGCACCTGGTCGGTCACGTTGAAGACCAGCATGGGGTCCTCCGACGCGCTGCCCTCGTAGTCGTCGGTGCGGATCGGCTCGCCGAACTCCAGCAGCCACTTCGAGGGGAGCGGCACCAGGCCGAGGGGGCCGAGCAGCGGGAAGAACGGGGTGATGGGCAGGTAGGGGATCCCCAAGATCCGCGCCAGGCCGGGGAGGTTGCCCACCAGCGGGTAGATCTCCTCCGCGCCCACCACCGCGAGGGGGACGATCGGGACGCCGGTGCGCAGGGCCGCGGAGACGAAGCCTCCCCGGCCGAAGCGCTGCAGCTTGTAGCGCTCGGCGTACGGCTTGCCGATGCCCTTGAACCCCTCCGGCCAGACGCCGACCAGCTCGCCACCGCGCAGCATCCGCTCGGCGTCCTCGCTGCAGGCCAAGGTGGCGCCGCCCTTGCGGGCGAGGCTGCTGACGACCGGGGTCTGGAAGACCAGGTCGGCGCCGAGCGGACGCAGGAACCGGCCGGTGTGGTCGTGGATGGAGACCATCGTCATCAGACCGTCGACCGGGATGGTGCCGGAGTGGTTGGAGACCACCAGGGCCCCGCCCTCGTCCGGGATGTTGTCTATCCCGCGGACCTCGATGCGGAACCACTTCTCAGCGATCGGGCGCAGGGCGGCCATGAAGAACTGCTGCGTGATCTCCTGGTCGAAGCCGTACTCGTCGACGACGTACTCGCCGGCGACGCGGCGGCGCAGGAACGCCAGGAACCGCGCGAGCTGCAGCTCCCACTGGTCGCCGAACACCTCGACGGCGGCCGAGCGGAAGGCGGCCAGCCAGTCACCGGCCGGTACGCCGGCGAGCGGGTGGCGCTCCTCGGTGCGCGCAGACAGCCCAGCAGTGGAGCCGGAAGGGGGGCCGGCCGTGGCGTCCGCCGTCGCGCCGGAGGCCGGGGCCGGATCGGGTTTCGTGGCGGCCTCGGCAGTGCCCGGGCTGGGGGCAGGCGCCTTCGTGGCCGTCGGCTTCCGCTTGGCGGCCAACCCGCGCGCGGCGGAGCTGGGCTGGGTGCCGGTGCCGCGCCCGGGGCGACCGCGGGTCCCGATCGGGATGATCTCGGCGTCACCCATGGCGAGCACCTCCTGGGCCGACGACGCTCTCCGGTCGCTGCGGGTCCGGCAGCTGGCGGGCGACCGCGGAGAGCACCTGCTCCGCGTGGCCCCCGGTGATGGGCAGCCCGCGACCGAAGTCGGCCAACGTCTCGGCGGTGGTGAAACGGGGTTCGAAGCCCAGGACCTCCCGCATCCGCGTGGTGTCGACGCCGCGGCCGTAGGTGAGGAAGGAGAGCTGCTCGGGCGAGAAGTCGGCGACGCGGGCCGAGCGCAGGAACGAGCCGACGCCCCCGACCGCGAAGCCCGGCATCGGCACGGTCGGCCGCTGTAGCCGGCGCGCGGCCTGGGAGAGCATCAGGATCCCGTCACCGGCGATGTTGAAGGTGCCGTCGATGTCGCGCACCACGCAGTGGCGCAGGACCGAGAGCAGGTCATCCTGGTGCAGGAACTGCATGCGCGCGTCGTAGCCGAGGACCGTCGGCAGCACCGGCAGCCGGAAGTACGACGTCAGCGGGCTCGACACGTGCGGGCCGATGACGTTGGCGCAGCGCAGGAGCGTCACCCTCAGGTCCGGACGGCGCCGGGCCAGGCCGCGGACGTAGCCCTCGATCTCGGCGACGTCCTTGGCGTAGCCGTTGCGCGGGGCGCGGCGCGGCTCCATGTCCTCGGTGAACATCGCGGGGTCGCGGTTGCTCGCGCCGTAGACGGTGGTCGTCGACTTCACCACGAGAGCCCGCAGCCCCGGCGCCTTCTGGCACGCCGCCAGGAGCTGCATCGTCCCGATGACGTTCAGCTCCTTCATCGTGTTGCGACCACCGGCGCTGCCGGGGGTCGAGATCACGCTCATGTGGACGACGGTGTCGACGTCCTCCTTGGCGATGACCTTCGCGATGACGGGGTTGCGGATGTCGGCTCGCACGAACGACACGTCTCCCATGTCGCCCCGCGGGGGGACGACATCGACGCCGATGACGCGCGAGACGTCGGGCTCCTCCGCGATGGCGCGCGCGGCCTTCCGGCCGAGGTCGCGAGAGACCCCGGTGACGAGAACGACCCTGCCGGCGCCGGCCATGGAGGCGTTCGGAACCCGACCGCCCGGCTTACTTGCCGAGCTTGCGACGCTGTACGCGCGTCTTCTTGAGCAGCTTGCGGTGCTTCTTCTTCGCCATACGCTTGCGCCGCTTCTTGATGACAGAACCCACGAATAGAACCTCTCCAGATTGATCAGTCGCTCCAGGAGTCGCCTGGAGGCCCCGCCAGCCTATCGGCGTGGGTGCGGCCAGCAAGAATCCGCCCTCACGGGCGGACGCAGCGGCGCCCGTCGGCCGGTCAGCCGGCGTCGAAGAAGCTCTTGCGCAGGTACTCGTCCACGTCCTCCTCGCGGACGCGGAAGGAGCGCCCGACGCGCAGCGCGGGCAGGTCCCCTCCGTGCACGAGTCGGTAGACGGTCATCTTGGAGACCCGCATCATCGCGGCGACCTCGGCGATGGTCAGGAACCTGGACTCGGAGCGATCCCCGGGCGAGTTCGTCGCCATGGCACACCAACTTTCTGTGGCGACCGGCATCGGCTTCCCCACCGATGATCACACGGGCGCGTCGTGGTGAGGATAGAGCCAGAAGTGACAGATGGGGAAGAGATACACCAATGAAACTTCCAAACCGCGGCGTGTCGACTTGACCGCCGTCGGCGACCGGTCAGGGCATGGGGTCCAGTCCGTGCAGCGGGAAGGCCTCCATGCGGGTCGCGTGGATGGCCCGGTCGAGCCAGGTGTCGGGGTCGTACCCGTCCTCCCAGCGGCGGTACGCCGGGGTCCGACCGTCGGTGAGGCGGCGCGGTGCGGTGCGGCCCAGGCGCTCGTGGACGTACTCGCGCCAGGCGGACGGCGTCTCGGTCTCGGGGGCCAGCGGGTGCCCTCCGACGATCGCCAGCAGGTGGGTCCAGGCGCGCGGCACGACCTCCACCAGCGCGTAGCCGCCCCCGCCGGTCGCCACCCAGCGCCCGTCGGCGACCTCGTGGGCGAGCTCGTGCAGCGCGAGGTAGGCGGCGCGCTGGCCGTCCACGCTGAGCATCATGTGGGCGAGCGGATCGTCGGCGTGGGAGTCGCAGCCGTGCTGGGTCACCAGGACCTCGGGGTCGAACGCCCGCAGCAGCGGCGGGACGACGGCATGGAACGCGCGCAGCCAGCCGGCGTCGCTCGTGCCCGGCGGCAGCGCGACGTTGACCGCCGTGCCGTGCGCGTCGGCGCCGCCGAGGTCGACCGGGAAGCCGGTGCCGGGGAAGAGCATCTGGCCGGTCTCGTGCAGGGAGATCGTGAGCACGCGCGGGTCGTCCCAGAAGATCCGCTCGACGCCGTCGCCGTGGTGCACGTCGATGTCGACGTAGGCGACCCGCTCCGCGCCCTTGTCGAGCAGCGACTGGATGCCGACCGCGACGTCGTTGTAGATGCAGAAGCCGCTGGCGCGGTCGCGCATCGCGTGGTGCAGGCCGCCGGCGATGCTCGCGCTGTGCAGCGACTCCCCCGACCAGACCTGCCGGCAGGCCTCGTGGGTCGCGCCGACCACGTGCGCGGCGGCCTCGTGCATGCCACGGAAGACCGGGTTGTCCTCGCTGCCCAGGCCGTGGGCCTCGTCGACGCCCGGCTCCTCGCTCATCCGGATGACCGCGTCGATGAGCGACTGGTCGTGGACGGTCGCGAGCAGGGTGTCGTCGGCCATCGGGGCCGGCACGACGCGCAGCTCCCGGTCCAGGACGCCCAGCTCGCGCGCGAGCCGCATCGTCAGGTCGACGCGCAAGGGCGACATGGGGTGCCCCTGCCCGAAGTCGTAGGCCGTGAGCGTCTCGTCGAACACCACCGTCGCCGGCCCCGCGCAGTCTGCCGCCGAAGTCATGGCTGCAACTTACTCGCCGCTGCGGCTAGGGTGGCTCCCGTGCTGCACACCCGACCCACCCAGTGGCGGTCCGCCTGACCGGCGGACCCTCCGAAGCACACCCTTCATCGGCCGCCTGCGGGCGGCCGTCGTGCATTTAAGGCGCATCGGGACCTCCCGCGGGCTCTCACCCCAGGAGCACCCATGACCATCCCCTCGGCCCCTTCGGCCCCTTCGGCCACCTCGGCCCACTCGACCCGGCGGCTGTCCCTGCTCAAGCCCACCGGCCACCTCACCCTCGGCAACCTGCTCGGCGCGCTGCGGCCCATGGTCGCGGCCCAGCAGACAGCGGACTGCTTCTACGGGATCGCCGACCTGCACGCCCTCACCGTGGCCCACGACCCGGTCGCGCTGCGCGAGCTGGTGCGCGAGCAGGCGACGCTGCTGCTCGCGGCGGGGCTCGACGCGAGCACGCTGTTCGTGCAGAGCCGGGTCCCGGCGCACGCACAGCTCGCGTGCCTGCTCGAGTGCGTCGCCACCACCGGTGAGCTGAATCGGATGATCCAGTTCAAGGAGAAGGGCAGGGGCGTCGACTCGACGAAGACCTCGCTGTTCACCTATCCCGTGCTGATGGCCGCCGACATCCTGCTCTACCGCCCCACCCAGGTGCCGGTCGGCGACGACCAGCGCCAGCACGTCGAGCTCACCCGCGACGTCGCGGTGCGGTTCAACTCCGCCTACGGGGCGGTCTTCACGATCCCCGAGATCACCACGCCACCCGCGGGCGCGCGGGTGATGGACCTCGCCGACCCGACCGCCAAGATGGGCAAGACCGGCAGCGACGGCGCCGGGGTGATCCACCTGCTCGACCCGCCCGACGTCGTACGGCGCAAGGTGGCCCGCGGCGTGACCGACAGCGAGACCGGGCCCGAGGCGATCCGGGCCGACCGCGAGGCGAAGCCCGGGGTCACCAACCTGCTCGAGATCCTCGCTGCGTGCGGCGGCGACCCGGCCGGGCTGACGACGTACGGCGCGCTCAAGAAGGCCGTCACCGATGCGGTGGTGGCCGAGCTGGAGCCGCTGCAGAAGCGCTACTCCGATCTCGCCGCGGACCCCGACCACGTCACCGAGGTCTACGCCGCCGGCGCCGCTCGCTGCCGCGAGGTCACCGCGCCCGTGCTCGCCGCGGCCGAGGCGGCCATCGGGCTGTGACAGGCCTAGGACGTGGCGCGCCTCGCGTCCCGCTCGGCCAGGCCCTTCAGCGTCAGCAGCTCCTTGCGCATCATCACCAGGTCACCCCACGCCAGGAGCGGAGCGCGCAGACGGGCGACGGCGCCCTCGACCTCGCACACGAGCCGGCAGACCATGCGGCTCCTGCCCGTCTCGGGTGGCTCCTGCGCGGCCGGCTCCGCGGCGTACGTCACCGCCACCGGCCCGAAGAGCCGGGCCGCCGCGGGCGTGGTGACGCCGGTCCAGTGGTGGCCGGGCTCGAAGGAGGTCAGCCGGTAGATCTGCATGAGCTGGCCGACCTCGAGGTCGTCGGCGCCCGGCGTCAGCGTCCGCGGGCTGCGGCGTCCGCGGTTGTCGATCAGGTCGTAGGAGTACGGCGCGACCGCGATCTGGCACAGCCAGCGGTAGGCGAGCGCCGGCGGCGCCGCCACCGGCACCGCCCGCGTCATCGCGCGTCCGGCCGGCCAGCAGCCCGTCCGCGGGATAGTTGCGCCGTACCTCCTCGGAGGTGGCGCCCCAGACGTCCGGGAGCCGGGTCAACGCCCCTCGGCGAGCTCGCGGGAGCGGTTGCGCGCCGCCTCCATGGCGGCGAGGAACGCCGCGCGGACCTTGTGGATCTCCAGCTCCCGCAGGGCCGAGGCCGTCGTGCCGCCGGGCGAGGTGACCTGCTCACGCAGCACGGTCGGGTGCGTGCCGGTCTCGCGCAGCATCTTGGCGGAGCCCACCAGGGTCTGGATGACCAGCTCGCTGGCGGTGGCGCGCGGCAGCCCGAGGTGGACGCCGGCCTCGATCATCGACTCGACCACGAAGAAGATGTAGGCCGGGCCGGACCCGGAGATCGCGGTGACCGCGTCCTGCTGGCGCTCCGGGATGCGCAGCACCTTGCCGACCGACGCCATGAGCGACTCGGCCTCGGCGAGGTGCGAGTCGTCGCAGTGGGAGCCCGGCGAGATCGCGGCCATGCCCTCGTCGACCAGCGCCGGAGTGTTGGGCATGACCCGGACCACGGCGATGCCGTCGGGCACGCGCGACTCGATGAAGGCGGTGGTGATGCCCGCCGCGAGCGAGACCACGAGCTGGCCGGGACGCAGTACGCCGGCGATCTCGTCGAGCAGGTCGCCCATGTCCTGCGGCTTGACCACCAGCGCCAGGGTCTCGGCCTTGGCGGCCGCCTCGACGTTGCTGACGACCGCGACGCCGTAGCGCTCCTCGAGCTCGCGGGCGCGCTCGGCGCGCTTCTCGCCGACGAGCAGGTGGTCGACGCGGCGGCCGGCGCGGACGAGGCCGGAGAGCAGCGTCTCACCCATCACACCGGCGCCGAGGATGGCGGTCTGCGACATCGTGGGGACCTACTTCTTCGAGATCAGGGACTTGGCGAAGAATGACAGGTTCTGCGGCCGCTCCGCGAGGCGGCGCATCAGGTAGCCGTACCACTCGCCGCCGTAGGGCAGGTAGACCCGGACCTTCTCGCCGCTGGCGGCCAGCCGGCGCTGCTCGCCCGGGCGGATGCCGTAGAGCATCTGGAACTCGTAGGTCTGCTGGGCCCGGCCGTAGCGGCTCGCGAGCGACGAGGCGATCTCGACCATGCGCGGGTCGTGGGTGGCGACCATCGGGTAGCCGTCGCCGGCGAGCAGGATCTTCAGGCAGCGCACGTAGGACTTGTCGACGTCGAGCTTGTCCTGGAAGGCCACCGACTCGGGCTCGTGGTAGGCGCCCTTGCACAGCCGCACCCGCGAGCCCTCGTAGGCGAGCGAGCGGCAGTCGTCCTCGGTGCGGTGCAGGTAGGCCTGCAGCACGGCACCGGTCTCCGGGAAGTCCTTGCGCAGGTCGCGCAGGACGGCCAGCGTCGAGTCGGTGGTGGTGTGGTCCTCCATGTCGAGGGTCACCGTCGTGCCCGCGTTACGGGCGGCGCGGCAGATGGTGCGCGCGTTCTCCAGCGCGATCTTGTGGCCGTGGTCGGGCAGGGCCTGCCCGATGGCGGAGAGCTTGACCGACACCTCGGCGTGCCGGGTCAGCCCGGCGACGCTCAGGGCCTTGAGGACCTCGACGTACGCCGCCACCGTGGCCTCGGCCTGCTGGGCGTCGAGGGTGTCCTCGCCGAGGAAGTCGAGGGTGACGTCGAGGCCGTCGTCGATCAGGCCGCGGCTGGCCGAGACGGCCGCGTCGGAGGTCTCTCCGGGGACGTAGCCGGTGACGATGCCGGAGGTCACCGGCAGGGTGGTGACGAGCCTCTTCACCTGGGCGCTGCGCGACAGGAGCAGGATCGGCTGGCGAAGCAGGGACATGCTGCCCAGGCTAGTTCAGGCCGGGTCCCTCGGCCGGCTCCGCCTGCCGGCGGCGTACACCGCCCGGCGTACGCCGTCGGAGGAAAGCATCCCCCAGCACGACGCGTGCGGCCTCGCGTCGGCGCAGAGTCGGTGTCATGTCCAAGACCCTGCTGCACCGGCTCATCACGCGTCCTCGCCATGCCCTCGCGGGACTCTTCTTCTTCGTCCTCGTCGCCGGCGCCTTCGGCGGTCCGGTGGCGGGGGCGCTCTACTCCTCCGGCGGCTTCGTCCCCGAAGGCTCCGACTCCGTCCGCGCCGTGGAGCGCGTGGAGACCGCCACCGGGGTGGGGGCCGCACCGAGCCTCGCAGTCCTGGTGGACGACGCCGACCCCGCACGGGTCGGCGACGTCACCGCGCGCCTCTCCGGGGTCGACGGCGTCGCGCGGGTCACGCCGGGCGGCGCCTCCGAGGACGGCACCAGCACGCTGGTCCTCGGGACCCTCGACGCGGAGGCGGTCGACGACGACGTCGCTGCGGAGGCGATCGAGGAGTTCGCGGACGACGGCGACGTCACCGTGGGCGGCGAGGCCGTGGCCGGCCTCCAGATCGGCGAGACCGTCGGCAAGGACCTCGCCCGGGCCGAGCTGCTGGCCATGCCCTTGCTCCTCCTGCTGTCCCTGATCTTCTTCGGCGGGCGGGCCGCGCTGCTGCCGATGGTCGTCGGGCTCACCACGGTGCTGGGGACGTTCCTGGTCCTCGCGGGGGTCAACCAGGTCTACGGCCTCAGCGTCTTCGCGCTCAACCTGGTCATCGGGCTCGGGCTGGGCCTCGCGATCGACTACACGCTCTTCCTGCTCACCCGCTACCGCGAGGAGCTCCAGCGGCAGGGCGCGACGCACGGCGCGATCCGCACGACCCTGCAGACCGCGGGGCGCACGGTGGTCTTCTCGGCCGCCACCGTCGCCGTGGCGCTCGCGACCCTGACCGTCTTCCCGATGGGGTTCACGAAGTCGATGGGCATCGCGGGCGCGATCGTCGCCGGCCTCGCCGCCACCGCGTCCCTGGTTATCACCCCGATCTTCTTCGCACTCCGGGGCGCCCGCCTGGCCCGCCGCTCGGCGGCCAGGTCCGCGGCAGCGGGCCGCTGGTACCGCTTCTCCCACGCCGTCATGCGGCGTCCCGGCCGCGTGGCCGCGGCCACGGCGGTCGTGATGGTCGCCCTCTCGGCGCCTGCGCTCCGCACCGAGTGGACGCCGATCGACGCCACCGTCGTGCCGACCGACCAGAGCGCTCGGATCGTGTCGGACCGGCTGTCGCAGGAGTACGGCGGCACCGGCACCACCCCGGTCACGGTCGCGATGGAGGCCGACGACCCGGCCCAGGTGGCGGAGTACGCCGCCCAGGCCGGCGCCGTGACCGGCGTACGCGCCCCCGCCGAGCCGCTCGAGCTCGGGGACGGCACCTGGCAGCTCGCGCTCCCGGTCGAGGGCGCCACGGCCGGCTCGACCGCGCAGGACGTGGTGGCGGGGCTCCGTGACCTGCGGGTGGACGGGGTGGACGCGCTGGTCGGCGGCCCGGCCGCCTCCTTCATCGACCAGCAGGCGGCGATCGGCGCCAGCCTCCCGCTGGCCGTGTCGCTCCTGGTGCTGCTCACGCTGATCGTGCTGTGGCTCATGACCGGCTCGGTCGTGCTGCCCCTCAAGGCGGTGGTGATGAACACGCTCACGGTGGGGGTCGCCCTCGGTGCGCTCACCTTCGTCTACCAGGGCGGTCGCCTCACCGGGCTGCTCGGCTACACCCCCAACGGCGGGGTCGAGCCGACCGACTTCCTCGTGACCGCCGCACTGGTCTTCGCGCTCTCGACCGACTACGGGGTGTTCCTGCTCGGCCGCATCAAGGAGGAGCGGGACGCCGGGCTGACCGAGCGCGAGGCGGTCGCGACCGGGCTCGGGCACACCGGTGCCGTGGTGACCGCCGCGGCGCTGCTCCTCGCCGTGGCGATCGGCGCCTTCAGCACCAGCTCGATCTCCTTCATCCAGCAGATCGGCGTGGCGACCGCGGTAGGCGTCCTCGTGGACGCGTTCGTGGTCCGCTCGCTGCTCGTGCCGTCGCTGATGGGTCTGCTCGGCAAGTGGAACTGGTGGGCCCCCGTGTGGCTGCGCCGCCTCCACGACCGGGTGGGGCTCTCCGAGCGACCCGTCGCCCGCACCGAGGAGCGCGCCCGCGTACTCGCGGATACTCCCTGAGGACGACGCCGGACCGGGTCGCCCACCGCTACGGTCGGAGGGTGACACGGTCCCTCGTCCCGCCTCGCGTCCTCGACGTGGTGGCGGCCGGGCTGTGTGCCGCCGCGATGCTCGTCGAGCTGTTCCGGCTCGAGGAGGGCGAGCCGAGCGTCGCGGCCGTCGCGGCCATCGTCCTCGCGTGCCTGCCGGTGCTCATCCGGCGACAGCACCCGGAGCTGGCGCTGGTGGCGGCGATGGTGCTGATCTTCGCGATCACGGAGACCTCGAGGATCGCCAGCACGATCGCGCTGTCCGCAATCGTCTGCGGTTACGCCCTCGCCAGCGCCCGGGGGCGCAAGGCCATCTGGTCCGTCCCGCCCGTGATGGGCACGGTGCTGCTCATCTTGGCGACCTACAGCTCCTACCCGCTCCTGAGCTTCGACACGGTGCGCAACCTGGCGCTCGTGCTGTTGCCGACGGCGCTCGGGGTCATCGCCCACGACCGCCGCGAGCTGCTGTCGGGCCTCGTCGAGCGGGCCGAGACCGCGGAGCGCACCCGCGAGGAGGAGACCCGCAGGCGGGTCGGCGAGGAGCGGCTGCGCATCGCCCGCGACGTGCACGACGTCGTCGCGCACGCGATGGTCGCGATCAACGTGCAGGCCGGCGTGGGGGCCCACCTCCTCGAGCGCGACCCCGCCCAGGCGCGGGCGACTCTGCGCGACATCAAGCGGGTCAGCGGCGAGGCCCTGGGGGACCTGCGGTCGATGCTGGGCGTGCTGCGCGGCCCCGACGACGAGGACGCCCCGATCCGTCCGGCCGCGGACCTCTCGGGCCTCGACGACCTGCGAGACGGGCTCGCCGCCGCCGGCGTCGAGGTCGACCTGCGCATCGACCCGGACACCTTCCCGCTGCCCGCCCCGATCGGCGCGACCGGCTACCGCATCGTCCAGGAAGCGCTGACCAACGTGCTGCGCCACGCGGGTACGACGTCGGCGCGGGTGCGGGTCGGCCGCAGCGGCGACCGGGTGCTGATCGAAGTGGAGGACGACGGCTCCGGCACGACCCCTCCCGACCAGACGGGCTCCGGCAACGGCGTACGCGGGATGCGCGAGCGCGCGGCCGCGGCCGGCGGCACCCTCGAGGCGGGGCCGCGTCCCGAAGGCGGCTGGCGGGTCGCTGCCTCGCTGCCCGCCGGGGTGACGGCGTGAGCGCCCCTATCCGGGTCCTGCTCGTCGACGACCAGACGCTGGTACGCGCGGGCTTCCGCGCGCTGCTGGACTCAGAGGACGACCTCCAGATCGTCGGGGAGGCGGTGGACGGGGCCGAGGCAGTGGCCCTGGCCGAGGCCACGCGGCCCGACGTCGTGCTGATGGACATCCGGATGCCGCACGTCGACGGCCTGGAGGCGACCCGGAGGATCACCGCCACCCCGGGGCTGGGCGACACCCGCATCATCGTCCTCACGACCTTCGAGCTCGACGAGTACGTCTTCGGCGCCCTGCGCGCCGGCGCCTCTGGTTTCCTGCTCAAGGACGTCGAGCCGCAGGCGCTGATCGAGGCGGTGCGGGTGGTGCACGCGGGCCAGGCGCTGCTCGCGCCTCGGGTCACCCGGGCCCTGATCGAGGCGTTCGTGTCGGCGAGCCCGTCCGAGCGCACCCTCGTCCCCGCCCCGACTCCAGTGCCCGACGGCCGGCTGACGGGGCTGACGCCGCGAGAGCGCGAGATCCTCGCGCTCGTGGGCCGCGGCATGTCCAACCAGGAGATCGCCGAGCACCTGGTGCTCTCGCCGTTGACGGCGAAGACCCACGTGTCGCGGCTGTTCCTCAAGCTCGGCGCCCGCGACCGCGCCCAGCTCGTCGTCGCGGCCTACGAGACCGGTCTGGCGGGCTGAGCCCTACGGCGTGCGCCGCCGCAGCGTCGCGGCGCCGAGCGCCAGCCCGACGAGCGCGAACCCGGCCACGACGCCGACATCGCGCCAGACCCCACCGGTGCTCGACGAGGCGGTGAGGTGGGTCATCGCGTCGACCGCATAGGACAGCGGCAGGACGTCGGAGACGGCGCCCAGCAGGTCGGGCATCGCCTCGCGCGGCACGAGCAGGCCGCAGAGCAGGATCTGCGGGACCACGACCGCCGGCATGAACTGCACGGCCTGGAACTCGGTCTGCGCGAAGGCCGACACGAAGAGCCCCAGCGCGGTCCCCAGCACCGCGTCGGTCACCGCCACGGCGGTCAGCAGCCACACCGGCCCCTCCACCTCCAGGCCGAGCAGGCCGACGCTCACGCCCACCGCGATGACCGACTGGGCGGCCGCGACGACGCCGAACGCGGCGGCGTACCCGAGCAGGAAGTCGAGCTTGCCCATCGGCATCGCCAGCAGCCGCTCCAGCGTGCCGCTGGAGCGCTCGCGCAGCGTGGTCACGCTGGTCACGAGGAACATCACGATGAAGGGGAAGATCGCCAGGAGCGCCGGGCCGAGGCGGTCGAAGACCGGGCCTGCGTCCTCGTACATCCACCACAGCAGGGCCATGAGCAGGGTCGGGAGCACCAGCAGCATCGCGAGCGTGCGGTGGTCGCGGCGGATCTGGGTGAGCACCCGGCTGGTGACCGCGAGCGTGACCCGGGGGCTCATGCCGCCGCCTCGACGAGGGCGAGGAACGCGGTCTCGACGTCGTCGCTTCCGGCGCGCCGCTTGATGGCCTCCGGTGTGTCGTCGGCGAGGATACGGCCTTCCCGCATGAGCAGCAGCCGGTCGCAGCGCTCGGCCTCGTCCATGACGTGGCTGGAGACGAGCACCGTCGCGCCCGCGCCGGCGAGCTCGTGGAAGAGCGCCCACAGATCGCGGCGCAGCACCGGGTCGAGCCCGACCGTCGGCTCGTCCAGCACGAGCAGGTCGGGCCGCCCCAGCAGGGCGACCGCCAGGCTGACCCGGCTGCGCTGCCCGCCGCTGAGCCGTCCGGCGATCGCGTCGCGGTGGCTGACGAGGTCCACCGCGGCGACCGCGCGGTCCACCTCCTCGTTGCCGACGCCGAGCACCCGGGCGAAGAAGCGCAGGTTCTCCGCGACGGTCAGGTCGTCGTAGACGCTGGCCGCCTGGGTCACGTAGCCGACCCGGTGGCGCAGTGGTGCGCTGCCGGCCGGCTCGCCCAGGACCGAGACCTCGCCGCCCTGCACCCGCTGGACGCCCACCAGGGCGCGCATCAGCGTCGACTTTCCGCAACCCGACGGTCCGAGCAGCCCGGTCACCCCCGGGCCGACATCGAGGTCCAGGCCGCTCAGCACCGGCCGCCCGCCGCGGATCACCTCGAGGCCGCGTACCTCCACCGTTGATTTCATCATGTGATGAATTGTGCGCCTACTGGTGGGCGTCCGCAAGGGACTTCGCGGGCGACTCGGCCCGCCCCGCTACGGCAGCGGGGCGGTGAGGAACCCCTGCACCACCGGCGCGTACGTCGCGACGACCTGGTCGGCGGGCATGGACGCGAGCGGCTCGACCTCGAGGAGGTAGCGGATCAGGACCAGGCCGAGCAGCTGCGAGGCCACGTGCGAGAGGCGGCGCTCCGGCTCGTCCACGCCGAGGGCGTCACCGATCGGCTCGAGCACCAGGCGCAGGAAGCCGTCGCGGATCAGCTGCTTGGACTGCGGCTCGGCGACGCCGCGCACCAGCGCCAGCAGTGGCAGCCGGGCCTCCGGATCGTCCCAGACCGTCATGAAGAGCCACATGAGCCGCTCCCCCACACCGTCCGGGCCGCCCGCCGTCACCGGCAGCACCGCCTCGCGCGGATCGACCCGCAGGTCCAGCGCGGCGACGAACAGATCGTCCTTGGAGCCGAAGTAGTGGTGCACCAGCGCCGCGTCGACCCCGGCCGCCGCGGCGATGGACCGGACCGACGTACGGCCGAAGCCGGAGGCGGCGAAGGCCTCGCGGGCGGCGGCGAGGATGCTCGCGCGCGTGTCGGGGGCGCCGGGGCGGCGCCCGCGGCGGGGTGCGCTCACGACGCAGGCACCGCGAGGTGCTCGCGCGCGAACTCCAGGGACTCGCGCAGGTCGGCCTCCCGCTCCGCGCGCGACGAGCAGCGCCGCGTGTTGATCTCCACGACCACCTCGCCGTCGAAGCCGACCTCGACCAGATGGCGCAGGAACGCAGGGGCCCCCATGGCGCCGCGCCCGGGCACCAGGTGCTCGTCCTTGGCCGAGCCGCTGCCGTCGGTCAGGTGGATGTGGCGCAGGCGCTCGCCCAGCCGGCGCGCCATCGCGATCGGGTCGGAGGCGGCGATGGCCGCGTGCGAGAGGTCGATCGTGGTGTTCGCGTACGGCTCCTCCGAGGGGTCCCAGCCCGGCGCGTACATCTCCATGCCGCGGCGCGACGAGGCCCGCCAGGGGTACATGTTCTCGACCGCGAAGGCGACGCCGGTGGAGTTCTCCAGGGCGGCGATGCCGTTGACGAAGTCGCGGGCGTACTCGCGCTGCCAGCGAAACGGCGGGTGGACGACGACCACCTCCGCCCCGACCTCGCGCGCCATGTCGGCCGAGCGCTGCAGCTTGCCCCACGGCTCGGTCCCCCAGACCCGCTGGGTGAAGAGCAGGCAGGGCGCGTGGACCGCGCTCACGGGGAGCCCGTGATGCTCCGCGAGCTGAGTCACCGCGGAGGTCTGCTGGCTGAGCGCGTCGATGCCGACCATCACCTCGACGGCGTCGTAGCCCAGCTCGGCTGCGTAGGCGAAGGCGTGCGCCGACGACTCGGGGTAGACCGAGGCCGTCGAGAGTCCGATGCGAGGTGCCACCCGATCAGTCCAACACGCTCATCGCGTCGAGGCGCTCCAGGATGACGCCCTCACGCAGTGCCCAAGGACAGATCTCGAGCTCGGCGAGGTCGAAGATGTCCATGCAGGCCTCGGCCACGAGCGCCCCCGGCACGATCTGGTGCGTCCGGCTCGGGGACACCCCGGGCAGGACGGCGAGCTCGGCGTGCGGCATGGCTACGAGCTTGGGGATCCACGACTGCAGGGACGACAACGGCAGCGTGCGCGGCACGAGCGGGCCGTCGCTGGACGGGGCGGCACCGCAGATCCGCCCGAGCGAGCGGAAGGTCTTGGACGTCGCTGCAGCACGGTGCGGGGAGCCGCCGCGCAGCAGGTGCCCGGCGTCGCGCGCGATCTCGGCGCGGATCTCCTTGCGGATGGCGCGCAGCATCGTCTCGTCGGGCTTCTCCTCGAAGAACCGCCGCGCCAGCCGAGCCGCTCCCAGTGGCAGCGACCACGCCACGTCCGGCAGCTCGTCGGTCCCACCCGCGATCTCCAGGGAGCCGCCGCCGATGTCGAAGACCGCGAGCCGTCCGGCCGACCAGCCGAACCACCGGCGTACGGCGAGGAAGGTCAGTCGGGCCTCGTCCTCGCCCGAGAGCACCGCGATGTCCACGCCGGTGAGCTCGCGCACGCAGGCCAGCACGTCGTCGGAGTTAACCGCGTCGCGCACCGCGGACGTCGCGAACGCCAGCATGTCCTGACAGCCCTTGTCCTCCGCGACGACGAGCGCCTCCGCGGTGAAGGCCGCCAGCGCGTCGATCCCCGCCTGCGTCACGGCACCGGAGTCGTCGAGGTGCTCGGCCAGGCGCAGTGGCTGCTTGTGGGAGTACGCCGGCAGCGGCGCGGCGCCACCGTGTGCGTCGACCACCAGCAGGTGGCCGGTGTTGGAGCCGATGTCCAGGACGCCCAGGCGCATGCCCTCAACGTACCGCCGCCGCGATGACCGCGCCCCGCACGGCCGTAGGCTGGCGTCATGCCCGAAGTGGACCTGGTCTTCCCCCGCGCCTTCGTGGAGTTCGTCAACCCCGCGGACGGGACCGAGGTGATGCGCTGCGACCTCACCTGGCTGACGTCGGCCTACACCTGCATCTTCGGACAGGGATGCCAGGGCATCTACGCCGACGCTCCCGACACCGGCTGCTGCACGCTCGGCGCCCACTTCGCCGACACCGACGACGAGCTGCGGGTCAAGGCGTTCGTCGAGCAGCTCGACGAGACCCAGTGGCAGTTCCACCCCGGCCGGCCGGTCCGCACGAAGGACTGGGTCGAGACCGACGGCGACGGCGAGCGCAAGACCCGCACGATCGAGGTGGACGGCCAGCAGGCGTGCGTGTTCCACAACCGCACCGACTTCGCTCCGTCCACGGGCGAGGGTGGCGCCGGCTGCGCCCTGCACGGCCTGGCGCTGCGGCAGGGCCGCAACCCGCTGGAGACCAAGCCGGACGTCTGCTGGCAGCTGCCGATCCGCCGCCGGTTCCGCAACGTCGAGCGCCAGGACGGCAGCACCTACACCGAGGTCACGATCACCGAGTACGACCGCGTCGGCTGGGGAGCGGGCGGACACGACCTGGACTGGTACTGCTCGGGCAACACCGAGGCCCACGTCGCCGTCGAGCCGGTCTACCTCACCCACGAGCCCGAGCTGACCGAGCTCATGGGCAAGGCGGCGTACGACGAGCTGGTGCGGCACTGCGACGCCCACGTGCGCTCACGCTCCGCCCTGGCGCTGCATCCGGCCGACCCGCACTGATCACCCGGCGGGTGGGATGAAGTCTTGACATCAAGACACTTAGACCCCCTCACCAACCCCCCTGATCCGGTGGCGCAGAATGCCTGCATGCGCCTGGACCATCTCTCCTTCGCCGCAGGACCGGACGGACTCGTCAACACCGCCCAGCGTCTCGGCGGGCTGCTGGGTCGTGACTTCGTCGACGGCGGCATCCACCCCCGCTTCGGCACGCGGAACATGACGCTCGCCCTCGCGGACCACACCTACCTCGAGATCGTCGAGGCGCTGGACCACCCGGCCTCCGACAAGGCCCCGTTCGGTCAGGCCGTGCGGGCCCGCTCGGCCCTCGGCGGCGGCTGGCTCGGCTGGGTCGTGGCCGTCGACGACATCGCGCCGGTCGAGGAGCGTCTCGGTCGCTCGGCCGTGGTCGGCAACCGGCACCGCCCGGACGGCACCGAGCTGCGGTGGCGCCAGATCGGCGTCAACGGCCTGATCTCCGACCCGCAGCTGCCGTTCTTCGTGCAGTGGGAGTCGCCCGCCGAGCTGCACCCGTCGACGGGCGCCGACGGGAGCTTCTCCCTTGCCTGCCTGGAGATCGCCGGCGACCCGCAGCGCGTCAGCGAATGGCTCGGCCATACGGTCGAGGCGCCGCTCGAGGACATCAAGGTCGAGTGGGTGGCGCCGCACGGCACGCCCGGCATCCTCGCCGTCCAGCTGCAGACCCCCCACGGGCTGGTCCGTCTCTGACCGGCGCTGCTCGGGGCATTGCTCGGGGCATTGCTCGGGGCACCCCTCGGGGCACTGTCGCGAGCCCCAACATCTGGGAGAGCCCCGCGACCTACGAGGTCGAGAACCGCGCCGTCGACCCGCACGGCCGCCTGGCCGCGACCCTGCAGGCGCTGGCGACCTTCGAGGATGCCACCGTCCTGGACCTCGGCTGCGGCACCGGCTTCCACCTTCCCGGCTTCGCCGCTGACGTCGGGCCGGCCGGACGCGTGATCGGCGTCGAGCCGCACCCCGACCTGCTCGCCCTGGCCCGCCGGCGCACCCGCCTCCTGGACAACGTCACCGTCATCCAGGGCACGGCGCAGGCGGTACCGCTGCCGGATGCGTCGGTCGACATCGTCCACGCTCGGTGGGCCTACTTCTTCGGCCCGGGCTGCGAGCCCGGCCTCGCCGAGCTGGCCCGCGTCGTACGTCGTGGCGGCGTCGCGCTGGTCATCGACAACGACGCGTCCCGCTCGACCTTCGGGGCGTGGTTCCGCCGCGGCTACCCGCACCTCCCGCCGCCCCACGAGATCGAGCGCTTCTGGGCGACTCGCGGCTGGACCCGCACGCCGGTCGACATGGGCTGGTCGTTCGGCTCCCGCGCCGACCTGGAGGCGGTCGTTCGCATCGAGTTCAAGCCCGACGTGGCCGCCGACATCCTGCGCCACCACGAGGGCACCGAGGTCGACTACGCCGTCAACGTCTGGTCCAAGCGCCTCTGAGGCCGCCCGCGGCTAGCTGGACCCGCGCACGGCCAGCGTCGGCGTGAGCAGGATGCCGGGCCCGACGCGGGGCGGGTGCGCGAGCAGGCCCTCCAGCGCGGCGACGACGCGGATCGCCACGTCCTCGAGGGGCTGGCGCACCGAGGTCAGGCCCGGGTGCACGACCTGGGCCACCTGCGAGTCGTCGAAGCCGACGACGGCGACGTCCTCGCCCGCGCGCAGGCCGCGGTCGGCCAGGGTGTGCAGGACCCCCATCGCCAGGGTGTCGGAGGCGCAGACGAACGCCGAGGGGCGCGCCTCGTCGAGGAGCACGGCGCTGGCCTCGCGCCCGCTGTTGACGGTGTCCTCCACCCGGGAGGCCATCGCGGTGGTGGACAGGCCGCGGTCCTTGAGCGCCCGGCTCCAGCCGGCGCGGCGGTCCTCGCCGATGAAGGAGTCCTTGCGCCAGCCGATCCACGCGATCTTGGTGTGTCCCCTGTCCAGCAGGTGCCGGGTCGCCAGCTCGGCGCCCGCGGCGCCGTCGACGTCCACCCACGGGTGCGTGGCGTCGGGGTCGTCCCAGGGCCGCCCGAAGGCGACGAACGGCGCCCGGCGTTCGCGCAGCCACGCCGCCTGGGGGTTGCCGAGGTAGGTGTCGGTCACCACGAACGCGTCGACCGCGGTCGAGCGCAGGAGGTCGTCGTAGCCGCGCAGCGGGTCGTTGCCGTCGCCCGCGAACAGCAGCACGTGGTAGCCGGCCTCGCCCGCGGTCTCCACGAGCGAGTGGACGAACCGGTCGATGGCGGCGTTGGCCGTGAACTCCTGGCCCGGCGTCATCCGCAGCCCCACCAGGTGCGAGGCGCGGGTGCGCAGGTTGCGGGCGGCCCGGTTAGGCGAGTAGCCGAGCTCCTCGATCGCGTCCTGCACCCGCACCAGCGTGTCGGCGCGCAGCAGGTCGGGGTTGTTGACCGCGTTGGAGACCGTCTGACGCGAGACGCCGGCCACCTCGGCGACGTCGGCGAGGGTCGGCGGCACCGCGGGCACCCGCCCGGGGATCCGGCCCATCTCGCCTCCCACCTGTGGTCTTGATCGTTCCAACGGCGAGCATATCGGCGTACGGCGCCCCGGCACCTCATTTCTTGGGGCGGTCGTGCGCGGCCCCGAGGACCGGTGTCGGCGCCAGGGCCTAGCGTTCGGTCCATGGCCAAGCCCCCTCGCTCCGCGTTCCGCTGCACCGAGTGCGGCTGGGAGACCACCAAATGGGTCGGCCGGTGCGGGGAGTGCCAGGCCTGGGGATCGGTCGCCGAGGCGGCCGCGGTGCCCCAGGGCAGGACGACGGCGACGGCGGTCACGCAGGCCGCGGTCCCCATCGGGGAGGTGTCGGTCGAGGAGTCCGCGTTCCGCGGCAGCGGTGTGCCGGAGCTCGACCGGGTCCTCGGCGGCGGGCTGGTCCCCGGCGCCGCGATCCTGCTCGCGGGCGAGCCCGGCGTCGGCAAGAGCACGCTGCTGCTGGAGGTCGCGGCCCAGACCGCGCGCCACCGTCGCCGCACGCTCTACGTCACCGGCGAGGAGTCCGCCTCCCAGGTGCGCATGCGCGCCGACCGCACCGGCGGCGTCCACGACGAGCTCTACCTCGCCGCCGAGACCGACCTGGGCGCGATCCTCACCCACATCGAGCAGGTGCGCCCGGCGCTGCTCGTCGTCGACTCGGTGCAGACCATCGGCGCACCGGGCATCGAGGGGGTCCCCGGCGGTGTCACGCAGGTCCGCGAGGTCGCCGCCGCGCTGATCCGCGTCGCCAAGACCCGCAACGTGACCGTCGTCCTGGTCGGCCACGTGACGAAGGACGGCTCGATCGCCGGCCCCCGCGTGCTGGAGCACCTCGTCGACGTGGTCCTGCAGTTCGAGGGCGACCGCAACTCCCGCTTCCGCATGCTGCGCGCCGTGAAGAACCGCTTCGGCCCGGTCGACGAGGTCGGCTGCTTCGACCTCGGCGCCGACGGCATCACCGCGGTCACCGACCCCACCGGGCTCTTCATCGAGAACCACCACGGCCGGGTCGCCGGCACCTGCGTCGCCGTCACGATGGAGGGTCGGCGCCCGATGCTCGCCGAGGTCCAGGCCCTGGTCACCCCCTCGGCGCTCGAGCGCCCCCGCCGCACCACGTCCGGACTCGACGGCTCGCGCATCGCGATGGTGCTCGCGGTCCTGCAACAGCACTGCGGGATCCGCCTGCACGCCCACGACGTGTTCGCCTCGACCGTCGGCGGCGCCCGGCTGGGCGAGCCGGCCAGCGACCTGGCGGTGGCGCTGGCGCTGGCCTCGGCGACGTTCGGCACCGCACCGCCGGCCGGGGTGGTCGCCATGGGCGAGATCGGCCTCGCCGGCGAGCTGCGCCGGGTGCGCGACCTGCCCCAGCGCATCGCCGAGGCGGCCCGGCTGGGCTTCCGGATGGCGGTGGTCCCCACCGGCCCGGAGAGCCCCGGTGGGGTGCGGCCGGTCTCGCAGGACCGCATGGTCGACGGCATGCGCGTGGTCGACGCCCCCGACGTGGGGTCGGCTCTGCGGCTGCTCGGGCTCTCCCGTCCGTCAAACCGGAGGCTGCGCAGCGCGGACGACGGCTAAACTCCCTGGGCGGGCCGACTGCAGGACCGCACGACCGGGTCTCGACGAGGCTCGACCACCAAGGAGAGCCGTGCCCGACAGAAGCGACGAGGTCCTGCGTCTGCGCGAGACCCTGGCCTCCATCGCCCCCGGCACCGCGATGCGCGACGGCCTCGAGCGGATCCTGCGCGGGCGCACCGGTGCGCTGATCGTCATGGGCCACGACCGCACGGTGGAGTCGATCGCGACGGGCGGGTTCACCCTCGACGTCCCGTTCACCGCCACGGGCCTGCGCGAGCTGGCCAAGATGGACGGCGCGATCATCGTCGACGGCGAGGTCAGCCGCATCATGCGTGCCGCCGTGCACCTCATGCCCGACCACTCGATCCCCTCGGAGGAGACCGGCACCCGCCACCGCACCGCCGACCGGGTGGCGCGTCAGACCGGCTTCCCGGTGATCTCGGTGTCGCAGTCGATGCAGATCATCGCGGCGTACGTCGGCGAGACCCGCCACGTCCTGGAGGGGTCCGGACAGATCCTGTCGCGCGCCAACCAGGCGCTGGCCACCCTCGAGCGCTACAAGCTCCGCCTGGACGAGGTCTCCAGCACCCTCTCGGCGCTCGAGATCGAGGACCTGGTCACCGTCCGCGACGTCGCGGTGGTCGCCCAGCGTCTGGAGATGGTCACGCGCATCGCACGCGAGATCGAGGACTACGTGCTCGAGCTGGGCACCGACGGTCGGCTGCTGTCGCTTCAGCTCGAGGAGCTCGTCACCGGCGTCGACACCGAACGAGAGCTGGTGATCCGCGACTACGTCTCGACCGGTCGCCGCAGCAAGAGCCCCGAGGAGCTGCTCAACCGACTCGAGGCGCTCTCGGCCACCGACCTGGTCGACCCGGCCGCCGCAGCGAGGGTGCTCGGCCTGGGCAACAGCGAGCACCTCGACGGCGCGGTCGCCCCGCGCGGCTACCGGCTCCTCGCCAAGGTGCCGCGCCTGCCCTCGTCGGTCGTCGACCGCCTCGTCGAGCACTTCGGCACCCTGCAGAAGCTCCTCTCCGCCGGCATCGACGACCTCCAGGCCGTCGAGGGCGTCGGCGAGCTGCGCGCCCGCAGCGTCCGCGAGGGCCTCTCCCGCCTCGCGGAGTCGACGATCCTCGAGCGGTACGTCTAGCGGGCGAGTTTCACCGGGCACCCGGTGAAACTCACGCCTCCCCGACGAAACTTCATGCGGGATGCGCGAGTTTCGCCCACCCCGTGTGACGGAGGCAGCTCGTCTCGAGCGTCAGCGGGCATCGTCACCTTCGTCGAGTCGACGATCGTCGGGCACTACGTCCAGCGGGCGAGTTTCACCGGGCACCCGGTGAAACTCACGCCTCCCCGACGAAACTTCATGCGGGATGCGCGAGTTTCGCCCACCCCGTGTGACGGAGGCAGCTCGTCTCGAGCGTCAGCGAGCAACGTCGCCCCTCGTCGATGCGCGCGGACGCGGTCGATCCCGATCGGCGGCGTCGGCGGCGTGCAGGCCGGCCAGCGTGGAGCAGGTGGCCGGCGAGATCGGGCCGAGCCTACCGATGCCGCCCGCCTCGCCCCTCGGGGCCGACTACCTCGTCGAGCCCGACGTCCTGGTCGAGATCGAGGCGCCCCGATCTGGACTGACCGCGTTGGGCCCTCAGCTGATCCCGGACCCGTTCGGCTCGACGGCGCCGGACGGCTTTCCGGAGGGCTTCGCGTCGTCGTCCGGCTGGTTCGGCTTGCCACCGCCCGATCCGCCGCCCGATCCAGCGCCCGATCCGCCGGCCCCGCCCGTCGGGGAGGACGACGGCGCGGCGGACGGGGTGATGACCTCCGGCACCGGGCGGGTGAGCTCGAACTGCACCTCGGTCGGCTCCCCACCGAGCGCGGCCGCCGCCACCTGGTAGAAGCCCGGCATCGCCCAGTCGGCCTGGCGCGAGCACTCCTTGTCGGAGCGGCGGGCGTCGCCCCAGATCACCGGGACGGTGGTGCCGACGTCGCGACGCACGACCAGGTCCTTGACCGGCAGCACCCGCGGGCACTGCGCGGACGACCAGATCTTGTCGGAGCCGGAGCGGATGCGCAGGGTCAGGCTGCTGGAGGAGACCTGCCAGGTACACGCCTCGTCGACCAGGGTGCGGACATCGAGCAGCACGACCACGTCGCGCCCGACCACGGCGTCGACCACGCTCGGCGTGACCTCGAGGTCGTCGGCGGCACATGGGCCGTCGGGCTCCGCGAGCGTCGGGGCAGCACTGGTGCTCGGCTGGGTCGGGGTACGGCGCGGCTTGCGCGTCGCCGTCGACGACGGGCTGGACGACGCGCTGAGGGTGGCGTCGGACGAGGTCGGCGCGCCCGCGGCCTGCTGGGCTGCTCCCTCGTCTTGCGACGAGCCGTCGCTCGATCCGCTGAGGAGGCGGGCCAGGGAGACGACGAGCACGGTCACGAGGCCGACCAGGACGAGACGGCGGCGCCAGTAGACCGAGGCCGGGAGCGGACCACGAGTCAGGGGCGGGGGCATGACTGAACGCTAGTCACCAGACCGCCTACGGACGTGGTGCCACACCGTGGGGACAATGGATGCGATGGACCTCCACTCCCCCCTGCTGCAGTGGTACGACGAGCACGCCCGCGACCTGCCCTGGCGCGGCGCGGCGGCGACGCCGTGGTCGGTGATGGTCTCCGAGCTCATGCTCCAGCAGACCCCGGTGGCCCGGGTGCTCCCCATCCACGAGCAGTGGCTGGAGCGGTGGCCGACGCCGGCCGCGCTCGCCGCCGAGCCGACGGGCGAGGCGGTGCGGGCGTGGGGCCGCCTCGGCTACCCGCGCCGGGCACTGCGGCTGCACGCCGCGGCGGTCACCATCACCGAGCGGCACGACGGTGTCGTGCCGAGCTCCTACGACGACCTGATCGCCCTGCCGGGGATCGGCGACTACACGGCCGCCGCGATCGCCACCTTCGCCTACGGACGCCGCCACGTCGTGCTCGACACCAACGTCCGCCGGGTGCTCGCGCGCGCGGTCGGCGGCGTCGAGCTCCCCGGCCCGTCGGTCACGCGCGCCGAGCGCACGAGGGCAGCCGAGCTCCTGCCCGAGGACGAGCCGACCGCCGCCACCTGGTCGATCGCGCTGATGGAGCTGGGCGCCCTGGTCTGCACGGCCGCCGCTCCGCGTTGCGACGCCTGCCCCGTCGCCGACCGCTGCGCGTGGCGCGCGGCCGGCCGGCCGGCGTACGACGGTCCGGTGCGCCGGGCGCAGACCTGGGCCGGGACCGACCGCCAGTGCCGCGGCCGGCTGCTGGCGGTGCTTCGCGACAGCGACGGCCCCGTGCACCAGAGCCGCCTGGACGCCGTCTGGGCCGACGAGGCGCAGCGGGCGCGCTGCCTGGCCGGCCTGGTCGAGGACCGGCTGGCGGTCCGGACCGGCGCCGGCGGCTACGCGCTGCCCTGACCGGGGGCAGGGCGCACGGGCAGGCCCTGGGTGGCCCGTCCCAGCGCCCGGCGGTCCTCGCCCTTGCCGGAGGGGTGGAAGTGCACCTTGGGCTCGTGGCCCAGTCGCGCCAACAGCGCATCGATGTGCTCTCGCGCCCCGTCGGGGAGCGGGGCGGGGCTGTGCGTGCCGAGGCGCGGGTCGAGGTGCACCAGCAGCCCGAGCCCGTGCAGGGTCTCGAAGTCGTCCTCGGTGGTGCGCTCGAAGATCCGCATCAGGTACGGCGCGGCCTGCTCCTCGGCGAGCCCCTTGGACACGAGGGCGCGCAGGGCCCGTGCCGTGGGCTGGCGTGCGGAGCGCAGACCGGCGTCGGGACCGGCCTCGAGCATCGCGGTCCACTTGCGGACGAACTCCTCGCCGCTGAACGACTCGTAGTGCAGCATCCTGAGCGCGTCGTCGCTGTAGGACTCGAGCAGGTTCTGCTCCGCGTCGACGATGTCGTGCAGCCCGAGCCACCGGTCGAGGCGGGGGCGCATCCCGGACTTGCCGTTGATGTGACCGTGGAAGTACGCGCGGTTGTGCGGGCGGGCGATGACCCCCAGCGTGCACAGCATCAGGAGCTCCTCCTTGCCGAGCTTGCGCTTGAACCAGGTCGGCTCGCCGTCCCAGTGCTTGCGGCTGACGGCCTCGAGCGGGCTGAGTCGGACCGCCTCGACGTCGGCTGGCAGGGCCGCGAGCACCTCGCGGTCGAGCTGGACGATCTCGTCGCCGTCGATGTGGAAGACCCACTCGGCCTCCGGAAGGGTGCTCAGCACCAGTCGCACCACGTTGGCGTTGATCCGCTGCCGGCCGTTGAGCTTGGCGGGGCGTCCCCCGAGCCACCAGCTCTTGTCGGTGCGGACGCACGTGACGTGGGGGTGGGCCTCCAGGAAGGCGCGCACCGGGCGGTCGGCCGCGTCGAGGAACACGACGAGGTGGTCCGCCCCGCCGGCGAGGTTGCCGGCCACGAATCGCTGCACGTTGGCCAGGGTGTCCCTCACCGTGCTGACCGTGAAGATCATGAACGAGCCTAACCCGGCCCTCCGGTTGCCCCGGCCTCCTCGTGACCGGTCGGCGTCAGGACCGGCGCAGGAGGCCGCGCACGCCCTTCGGCGCGCCCTGGGCGCGCTTGAGGGCCTCACGGTCGGCGCCGGGCGAGCGGTAGGGGTGGAAGATCCCCTTGGGCTCCTCTCGCAGCCGGGCCAGCAGGCCGTCGAGATGCTGGCGCGCGTCGTTGCCCAGCGCCTCCGGCCGGTGGGTGCCCTCTCGTGGGTCCACCTCCACCAGCAGCCCGAGGTCGCGCAGGGTGTCGAAGTCGTCCTCGGTGGTGCGCTCGAAGATCCGCATCAGGTACGGCGCCGCCTGCTCCTCGCTGAGGCCCAGGGACACCAGCGTGCGCAGCGCCACGGCCGTGGGTTCGCGCCCGGAGCGCAGCCCGAACGTGGGGCCGGCGTCCAGCATCGAGGTCCACTTGCGCACGAAGTCCTCCCCGCTGAACGACTCGTAGTGCAGCACCGTCAGGGCGTCGTGGGTGTACGGGTCGACCCGGCTCTTGTCGGCCAGGACGACGTGGTGCAGCGTCAGCCACCGGTCCAGCCGGGGACGCAAGCCGCTCTTGCCCTCGAGGTGCCCATGGAAGAGCGCGCCGTTGTGCGGACGCTTGATCGCCCCCAGGACGTGCAGGAGGGTCAGGTCGTCCTTGCCCAGCATCTTCTTGAACCAGGTCGGGTCCTGGTCCCAGTGCTTACGGCTCACCGCCTCCAGCGGGGCGAGCTTGACCACCTCTACGTCGCCCGGCACGGCGCCCAGGACATCGCGGTCGATCTGCACGATCTCGTCGCCGTCGACGTGGAAGAGCCACTCCGCCTCCGGGAGCGTGCTGAGCAGCACCTTCACCAGGTTGGCGTTGATCCGCTGCCGGACGTTGAGCTCGGCCGGCCGTTCGCCCAGCCACCAGGTCTTGTCGGTGCGGACGCAGGTGACGTGCGGGTGGGAGTCCAGGAACGCCCGCACCTCGGGGTCGGGGCCGTCGAGGAACACGAACAGGTGGTCGGCGCCGCCCGCGAGGTTGCCCGCCACGAACCGCTGCACGTTGGCCAAGGTGTCCTTGACCGTGGTGACGGTGAAGATCATGCCGCGAGCCTAGCCAGTGGGCCCGGACGCGACAGGAGCCCCACCGGCGGACCGGTGGGGCTCCTGTGCGTGCTGGTGGCTACGCCTCGTTCTCGCGCGGCACGTCGATCGGGCCGTCGGAGTCGTCGGGCCCTTCGGCCAGGCCGACCTCGGCGGTCTCGAACGGCGGCAGGTCGGGCAGCGCCCCGACCTTCTGACCCTCGAAGGTGAAGGTCGCGCTCGCTCCCTCGCCCTCCACGTCGACCAGGACGATCTGGCCCGGGCCGACCTCGCCGAAGAGCATCTTCTCGGCCAGGGTGTCCTCGATCTCGCGCTGGATCGTGCGCCGCAGCGGACGCGCTCCGAGCACCGGGTCGAAGCCACGCTCGGCCAGCAGGTCCTTGGCGGGCTGCGTCAGCTCCAGGCTCATGTCGCGGTCGCGGAGCCGGAGCTCGACGGCCGTGATCATGTTGTCGACCATGGAGATGATCTGCTCGCGCGAGAGCGGCGGGAAGACGATGATCTCGTCGACACGGTTGAGGAACTCGGGCCGGAAGTGCTGCTTGAGCTCGTCGGCGACCTTGCTCTTCATCCGCTCATAGGAGCCCGCGGCGTCACCCGACTGCTGGAAGCCCAGGTTGACGGACTTGTTGATGTCGCGGGTGCCGAGGTTGGTCGTCATGATGATGACGGTGTTCTTGAAGTCGACGACCCGGCCCTGCGAGTCGGTCAGGCGACCTTCCTCGAGGATCTGCAGCAGGCTGTTGAAGATGTCCGGGTGCGCCTTCTCGACCTCGTCGAAGAGGACGACGGAGAACGGCTTGCGGCGCACCTTCTCGGTGAGCTGCCCGCCCTCCTCGTAGCCGACGTAGCCCGGAGGCGAGCCGAACAGCCGCGAGACGGTGTGCTTCTCGCTGAACTCGCTCATGTCGAGCTGGATCAGCGCGTCCTCGTCGCCGAAGAGGAACTCCGCGAGCGTCTTGGACAGCCACGTCTTACCGACACCGGACGGGCCGGCGAAGATGAACGAGCCGCCGGGGCGCTTGGGGTCCTTCAGCCCGGCGCGGGTACGGCGGATGGCCCGCGACAGCGCCCGGACGGCCTCTTCCTGGCCGATGACCCGCTTGTGGAGCTCGTCCTCCATCTTGAGCAGCCGCGTGGACTCCTCCTCGGAGAGCTTGACGATCGGGATCCCGGTCGCGACCGCCAGCACCTCGGCGATCAGCTCCTCGTCGACCTCGGCGACCTCGTCCATGTCGCCGGCGCGCCACTGCTTCTCGCGCTCGGCCTTCTTCTGGATGAGCTGCTTCTCCTCGTCGCGCAGCCGCGCGGCCGCCTCGAAGTCCTGACCGTCGATGGCGCCCTCCTTGCGCTGGCGCACCTCGGCGATCTTGTCGTCGTACTCACGCAGGTCGGCGGGGGCCGTCATGCGACGGATCCGCAGCCGTGAGCCGGCCTCGTCGATGAGGTCGATCGCCTTGTCCGGAAGGAAGCGGTCGGAGATGTAGCGGTCGGCCAGCGTCGCCGCCGAGACCAGCGCCTCGTCGGTGATCGTCACGCGGTGGTGCGCCTCGTAGCGGTCGCGCAGGCCCTTGAGCATCTCGATCGTGTGAGCGATGGAGGGCTCGGAGACCTGGATCGGCTGGAAGCGGCGCTCGAGCGCGGCGTCCTTCTCGAGGTACTTGCGGTACTCGTCGAGCGTGGTCGCGCCGATGGTCTGCAGCTCGCCGCGGGCCAGCATCGGCTTGAGGATGCTGGCCGCGTCTATCGCGCCCTCGGCTGCGCCGGCGCCGACGAGGGTGTGGATCTCGTCGATGAACAGCACGATGTCGCCGCGGGTGCGGATCTCCTTGAGCACCTTCTTCAGGCGCTCCTCGAAGTCACCGCGGTAGCGGGAGCCGGCGACGAGCGCGCCGAGGTCCAGGGTGTAGATCTGCTTGTCCTTGAGCGTCTCGGGGACGCTGCCGCGCACGATGTCCTGCGCCAGGCCGGCCACGATCGTGGTCTTGCCGACGCCGGGCTCGCCGATGAGGACCGGGTTGTTCTTCGTGCGGCGCGAGAGGATCTGCATGACCCGCTCGATCTCCTGCTCGCGGCCGATGACCGGGTCCAGCTTGCCCTCGCGGGCGTCCTGGGTCAGGTTGCGGCCGAACTGGTCGAGCACCAGCGACGAGGAGGGCGCGTCCGCGCCACTGCCCTGGGCGGCCGCCGAGGCGGTCGACTCCTTGCCCTGGAAGCCCGAGAGCAGCTGGATGACCTGCTGGCGGACCCGGTTGAGGTCGGCGCCCAGCTTCTGCAGCACCTGGGCGGCGACGCCCTCGCCCTCACGGATCAGGCCGAGCAGGATGTGCTCGGTGCCGATGTAGGAGTGGCCGAGCTGCAGCGCCTCGCGCAGGGACAGCTCGAGGACCTTCTTGGCCCGCGGGGTGAAGGGGATGTGGCCGCTGGGCGCCTGCTGGCCCTGGCCGATGATCTCCTCGACCTGGGCGCGCACCGCCTCCAGTGAGATGTCCAGGCTCTCGAGCGCCTTCGCGGCGACGCCTTCGCCCTCGTGGATGAGGCCGAGCAGGATGTGCTCGGTCCCAATGTAGTTGTGGGAGAGCATGCGGGCCTCTTCTTGGGCCAGCACGACCACCCGTCGGGCTCGGTCAGTAAACCGCTCGAACATGCGCATCGCTCCTGAAGATCAACGGGGCCGCCTCGTCCTGGGTCGGACGAAGGCGGAACATAGAGAACTAACCCCGCGGACAGCCTACGCGTTCCCGGTGAGCGCCCAACCGCGTCCGCCCACAGCGAACAGACGCGGCCGCCGACCCGTCACCAACTCACGCAAATGACGCTGACCCGTCACAAAGTTCGTGACGGGTCAGCGTGGCGCGCGCGGTACGCCGGCGCGGGGTGCGTCAGTTGGCGGCGTCGAAGGCGGAGCGGACGTCGGCGGGGATGCGTCCGCGGTCGGGGACCGTGTAGCCGTTGGAGCGGGCCCAGTCCCGGACCTCGCGGGCGCTGGGGCCGGCGGCGCTGGACTTCTTGGCGGCACGGCGGGCGCCGGCACTCCCGGACTTGCGGGCGTGGCCGACGTAGGGGCTAAGCGCGTCGCGCAGAGCCGCGGCGTTCTTGTCGTTCAGGTCGATCTCGTACGACGTGCCGTCGAGGCCGAACACCACGGTCTCGGTGGCCTCGGAGCCGTCGATGTCGTCGACGAGCACGATGTTGACCTTCTGCGCCATTGCAGACCTCTTCAGTGGGGGATATACGGGCGTTCCATCTTGACATTACCGAGCGCAAAAAGGAATTTGTCGCTCACGTATTCCTGTGGAACACCAATTCGAGACCCATCAGCGTGAGCCAAGGCGAATGATCGGTAAAGCATCGACATTCCTCGATCACCAGCGGGGCGAGATATCCGGTGGCCACGACGCGCAATCGCTCGGCGTCGGCCCCGAGCTCGGCGCGCATGCGGTCGACGATCCCCTCGACCTGGCTGGCCACGCCGAAGACCATGCCCGACTGCAACGCCTCGACGGTGTTCTTGGCGATGACCGAGCGCGGACGCTGCAGCTCCACCTTGCGCAGCTGGGCGCCGCGGGCGCCGAGGGCCTCGAGCGAGATCTCGATGCCGGGCGCGATGGCGCCGCCGACATACTGCCCCTGCGCGCTGACCACGTCGAATGTGGTCGCGGTCCCGCCGAAGTCGACCACGATGGCCGGTCCGCCATAAACCGTCGCCGCGGCCAGCGCATTGATTATCCGATCGGACCCGACTTCGCGTGGATTGTCCATCAGCACCGGAACTCCGGTGCGCACCCCCGGCTCCACGACCACGTGGGGCACGCCCCCGAAGTGGCGCGGCAGCATGTCGCGCCATTCGTGCAGGACGGCCGGCACCGTCGAGCAGACCACGATGCCCTGGACCTGGGCGAGCGCGTCGCCGAGCAGCCCGCGCAGCATGACCGCCCACTCGTCGGAGGTGCGGTGCTCGTCCGTGGAGACCCGCCAGTCGGCGCTCACCCGGCCGTCGGCGATGAGCCCGAGGACGGTGTGGGCGTTGCCGATGTCGGCCGCGAGCAGGCTCATCGGTCCTGGAGGTCCATGCCCAGGTCGAAGACCTTCACCGAGTGGGTCAGGGCGCCGACCGAGATGAAGTCGACGCCGGTCTCGGCCACCTCGCGGGCCCGCTCCAGCGTGAGGCCGCCCGAGGCCTCCAGCGTGGCCCGGCCGTCGGTGATCCGGACCGCCTCGGCCATCGTCTCGGTGGACATGTTGTCGAGCAGGATCTCGTTGCAGCCGACCGCCAGCAGCTCGCGCAGCTGCTCCAGGTCGGTCACCTCGACCTCCACCCGCAGGCCCGGGTACGCCGCCTGCACGGCGCGATAGGCCGGCACCACCCCGCCCGCGGCGATGACGTGGTTGTCCTTGACCATCGCCCGGTCGGCCAGGCTGACGCGATGGTTGACGCCGCCGCCGCAGCGCACGGCGTACTTCTGCAGCGCCCGGTAGCCCGGCAGGGTCTTGCGGGTGTCGAGCACCCGCGCCCTGGTGCCCTCGAGCGCCGCCACCCAGTGCGAGGTGGCGGTCGCGACACCGGACAGGTGGCTGGCGAAGTTGAGGGCCGTGCGCTCGGCGGTGAGCAGCCCACGGGTGGGGCCGGCCACGCGCATCACCACGTCGCCCGCACTCACCCGGGTCCCGTCGGGGAGCCGGTCGGCGACCTCCACGTCGTCGCCCATCACGACCGCGAACACCAGGGCGGCGACCCCGAGCCCGGCCACGACGCCCTCCTCGCGGGCCGCGAAGACCGCCTCGGCGCGCGCGTCGGGACCGATCGTCGACTCGGAGGTGACGTCGACGGTGTCTCCCGGCAGGTCCTCCTGCAGCCCGAGGTACACGAGGTCGACCAGCTCCTGGTGGCCGAGATCGGCGGCCATCAGCTCCTCCACGAGCTCGTGGGGTGGGCGGTGGAACTTCATGCGAGACCTCCGTCGCTGGGTGGGGCGGAGCGGAAGGTCGGGACCGAGGAGCCCTCCACGAAGACCGTGTCGAAGTGGCCCGACCAGCGGGCGTCGTCGCGCTCGGGGAAGTCCTCGCGCCAGTGCGAGCCGCGGGTCTCCTCCCGCAGCATCGCCGCGGCGGCCAGGGCAGCGCTGATGGTGAGCAGGTTGGTGGTCTCCCACGATTCCAGGTCGACCAGCTCGGCCGGGGTCCCGGCCAGCTTGTCCAGCATCCCGGTCGCGTCGGCGAGCCCCGAGGCCGTGCGCAGCACGCCCACCTTGGAGGTCATGACCTCCTGCAGCTCCGCGCGTACGCCGCCGGGCACCAGTCCCTCGGGCCGCTGGTCGGCGACGGGGTCGGCCCACGGGCGCAGCTCGCCGGGCAGCACCGTGGCGATCCGGCGGGAGAACACCAGGCCCTCCAGCAGCGAGTTGGAGGCCAGCCGGTTGGCGCCGTGGACGCCCGAGCAGGCGACCTCGCCGGTGGCGTAGAGGCCGGGGACGCCGGAGCGCCCGTGCAGGTCGGTGAGGACCCCGCCCGAGGCGTAGTGGCAGGCCGGCGCGACCGGGATCAGCTCGGTGACCGGGTCGACGCCGTGGGCGCGGGCCGTCGCGAGGATGGTGGGGAAGCGCCGCTCCCAGAATCTTGACACGCTCGCTTCGCTCGACTCTTCCGCGCCGAGGTGGCGGGCGTCGAGCCACATGTGCGGCCGGCCGGCCTCCAGCATCCGCTTCATGATCGCCTTGGCCACGACGTCGCGCGGCGCCAGGTCTCCGAGCGGGTGGACCCCCTCCATCAGGCGGTTCCCCTCGAAGTCGACGAGGAAGGCGCCCTCGCCCCGCACCGCCTCCGAGATGAGCGGCTGCTGGCCGTGGGAGTCGGCGCCGAGGTACATCACCGTCGGGTGGAACTGCACGAACTCCAGGTCCCGCAGCGTCGCGCCGGCCCGCAGCGCCAGCGCCATGCCGTCACCGGTGGAGACCGACGGGTTCGTGGTCTGGCTGAAGACCTGGCCGAGGCCGCCGCTGGCCAGCACCACCGCTCGGCAGTGCACGGCGCCCACGCCGTCGCGCTGTCCCTCGCCCATGACGTGCAGCGTCACACCGGCCACGCCGCCGTCCGCGGCGAGCAGCAGGTCGACGGCCAGCGCGTGCTGGACGACCTCGATCTCGGGGGCCGCCGCGACGGCCTCGATCAGCGCCCGCTGGATCTCGGCGCCGGTGGCGTCGCCGCCGGCGTGGGCGATGCGGTCGCGGTGGTGGCCGCCCTCGCGGGTGAGCGAGATGAGGCCGTCGTCGTCGTGGTCGAAGTTGGTGCCGAGCGCGATCAGCTCGCGGACCGCCTCGGGCCCCTCGTTGACCAGGATCCGTACGGCGTCCGGGTCACAGGCTCCGGCGCCCGCGACGAGGGTGTCGACCTCGTGCTCCTCGGGGGTGTCGCCCTCTCCGAGCGCGGCGGCGATGCCGCCCTGCGCCCACTGCGTCGAGCCGGCGGCCAGCACGTCCTTGGTGACGACCAGGACCTTGTCCACGTGGTCCTTGAGCCGCAGGGCGGCGGTGAGCCCCGCGATGCCGGACCCGATGACGACGACGTCGGACCGCGTGGTCCAGCCCGGCTCGGGCGCGGTCAGGCGCGCGGGGACCCGGCTCACGGGCGGGTCGAACGAGCGCTCCCTAGGCATCCGCAGAATCTAGCCGGTCACCGTGGTGTCCCCGCGGACCAGCCCGGCACCCTGGAACGTCTCGGCCGGGTCGAAGCCCGTGGCCAGGATCTTGTTGTCGGCGTCGACGAAGACGACGTGCGGCTTGAGCTCCTTGGCCTCGGCGGTGTCCATCTGGCCGTAGCCGATCAGGATGACCAGGTCGCCGGGGTGCACGAGGCGGGCCGCGGCGCCGTTGATGCCGATGACGCCGCTGCCCCGCTCGCCAGCGATCGTGTAGGTCTCGAGGCGGGCGCCATTGGTGATGTCGACGATGTGGACGAGCTCGCCGGACAGCAGGTCGGCGGCGTCGAGCAGGTCCTCGTCGACCGTGACCGAGCCGACGTAGTGCAGGTCGGCCTGGGTGACCGTGGCCCGGTGGATCTTGCTCTTCATCATGGTCCGCAGCATCAGCTGCTCCCTTCACGCGTGGCGGGGCTGCCGACGGTCCCGATGACCAGGGGCATGTTGTCGATGAGACGGGTGGCGCCCAGGCGGGCGGCGACCAGGATCCTGGCCTCGGTGCCGGGGGGCACCTGGTCGGGCAGGTCGCCGAGCTCCGGCGTCGTGAGCGCGAGGTAGTCCAGGTCGACCGCCTTGGCGGTGCGCAGCTCGGCGCGGGCCGCGGCCAGGGCGGCGTTGACGCCGTACTGCGCCTCCGCACGAGCGGCGAGCAGCGCCCGGCTCAGCACCACGGCCTCCTGCCGCTGCTCGGGGTCGAGGTAGCGGTTGCGGCTGGAGAGCGCGAGCCCGTCGGGCTCGCGCTCGGTCTCGGCCCCGAGCACGTCGACGCCGAGGCAGAGGTCGGCGACCATGCGCCGTACGAGGACCAGCTGCTGGTAGTCCTTCTCGCCGAAGACCGCGACGTCGGGCCGCACCAGGCCGAGCAGCTTGGCGACCACGATCAGCACGCCGCGGAAGTGGGTCGGCCGGATGCGGCCCTCCAGAATGCCGGCGAGCGGGCCGGGGTCGATGGTGACCATCGGCTCGCCGCCCGGGTAGACCTCCTCGACCGACGGCGCGAACACCACGTCGACGCCCTCGCGGCCGCAGACCTCGAGGTCCTGGTCCAGGGTGCGCGGGTAGCGGTCGAGATCCTCGTCGGCCCCGAACTGCATCGGGTTCACGAAGATCGAGGCGACCACGGGTCCGTCCACGGCGTCGCGGGCGACCCGCATGAGGCTGGCGTGGCCGGCGTGCAGCGCGCCCATCGTGGGCACGAAGCCGACCCGGGCCCCGCGGGCGCGGGCCGGCGCCAGGAGCTCGGCGAGCTCCTGGCGCGTGGAGGCGAGGACGGGCCTGGTCATCGTGCCGCTCAGCGGGCGTCGCGCAGGTCGCGCAGGTAGACCGGCTGCGCCGCGCTCTCGGCCAGCGCCTCGTCGAGGAGTTGGTTGATCTTGAGCGCCCGGATCGGCACCAGCCGCCCGTCCGTGACGGCGCGGCCGAGCGTGGCGCGGCCCAGGGCGACGTACGACGCCATCGTCTGCGGCGCCTTGAGCGCGATCTCCTGGAGGTGGGCCGCCACGGTGTTGGCGTCGCCGCGCACGATCGGGCCGGTCAGCGCGGCGTCGCCCTGGGCGAGCGCGTTGTCGAGCGCGGCCGAGAGCAGCGGGCGCAGGGTCGCGGCCGGGTCGTCGGCGCCTGCCGCGGTGAGCAGCTCCATCGCCTCGGTCACGAGGGTGACCAGGTGGTTGGCGCCGTGGGCCAGCGCGGCGTGGTAGAGCGTGCGGCTCTCCTCGGGCACCCACATGGGGCGTCCTCCGAGGTCGGCGACCAGCGACTCCGCGAAGGCCCGCTCGTCCGCCCCGGCGGTCAGGCCGAACACGCAGCCGTCCAGGCGGTCGAGGTCGAGCTCGGTGCCGGTGAAGGTCATGGCCGGGTGCATGGCGACGACGCGGGCACCCACGGCCGCCGCCGGCGCGAGCACCTCGAGGCCGTGGCGGCCCGACGTGTGCACGACGTACTGGCCCTCGCGGAGGGCGCCGCTCGCGCTCAGCATGGAGACGACGTTGGGCAGCATGTCGTCGGGGACCGTCAGCAGCAGCAGGTCGCTCACGCGGGCGACGCTGCTGGGCTTCTCGGTCGGCACGCCCGGGAGGAGCGCGGCGATGCGCTGGTGCGAGGCGTCGGACTCGCCGGCGGCGGCCACGATCTCGTGACCCGCGGAGCGGAGCCGGGAGGCGAGTACTGCGCCGACGCGACCCGCGCCGACGACACCCACCCGAAGGTGCTGCGTCATGTTCGAACCTTTCGTTCCAGTCCCTCCGACCACCCGCTCGCGCGGGCCGGTGTGGGTACCGGACGTGTGCTCGTCTGGTGTCTGCTACCTAGGCAACACCGAAGGTACGCGGTTGTTTCCCGTCTGTGAACGGGGAGTGACGTGACCTAGCCGACACACTTGGTTTGGGCGCCCACGGGAGATTCACCGGGTGCCCGGTGAAACTCATGCCTCCCCGACGAAGCTTCGTACAGGAGGCACGAGATTCACCGGGTGCCCGGTGAATCTTGGGACCGGTGTGGTCAGCGCCCGGCCGCGTCGTCGGAGGTGACGACCGAGCCGACGTCGAGGGGGCGGGGTGCTTGGGGGAGCCACTCGCGGGTGACGTGGTCGACGATGTGGACGCCGTCGGGCGCGTGGATCTCGTGCACGCCAGGCAGGACGGTGCCCTCGCGGAGGGCGTTGAAGACCGCCCACTCGCGGCGCTTGCGCTTGTTGCGGAAGCTGGTGGCGAACGACGCGGGGTCGGTCCAGTGGGCGAACTCGTCCCCGTCGAGGTACTTCAGCTCCACGCACAGGCCGTGCGGCAGCCCGATCGAGCGCACCCGCTCGGGCGTCGTACGAACCTCCCACTCGAAGGCCTTGGTGAACACGAAGTCCGGCCCCATCGGGTAGCCCCACTCCTCGGCGTTGCGCAGCCCGAGGTCGAGGTAGCCGTGCCGGTCGCCGTCGAGGTACAGGCCGTGGCGAGGCACCCGGATGATCGACTGCACGTCGCCGACCTGCCACGCCAGGTCGGCGAGGGAGGTCTCGCCCTCGGTGGTGAGGACCATGTCGCCGTCCCACTTCCACGAGTAACGGGTCTGCACCTGCGCGAAGCACCAGTTGTAGAAGTAGGCCAGCGAGTGCACCGACCGCTCGTGCTGCGCGAGGTGCTCCGCACCGGCGCGCGCGACCGTGAAGGGGTACGACGTCAAGGTGAGCTTGTCGGCGCGCCCGGACCGGTCCGCGGTCTCGCGCACGACGTCGGGCGTGCCGTCCGTCGAGCCGTTGTCGACGACCAGCACGTGGTTCATGGCGCGCAGCAGCGGCGGCAGCACGAACGGCAGCGACGGCGCCTCGTCCTTCACCCGCAGCACCGCGGTGCTCCCGGCGCGCAGGCCACCGGGGCGGGTCCAGGGCCAGGTGATGTCGAAGTCCGTGTGGCCCTCGAGGTTCTGCAGGCCGGAGCCGGTCGCCTTCATCGGGCGCGGCCGGCGGCCCTGCGCAACCCGCGGCGCACCGACGGCGGAATGGCCGCGCGCAGGCCGTGCGGGATCCGGTCGGCAACGCGGGTCGGCTCGCCCGCGGCCTCCGGGCCCGGGCCCTGGGGCCGCTTCAGCTGAGCGCGGGTCGCCTGCTCGGCGGCGACCACCGAGGAGCGGGAGATCGCCTCGGCCTCGGCGTACAGGTCGACGTAGGCCTCGCGCAGCTGGTCGAGCGTGGCGTGCACGTCGGCGGTGTCGCCGTCGGGCTCGGCCAGCTTGTTGAGCTCGGTCCAGGTCTCCTCGGTCAGCTCGTGCAGCTTGGGCGGGAGGTTCAGGTCGGCGAGGCTCTGACCCATCCGACGCAGTGAGGGGTCGACGAAACGGTGACCGTCACGGATCTGCTCGCTGTTGGCGTGCAGGACGCCCTGCAGCTGCAGCCGCTCCCCCACCCACATCGTCGTCTTCGTCCAGTCGTCGAGCAGGTCGGCGTAGCGCACGAAGACCCGCCCACCGTCGGCCACGGACTCCCGGGTGGCGCGCTCGGTGTGCAGCAGCATGTTGAGCCAGGAGGCCGCGAGGTGAGCGGAGCCCAGCCGGTTGGCGTAGTACTTCTGCTTGCTCCCGACCACCTCCGCCGGCGGGCGCAGCATGGTCGCGAAGACCGGCGTCGCGTCGTTGCGGATGGCCGCGACGCGCCACAGCGAGAGGAACCAGCTCAGTCGCGGGTCCTTGACGACCAGCTCACGGCTCACCTCGAACTGCTCGCCCAGCCACTGCGCGGTCTTGATCCGCTCCGGCTCGCGGGTCGAGATCCGCCCCGTCTCGAACCAGGCCTCCGGGCGGGCGTCGCTCACCTGCACCAGCGCCGCCTTCAGCAGCCGGTCGTGGTGGTCGACGACCCAGCGCGGCTCCCCGAAGCCCTTGGGGTTGGTCTCGTCGGCGTCCACCTCGGGCTGTGGCACGTGCAGACCGAGGATCGACATCAGCCCGGCCATCGTGCTGGTGCCGCTGCGGCCGGCGCCGGCCACGAAGAGGACCTTGCGGGGGTAGTCCTCGGGGGTCACGTCAATGGGGTCGCTCACGAGCGACGAGCCTAGCTGTCGATACCGTGCGGGCATGAAGTACGGGCGACCATGAGGTTCGGGCGTCGGCCACGGCCGCGCGTGGGCGTCGTCGTCCCCGTCTACGACGTCGAGGAGTACGTCGACGCCTGCCTGGACAGCCTGCTCGCGCAGGAGGGGGTCGACGTCGAGGTCGTTGTGGTCGACGACGGCTCGACCGACGGCTCGGCCGTCCGCGTGCAGCGCTTCGTCGATGCCGGGCACCCGGTGCGGCTGGTGCGCACCGCCAACCACGGCCTCGGCGCCGCCCGCAACGAGGGCGCGCGCCACGTCACGGCCGACCTGCTGGCCTTCGCCGACTCCGACGACGTGGTGCCGCCGACGGCGTACGCGACGATGGCGCGCGAGCTGCGGCGCAGCGGGTCGGACTTCGTCACCGGCTCGGTCGAGCGGTGGGAGGGCGAGCAGCGATGGGAGCCGCCGTGGATGCGGCGCATGCACCGCCAACGGATGGCGATCGCCATCGACAGTGAGCCCGAGATCCTGGGCGACGTCTTCGCGTGGAACAAGCTGTTCCGGCGGTCCTTCTGGGAGGGCAGCGGCCTGCGCTGGCCGGAGGGCGTCCGCTACGAGGACCAGCCCACCACGACCGCCGCCTACCTGCGCGCGCAGCGCTTCGCGATCATCCCGGACGTCGTCTACCACTGGCGGGTCCGGACCGAGGGCACCTCGATCACGCAGCAGCGCTCCTCCCTGCAGGACCTCCAGGACCGCTGGACAACCAAGCGGATGGCCCTGGCCAGCGTGGAGTCGTACGGCTCGACGAAGGTCACGAAGGTCTTTCGGGACCGGGTGCTCCCCGGCGACCTGCACCGCTACTTCGTCGAGATCCCGGGCTGCGACGACGCGTGGTGGGAGCTCCTCGTCAGCGGCGTGCGCGAGCTGTGGTCGGGGCGCTCACTCACCCACTCCGGGCTGCCGCCGGTGCACCGGCTGACCGGCTGGCTGGTGGAGCAGGGCCGCCGCGAGGACGCCACCGCCGTGATGGAGTACGCCGCCGGGCTGGCCGGTCAGCGCATCCCGCGGGTCACCGACGACCGCGGGACGCGGATCGACGTGCCGGTCATCGACCCCCGCACCGTCGACCGCGCCGCCCTGGACGTCCGCGACACCGAGCTGTGAGCGCGACCGGGTCGGACCCGGATCACCAGCCACCCCCGGGTGATCTGCTACCTGGTCGTGCCCGGACCCCGCCGCCGCGAAGCGCCGGAACCGCCGGGTCAGACCAGCCCGGACTCCTTCAGGAACGACTCGGCGACGTCCGGGATCGGCTCGCGGTCCACCGTGGCCTGGACCAGGAGCTCGCCGAGGGTCTCGTTGTCGAGGGCGGCCATGAGCTCGTTGAGGCGGTCGGCCACGTCCTCGTGGTCGGCGATGAAGTCGCTGCTGACCAGGGGGATGAAGTTCTGGGCCGGCTGGATGCCCAGGTCGTCCTCGAGCAGCAGCAGCCCGCGGTCCTCCAGCGTCACGTCGAGCGTGCCCGTCTGCCCCAGGTCCGACTCGCCGTCGATCACCGAGTCGTAGGTCTGCTGAGAGGCGAAGCCGGTGCCGAGGAACTTCGAGACGTCGATGCCGTAGACGTCCTCGAGGCCGGCCTGGCAGTCGGCGCGCTCGGGGCAGTCCTTGTTGGCCGCCAGGGTGACCGACTCGCCCTCGAGGTCGGACAGCGCGGTCGCGCCGCCGAGCTGCTCGGCGTAGTCCTGGGTGATGAAGTAGGCGTTCTGCGAGTTGGCCGGGGACGGGTCGAGCAGCTCGAGCCCCCGGTCGGCGAGCAGCGGGGTCACGGCTTCGACGGTGGCCTCGGTGTCGTTGCTGGAGATGGGCTCCGCGTCGGCACCGTTGGCCTGGGTGTTGACCAGGTCGGCGATGCCGCTCAGGTAGTCCGAGGCGACGTCGACGTCGTCGGGCATCTGGTTGAGGTAGATGTCGCGCTGACCCACCAGCTGGGTCTTGACGTCGTAGCCCGCGTCGTCGAGCACCTGGGCGTACATCTCGGTCACGAGCGCGGCCTCGTCGAAGTCCTGGCTGGCGATCGTGACCTTCTCCCCACCACCCCCGCCGCCACCGCCGCCACCGTCGGACTCCAGGTCGTCGCCGGCACAGCCGGCCAGGACGAGGGACGCGGCGACGGCCGCCGCGCCCAGCAGACGGGAGGAGGTGAGTCGTCGGGTCATGATGGTGCACCTTCCGTGTCCCGCAGGCATGTCCCTGCGCGTGTCCGGTGACGGGGCTCGCCCTCGTCAGTGGCCCTGGCTGGCCGACGAGACCACAGTAGGCGCTGCCGCCGACAGCTCACCATCCACTTCGCGGGCGCGACGGCCGCCGCCGGGCCGCACCCAGCGCTCGACGAGCGCCGCCGTGAGCTCGAGCAGGAGCGCCATGACGGCCACGACCACGGCGCCCGCGATGCCCTTGCCGTAGTCCTCGGAGTCGAAGCCGTCCACGATGACCCGGCCGAGCCCCGGCCCGACCACGAGCGCCGCGATCGTGGCGGTCGCCCAGACCTGGACGAGGGCGAGGCGCAGCCCCGACACCACCAGAGGCAGCGCCAGTGGCAGCTCGACGCGCAGGAACAGCTGCCAGCCGGTCATGCCCATGCCGCGCGCGGCCTCGACGATCTCCTTCGGCACCTCACGCATCGCGACATAGGCGTTCGTGACGATCGGGGGAAGCGCGAACAGTGCGAGCGCCACCAGGGTCGAGGCGCCCGCTCGCCCGTACGGGCCGAGCTCGCCGGCGCCCGGGAACCTGCCACCGTTCCAGCCCCAGGGGTCGGCGACGACGAAGAGCGCGAGCAGCGCGAAGGTCGGGATGGCGCGACCGAAGTTGGTCACGTTGATGGCGAGGAAGCCGCCGCGACCCAGGTGCCCCAGCGTGAGCGCGACCGGCAGGGCGACGGCGGTCGCCACCAGCATCGCGGTCAGGGTGAGCAGCAGCTGCTCGACCAGGAGCGCGAGCATCCCGTCGTACCCGCGCCAGCTGGCGGGGTCGAACAGGTAGGCCATGGCGTCGGCGAAGACGTTCACGTCCGCGCCCCTCTCGTCCAGGGGGTGAGCAGGCGCTGAACGACCACGAGCACCGCGTCGAGGACCAGCGCGAGGAGCACGCACAGCACCGATGCGGTCACCAGCTCGGCGCGGAAGTTCGCGTCCACGCCGTGTGCGATGAGCCGGCCCAGACCGCCGTAGGTCCGCTCGACCAGGCTGCCGACGGTGGTGAGCGCCACCGTCGAGACCGTGGCGACCCGCAGTCCGGCCACGATCACGGGCAGGGCCAGGGGCAGCTCGACCTTGAGCAGCAGCCTGCCGGGGCCGTAGCCGAGGCCCGTCGCCGACTCCCGGACCTCGTCGGGGACCGCGCGCAGGCCGTCGAGGATGGCGCGGACCAGCACGGTGAGCGCGTAGAGCGCGAGCCCGAGGACGACGGTGGTGGCCGAGATCCCGGTGAACGGGAGGAAGAGCGGGAAGAGCGCCAGGGACGGGATCGTGTAGATCGCGGTCGCGCTGCCGAGCACCCAGGACTCCGCTCGCGGCAGCCGGCGGGCGAGCAGTGCGAGGGGGAAGGCGAGCAGGGTGGCGAGCACCAGCGCGGCGAGGGTGATCTGCACGTGCCAGACCAGGGCGTCGAGGATCTCCGAGCGGCGGTCCTCGACGTACTGCCAGCACAGCCACTCGTTGGCTTCCTGGGTGTTGGCGTAGCACGTCGGCTCGCGCCCGGACATCGCTGCGGTGACGAGCGCCGCGGGTAGGGTCACCGCATGGACGCTACCCGCTCGGCGGCCCCGGGCGACGACTCCTCACCGATGATCCGCCTGAGCGGCGTGGGCAAGACCTACGAGGACGGCGCGGTGGCCGTGCACGAGCTCGATCTCGAGGTGGCCCGTGGCGAGCTGGTCTGCCTGGTCGGCCCGTCGGGGTGTGGCAAGTCCACGACGCTGAAGATGATCAACCGGCTGATCGAGCCCTCGACAGGGACGATCGAGATCGACGGACGCGACGTCACCGGTCAGGACCCCGTCGAGCTGCGCCGCGGCATCGGCTACGTCATCCAGCAGGTCGGGCTGTTCCCGCACCAGCGGATCACCGCCAACGTCATGACCGTGCCGCTGCTGTGCGGCGAGTCGAGGGCGACCGCCCGCGAGCGGGCGCACCACCTGCTGGAGCTCGTCGGGCTGGACCCGGCGACGTACGGCGAGCGCTACCCCCACCAGCTCTCGGGCGGACAGCAACAGCGGGTCGGGGTCGCGCGGGCGCTGGCGGCCGACCCGCCGGTGCTGCTCATGGACGAGCCGTTCGGCGCCGTCGACCCCGTCGTGCGGGTGCGGCTGCAGGACGAGTTCCTGCGGCTGCAGCGCGAGCTGGGCAAGACCGTCGTCCTCGTCACCCACGACATCGACGAGGCCGTGCGGATGGGCGACCGGGTCGCGATCTTCGCGGCCGGCGGACGCCTGGCGCAGTACGCGACCCCCGTCGAGCTGCTCGGGCACCCCGCCGACGACTTCGTGGCCGACTTCGTGGGTGCGGAGCGGGGGCTGCGCCGGCTCTCGGTCACCCCGATCGACCGCGCGCACCTCGAGCCCCTCGACGGCGTCAACGCCGGCGAGCTCGGCGCGGCCATCGACCTGGACAGCACCCTGGAGGAGGCTCTCGCACTCATGCTGCGAGACGACCGGCTGATGGTCGGGGTGCGCGACGGCGCCCAGTTCGTCGGCGTCCTCACCCCCAACGGCGTCCACCGCGCCCTCCGCGCGTCGCTCGTCCAGTAGGCGGGCAGCAGGCCGGTGGGGTAGTCCCTAGTCGGCGACCGGCACGTCGCGGTGCCAGGACTCGGTGACGTACTTGGTCTGCCAGCCCATGGAGACGTAGAGGCCGTCGGCGCCCGTCGAGGAGTCGGCGTCCACCTCGAGGGTGACGCGGTCGCGGCCGCGGGCGGCGGCGTCGGCGATCACCGTGCGCAGCAGACCCTTGGCGACGCCGCGGCCGCGAGCCGCCTCCAGGACGCCGATGTAGGACACGTACGACCCGTCGGGGCCGTTCGCCGACTCCGAGTGGCTGCCGATCAGCGCACCCACCGGCGTCACGCCGTCGCCGTCGTCGACCTCGGCCACCCACCAGTGGTCCCAGCGATGGCCGGGGTCCTCGCGGAGCCGGTGGACGAACTCGTCGAAGGTCTCCGCCCACGAGTTGAAGTGGTCGACGAACGCGCCCTCGAGGACGTCGTGCACCTCGCGCAGGTCGTCCTCGTCGGGCATGCCGTCGCGGCCCCGGCGCACGAGGCGGAAGCTGGCCCGGTCGGTCGCCCAGCGCTCGGGCGAGGGCACCAGCGTGGCCTCGTCCGGAGTCACCGGACGGCTCATCTGCCACCAGGTGCGCACGCGACGGAAGCCGGCCGCGGCGAGCCAGCGGTGCTGGCGGTCGTCGTCGGCGAACGCACCCGTGTCGATCTGCTGGACCTCCAGCCCCCGGGCGCGGCCCACGGCGCGGGCCTGCCCCACCGCCCACTCGACGAGGACGTCGGAGCAGGAGCGGCCCAGGCCCTCGGGCAGGTCCCGGGACACGATGTGGAGGAAGAGCATCCGGCCGCCAGCGCGGTCATGGACGCTGCCCCAGGCCTGGACCTCGCCGGAGGCATCGCGGACCACGACGTTCTCGCGGGTGCGCAGGCCGGACTCGGAGACCTCGACCAGCACGTCGTCCAGGCCGGATGCGGCCCAGCCCCGGCCGTGGCGCTCGTGGGCACGCAGCAGGTGGGTCAGCCGGGCCAAGGTGAACCGGTCGCCCGGGTCGGGGGTCTCGACGCGCCAGCCCACGGGCAGCCCGGGCCGTTGCGGCAGGAGCTCGTCGGGGTCACTCAGGAATCGGGACTCGTCGGTGCTCACGACCGACGATTCTCGCAGGACGCCTCCGGCGCCGCCGCGTGGGGCTCAGGCGTGCTTGCGGGTGAGCTGCGCGGCCCGCCACTCGGCGGTGACGACGTCGAGCTCCTGCTCCAGCTCGGCCACGCGGACGATCGCCTGGGCGGCGCGCTCCTCGGCGTCGTCGAGGCGCATGCGCAGGGCGGACACGTCGCGCGCGGCGTCGTCGGCACGCCGCTGCTCGGCGGCCAGCTTCTGGTGCGCCTCGACGAGGCAGCCCTGGGCATCCTCCAGGTCGCGCTCCAGCGCCTGGATGGTCCGCTCGTGGGCGGAGAGGCGCGCCGACGTGGCCGCGACGTAGGCCGCGTTCTCGGCAGTACGGGCGACGGTGATGTCGCGGTAGCCCTGCGCCTGGGCGGCGCGGTCGCGCGCCGCCTCCCGGCGGGAGTCGGCCAGCTCGGCGTGGGTGATGCGGGTGGCCGCGGCGCCCAGCGCCACGGCGAGGACGCCAGCGACCGTGAGCGCGAGCCACGAGCCACTGAGTGCGGCCCCGGCGACGGCCAGGGCGGCGACGGCGATCAGCGTGCAGGCGACGACCAGGCGGGTGGACCGCTGGCGTCGGCGCACGGGGGTGCTGGACGGGGAAGGCATGTGCTGAGCGTAGGTCTCCCCCTGCCCCCAGCAGCGACGACGCGCCGCCACCATGGGGCGGTTGTGACAGGTGTGGCCGCTCGTAAGCGGGTCGGCGCCTCCCCCGGCGGCTCAGATGGGGTCGTCGTCGTCCGCGCGGACGCGGCAGGCGCGCTCGAGCAGCAGGGCGGTGAGGACCATCGCGAGCCCGCCGATGGCGGCGACGGCGGAGCGCACGAGCCGCTGGTCGGCCAGCTCGGACTCCGAGCCGATCCAACTCAGCGCGTAGCCGAGGTAGCCGCCGCCGGCCAGCGCTCCGACGTACGCGCACGCGCGCGCGAGCACCAGCCGGTTGACGGCCTGCTGCGCCTCGAGCCGCTCGCGGCGCACGTGCACCGAGCGCCAGGTGGCGTGGGCCGTGCCGCCGAGGATGGCCGCGACGAGGATCAGCGCGAGGGGCTGCGCCCAGGAGACCACGGGCGCGGTCCCGGACAGGCGCTCCGAGAGGGGGTGCAGCAGCCAGCCGAGCGCGAGGCCCACGACGGCCCAAGCGGCCACGGCCGCGGGTGGCGTCGGCCGCAGCGAGCCCTGCGGCGCGTCGCCGCCGGGGTCCTGGGTCACCCCAGGTCGAGCGCGAGGTCCTCGCGCCGGGTGAGCCCGTCGGTCCCGAGACCGTCGAGCAGGTCGGCGACCGGGCCACGGTCCGGGAACACCGCGTCGGGCTCGACGTCGAGCCACGGCCGGAGCACGAACGGGCGCTCGGCCGCGCGCGGGTGCGGCAGGCGCAGGTGCTCGTCGTCGCTGCGACGGTCGCCGACGACGATCAGGTCGACGTCGAGCGTGCGCGGCGCGTTGGGGACGTCGGTCCGCTCGCGGTCGAAGGCGTCCTCGATCGCGAGCGCGCGGTCCATGAGCCGGTGCGCGGCCAGCGTCGTGTCCACCAGGAGGACCGCGTTGAGGTAGGTGTCGGCGCCTTCGGGCGAGTCGACGGGCGCGGTCTCGTAGACCGGCGAGACGGCGGTGACCCACACGTCGGGGGTGTCCGCGATCGCCTCGACAGCACCCTGCAGGCTGGCCAGCTTGTCGCCGAGGTTGGAGCCCAGAGCCAGCACCGCACGCCGGATCGGTCGCATCTCACCGGTCAGTGTGTCCGCGTCGATGATGTGCGGGTTGGGGGTCTCAGTCACGGGCGGCCCTCGCGTTTCCGGGTGATCGTGAGCGCCACGTCCTGGAACGTCGCCTCGATGGGGGCATCCGGCTTGTGAACGGTCACCCGGACCCATTCAACACGAGCATCCAAGAGGCAGATGTCCGCTATCCGCTGGGCGAGCGTCTCGATCAGGTCGACCGGATCTTTCTCCACGGCGGCTTTCACCGAGGCGACGAGACTTCCGTAGTCCACGGTGTCTTGCAAGTCGTCGGAGGCCGCCGCAGCAGTGGTGTCGAGCCCTAGTGAGAGATCGATCACGAAGGTCTGACCCTCCCGTCTCTCGAAGTCGAACACCCCGTGGTGGCCGTAGCACTCGATGCCGAGGACGGCGAGCTCGTCGGTCATACGGACTCCTTCGGAGAGGTCGGGTGCGCCAGGCGCTCGAGCACCCGGAGCGCGTCACGGCTGGACCGCACATCATGCACGCGCACCCCCCAGATCCCGCGCTGCGCGAGCAGCACGGTCAGGGCCACGTTGGCCGCCTCGCGCTGGTCCACCGGCCGCGGCTCGCCGGCCTCGTCGGCGAGCAGCCGGCCGAGGAACGACTTGCGGCTGGCGCCCACGAGCAAGGGGAAGCCGAGGGCTGCGATCTGGTCGAGGCCAGCCAGCAGCTCCCAGTTGTGGGTCGCCCCCTTGGCGAAGCCGAGGCCCGGGTCGAGCACGACCTGCGCGTCGGAGACCCCGGCGGAGCGGATCGCGCTCACGCGCTCGGCGAGCTCGTCGCGCACGGCCGCGACCACCCCGCCCGGACCGTCGTACGACGCCAGGCGCTCCATGCGATCGGCGTGACCCCGCCAGTGCATGGCGACGTACGTCGCCCCGGTCGCGGCGACCACCTCGAGGATCCCCGGGTCGGACAGACCACCCGACACGTCGTTGACGACCGTGGCGCCGGCCGCGACCGCCGCCCGCGCCACCTCGGCGCGCATCGTGTCGACCGACACCGTGGCGCCGTCACCGGCGAGGGCCTCGATCACCGGCACGACCCGGTCCAGCTCCTCGCTCACGAGCGGGCGCGTCGCCCCGGGCCGCGTCGACTCTCCCCCGATGTCGAGCAGGTCCGCGCCGTCGGCCAGGAGCCGGCGGCCGTGCGCGACCGCGCGGGGGGTGTCGGCGTACCGCCCGCCGTCGGAGAACGAGTCGGGCGTGACGTTCACGACGCCCATGAGGACGGTGCGTCCCGTCGGCAGCCTCTCGCTCACGCGCCGACGTTATCGCGCGGGCGCCGGCGCCGCGCGCGGGCCGCGGCGGCGCACTGCCCCGGCTGGTCTAATGGGCCCATGCCCCCGGAGCTGATCGACGTCGATGTCGTCCACAGCTACGCCAGGCGCGTCGGCGACCGGGTCCGGCTGGTGCTGACGCTGCCCGCCGACACGGCGCTCGAGGGTCGCCGGGTCTGGGTGCGGCTGGTTCCCAAGCACGACGCCGAGCCGTTCCGGGTGTCGACCGACCTCACCCGCGACGAGCGCGGCTGGCGACTCGAGGCGTACGCCGAGGCCGCCTCCCTGACGCCCGGTCTGTGGAAGCTCTGGCTGCGAGTCGGCAAGGGCGGGCCGCTGCCCCGGCTGCAGGCCGTCCTGCTGATGAGCGACACCCAGCCCATCGCCCTGCTGCCGGGCCGGCGGACCCGCGCGCTGATGGCCGAGCCGGCTCCTCGCTGACGCGAGACCGGTCAGGCGCCCACCGGGCGTAGGTCGTCGAGCGCCGCCGTCACCCGCTCGCGCGCCCCGGCCGCGTCGTCCGCGCGCGAGGCCACCAGGTCCGCCCAGAGGGGTCGGGCGAGCAGGTCGGCGGCATCGTGCGCCCGAGTGCGCCCCAGCACCTCGTCGGGCACCGGCTGCGGGTCGGGCACGACGAAGGCCTCCACCAGGCCGTCATAGGCCTCCAGCAGCACCCGCGACCGCGCGTCGAGCCCCAGGACCACGGCCGTGCCGGTCGGGATGGTGTCGACCTCGAGGCACACCAGGTCCGGACGGTGCGTGCGCAGCACCTCGGCCACCTTGTAGACGTCCCCTGTCCACCCGCTGCCGCGCCGGCTGCTCTCGTGGTCTCGTCGCGCCTGCATCACGTTGCGCGGCAACATGTCGTCGAGGACCACCACGGATCCCGGGTGGCAGAAGCGCTCCACGTTGATCAGGTCGCGCAGTGCGTACTCCGACAGGTGCATGCCGTCGATGAACGCCAGATCGATGAGCGGCTCGTCGAAGTGGGCCAACGGGTGCTCGCGGGCGAAGAACTCGTCGCTCGTCGTGCGGACCAGGTGGAGGTCGCAGAGCAGCTCGGACATGACCGTGAAGAAGGGGTCGATGCCGATGGACCGGGTCCGGGACAGGGTCAGGCTGCGGCCACTGTTGACGCCGATCTCGAGGTAGGTGCGTGGCTGGAGCACCTCGTGCAGCGAGCGGAGCAGGTCGTGTCGTCGCATGACGCACACCGTAGACGACGCCAACGTCGACGACCTTCGCTGAACCCGGCGGACCTGGTCCTAGGGGGCGTCGGTGTCGGCGTAGCGCTCGCGCAGGACCGAGCGCCGGTTGGTGCCCTCGGCGTTGCGGCCCTTCTCGATGAAGACGAGGTTGTGGTAGCAGTGCACGGCCGCGACGTGGAGATCGGTGTAGGTCGGCTCGTAGGACTCATCGACGTACTCCTCGTAGTTGAGCCCGTCGACCAGGTCCTTGACCATCGCCATCGTGGTCGTCGGGTCGTGCCGGTCCTCGCTGCCGCCCCACTCGGGCCAATAGGACGTCTGGGTGTCCTCGATGGCGTAGATCCCCCCGTCCTCGAGGAGCGGGAAGAGCACCTGGAAGGTCTTGCGGATGTGCTCGGGGCGGTGGCTGCCGTCGTCGACGACCACCGTGAGCGGACCCGCCTCCTCGGCGATACGACGCAACAGCGACTCGTCGTCCTGGCTGCCCTGGTAGGTGTCGATGCGATGGGCCCGGACGAAGGACTTGTCCTCGATGTCCAGGCCGACGATCTGCGCGTTGGGGAAGAAGAACTTCCACATCTGCAGGGAGGCACCGCCCTGCTGGTCGCGGACGTAGCCGCCGATGCCGATCTCGAGCAGCGTGAACCGCTCCTTGCGCAGGTGGCCGAAGTGACGCTCATAGTGCGGCGTGTAGAAGTGCATCCCGCTCTTGTCGGTGCCGAAGTGCTCGGCGAGCTGGGTGAGCGACATCGCCTTGAGCGCCCGGCGGTGTCGTTGGGCGGCGGTGGGACCCGGGGTCGGTGCGCGGGCGGGTGTCTTCCTCGCCGGCGGCGGCGCCGGGGGCGGAGGGGACCCGACCGCCTTGAGGCGGTCCCACACCCGGGGACTCACGAGCGGCTTCACGGCACGGACTGCGGCCTTCTTGGCCGGGCCGGGGTTGAACACAGGCGCTCCTCTGGCTCCGGCCTCTGATTCGGGGTCGCGTCACCGTACCAACGCATCCCCCGCCGGGTGGCCGAGGGCGGCTGGCGGAGAGCTCAGTGGCCGCGGTGGATCAGCGCCATGGCCTCGGACCGCGTGGCGGCGTTGTGCATGATGCCGCGCACGGCGGAGGTGATCGTACGGGCGCCCGCCTTGCGGACCCCTCGCATGGTCATGCAGAGGTGCTCGGCCTCGATCACCACGATGACCCCACGCGCCTCGAGGATCTTCATGAGGGCGTCGGCGACCTGGGTGGTGAGGCGCTCCTGCACCTGTGGGCGCTTGGCATAGACGTCGACCAGCCGGGCCAGCTTGGAGAGCCCGGTGATCTTCCCGGTCTCGGCCGGGATGTAGCCGACGTGCGCGACCCCGGTGAACGGCACCAGGTGGTGCTCGCACATCGACCACAGCTCGATGTCGCGGACCAGGACCATCTCGTCGTGGCCCAGGTCGAACGTCGTGGTGAGCACGTCCTGAGGGCTCTGACGCAGGCCGTGGGTCAGCTCCTCGTAGGCGCGCGCCACCCGCTTCGGCGTCTCCCGGAGACCCTCACGGTCTGGGTCCTCGCCGATCGCGAAGAGCAGCTCCCGCACGGCCGCCGCCGCTCGGTCGTGGTCGAACGCGGGGATCTCGTCGGGGGTGCGCGTCGGCGTGCTGATCGGGTCAGCCATCGAGCGACTCGCTCGACAGCCCCGGGCCCGGAGCGGGCGCGCCGCCAGCTGGGGGCGGTCCACCGTGCACGTCGCCACCGCTGCCGGGCGGGGTGATGATGGCGCCCGCGCTCTCCTCGTCGATGCCCTGGCCGTTGGCGGCCACGCGGTCGCGGATCTCCTGCGGGATCTCAATCGGCGGGATGTCGGACGGGTTGCGGTTGGGCGACCCGGTCCACGCCGGCCGCTCGGGGCGCCGACGCAGCGGCGTGAAGATCTCGGCCACCTCTTCCTTGTCCAGCGTCTCCTTGTCGAGCAGCGCGAGGACCAGGGAGTCGAGGACGTCGCGGTTCTCCTCGAGGATGTCGAACGCCTCCTGGTGGGCGGCGGCGAGGAACTTCTTGGTCTCGTCGTCGATCATCGCGGCGACGTCCTCGGAGTAGTTGCGCTGGTGACCCATGTCGCGGCCGAGGAACGGCTCGGAGTTGGAGTCGCCGAGCTTGATCGCGCCCAGCCGCTCGGTCATGCCGTACTGGGTGACCATCGCGCGGGCCAGGCTCGTGGCCTTCTCGATGTCGTTGCCGGCGCCGGTGGTGGGGTCGTGGAAGACCATCTCCTCGGCCGCCCGGCCACCGAGCATGTAGGCCAGCTGGTCGAGCATCTCCGAGCGGGTCTGGGAGTACTTGTCCTCGTCCGGGAGCACCATCGTGTAGCCGAGGGCGCGGCCGCGCGGAAGGATCGTGATCTTGTGCACCGGGTCGGTGCCGGGAAGCGCCGCGGCCACGAGGGCATGCCCGCCCTCGTGGTAGGCGGTGATGAGCTTCTCCTTCTCGCTCATCAGGCGCGAGCTGCGCTGCGGGCCGGCGATCACCCGGTCGATGGCCTCGTCGAGCGCCTCGTCGGTGATGACCTTCTCGTTGTTGCGTGCGGTGAGCAGCGCGGCCTCGTTGAGCACGTTGGCGAGGTCGGCGCCGGTGAAGCCCGGCGTACGACGGGCGTAGGACATCAGGTCGATGTCGGGCGCCATGGGCTTGCCGCGCGAGTGCACCTCGAGGATCTTCTTCCGGCCGGCGAGGTCGGGGGCGTCGACGCCGATCTGGCGGTCGAAGCGGCCCGGGCGCAGCAGCGCGGGGTCGAGGACGTCGGGCCGGTTGGTGGCCGCGATCAGGATGACCCCGCCGCGCACGTCGAAGCCGTCCATCTCGACGAGGAGCTGGTTGAGGGTCTGCTCGCGCTCGTCGTGGCCGCCGCCCATGCCGGCGCCGCGGTGACGACCCACGGCGTCGATCTCGTCGATGAAGACGATCGCGGGGGCGTTCTCCTTGGCCTGCTCGAACAGGTCGCGCACCCGGCTGGCGCCGACGCCGACGAACATCTCGACGAAGTCGGAGCCGGAGATGGAGTAGAAGGGGACGCCCGCCTCGCCCGCGACGGCGCGCGCGAGCAGGGTCTTGCCGGTGCCCGGAGGCCCATAGAGCAGCACGCCCTTGGGGATCTTGGCGCCGACCGCCTGGAACTTCGCCGGCTCCTGGAGGAACTCCTTGATCTCGCCGAGCTCCTGGATCGCCTCGTTGGCGCCGGCGACGTCGGCGAACGTCGTCTTGGGCATGTCCTTGGTGATCAGCTTGGCCTTTGACTTGCCGAACTGCATCACGCCGCGGCCGCCGCCACCTTGGACCTGGTTCATCAGGAACAGGAACAGCAGGATGATCAGCGCGAACGGCAGCAGCGTCGCCAGGATCGAGCCGAGGAGGCTGGGCTGGGGGTTCTCGGAGTTGGCCTCCTTGATCGTCCCCTTCGCGACCTGCTCGTCGACGGACTTCAAGATCCCCTGCTGCTGGCCCTTGATGTAGTAGGCGACGACCTTGTCGCCGCTGTCACGCACCCCGGAGTCGAGGGTGGCCTGGATCGCCTGGTCCCCGTCGATGAAGGTGATGTCCTTCACCTCGCCCTTGGCGATGTAGGACTCCATCCGCGACGTCGGAACCTCGTCGTACCCGCCTCCGGGCGCGAGGAACTGGAGGGCGAGGAGCACACCGACGACGGCGACCGCGATCCACACCCAGGGACCCTTGAAAATGCGCTTCACAGACTTCTCTTCGCTTGTACTGGGCCTGTCGAGGTGAGCCCAGGACTGAACACTCGACGGTACACGCCGATCTCACAGCACAGTCTCGCAGGCACATGGGTGAAACGACCCGCCGGGCAGCGAGGTTCCGCGATCCTCTGCCGACCCGTCAGTCGAAGAGACGGGGCTGGGGGGAGGCGTGGGCCGGGTCGACGCCGTCGAACAGGCTGCTGACGGACTCGCCGTCGTGGATGCGCTGGATGGCGGCGGCGAAGAGCCCGGCGACCGAGCGCACCCGCAGCTCCGGCCACCCGGTCGGGCTCGGCACGGTGTCGGTGGTGACGACCTCGGTGATCATCGGGTGACCCTGCAGGCGCTCGAGGGCCTTGCCGACGAAGAGACCGTGCGTGCAGGCGACGGAGGCGGCGGTGCACCCCTGGTCGGCCAGCCGGTCCAGCAGCTCGAGGATCGACCCGCCGGTCGAGATCTCGTCGTCGAGCACGATCGCCCGCTTGCCGGCGACGTCGCCGACGATCTCGTCGATGACGACGCGGTCGTCGGCCAGGCGCTTCTTGCTGCCGGCGGCCACCGGCAGACCGAGCAGGCGGGAGAACTGGGTGGCGGTCTTGGCGTTGCCGAAGTCCGGGGAGACGACCACCGCGTCAGTGAGGTCCTGGCCCTGGAAGTGGTCGGCGAGCTCGCCGAGCGCCGTGAGGTGATCGACCGGGACCGAGAAGAAGCCGTGCACCTGCGGCGCGTGCAGGTTCATGGTGATGACCCGGTCGACCCCGGCGGCCGAGAGCAGGTCGGCGACCAGCCGGCCCCCGATGGAGATGCGGGAGGCGTCCTTCTTGTCCGAGCGCGCGTAGGAGTAGTACGGCACCACGGCGGTGATGGAGGCGGCCGAGGCGCCCCGGGCGGCGTCGATCATGAGCAGCAGCTCCATCAGGTGCTCCTGCGTCGGCGGCGACAGCGGCTGCACGAGGAAGACGTCGCGCAGCCGGCAGTTGGCCTGGAGCTGCGCCTGGAGACAGTCGTTGGAGAACCGGGTCAGCTCGACGGCCGAGAGCTGGACCCCGAGATGCTCGCAGATGCCCGTGGCGAGGGCACGGTGGGCGCTGCCGCTGAAGACGACGATGTCACGCATGGGTGTGCGTCCTCCTCCAGGCGCTCGGTGATCCAGAGGGTAGCCGCCGCGCCCCGTCAGGAGTACACGTGAGGGGCGAGCGTCGCGATGTCGCGCAGGTTGCGGTAGCGCTCGCGGTAGTCGAGGCCGTAGCCCACGACGAACTCGTTGGGGATGTCCCAGCCGACGTACTTGACGTCGATCGGCATCTGGAGCGCCTCGGGCTTGCGGAGCAGGGTGCAGATCTCCACGCTCGCGGGGTTGCGGCTCGTGAGGTTCGAGGTGAGCCACGACAGCGTCAGCCCGGTGTCGATGATCTCGTCGACGATCACGACGTGTCGCCCGGAGATGTCGGTGTCGAGGTCCTTGAGGATGCGCACGACACCCGACGACTTGGTGCCGGAACCGTAGGACGACACGGCCATCCAGTCCATCTCCACATGCCGAGTGAACGCGCGTGCCATGTCGGCCATGACCATGACGGCTCCGCGCAGGATGCCGACGATCAGCAGCTCCTTGCCGGCGTAGTCCCGCTCGATCTCCTCGGCCAGCTCGCCGACCCGCTCCAGGATCTGGGCCTCCGTGAAGAGGACGTTGACGAGGTCGTTCTCCACATGGGCTGCGTCCATGCGGTCAGGATTCCACAGAGGCCGCCGCGAACCGCAGGTGGTCTCCCTGCCGATACGCCGTGACGTGGCCGGGCAGCTGGATGGCCTTGGGCAGCCGGTCACGGTTGGCGACCTGGCGCTCGAGCGCGTCGATGTGGACGGCGAACAGCTCGCCGGACGGACAGCCCGCCCTCAGCGCCGCCAGGCGCAGCATCCGGGTCCGGACCGCCGGCTCCAGAGTGGCGATCTCCGCGACCTCGAACCCGACCACGTCGTCGTGGTAGCGCGCGAACGCGGTCTCGGCGAAGCGGTCGAGCGCCTCCATGTCGGGCCGCAGCTGCTCGGCGGTGCGAGCGAGGGTCTCGGCGACCCCGGGCCCGAGCTCGCGCTCGAGGGTCGGGAGCACGGTGTGGCGCACCCGCGAGCGGGTGAAGCGCGGGTCGGCGTTGTGCGGATCGGACCAGAAGTCCAGGTCCTCCGCGCGGCAGGCGGCGACGGTCTGAGAGCGGCGGACCCCGAGCAGCGGCCGCCGGAAGACGTCGAACGCCGGGCGCATCCCGGCGATCGACCTCCCGCCCGAGCCGCGGGTCAGCCCGAGCAGCACGGTCTCGGCCTGGTCGTCGAGGGTGTGGCCCAGGAGCACCGTCGAGGAGCCGAAGTGCTCGGCCATCTGCTCCAGCACGGCGTAGCGCGCCTCGCGCGCGGCCGCCTCCGGCCCTCGGCCGGCCGGCTCGACCTGGACCCGCGCGGAGCAGGTCTCGTCGGCGCCGACGTGCGCCATCTGGGCGACCACCCGCGCGGCGTGCTCTGCGGACCCGTCCTGCAGCCCGTGGTCGACGGTGACGCCGACGACCCGCCCGCCCGCGGCTCGGGTCTCGAACACCGTGGCGGCCAGCAGCGCCAGGCTGTCGGCGCCGCCGGAGCAGGCGACCAGGACGGCGCCGTCACCGAGGTCGGCGACACCGTGCCGCCGTACGGCGAGCCGGACGGCCGCGACGTCGGCGTCCAGGCTCATCCGAGGACGCGGGCGACCCAGGCCTGGGGGTCGGCGACCTCGGCCTTGGACGGAAGGTTCTCCGGGCCGGCCCACACCGCGTTGAACTCGGTCATGCCGACCTTGTCGACGACGGAGCGCACGAACGCGGCGCCGTCGCGGTACTGCGCCATCTTGGCGTCGACGCCGAGCAGCCTGCGCAGGACCCGGTCGAGGGTCCCGACGCCCTTGCGGCGCTCGTTGAACGCTCGGCGGATCCGGTCGACGCTCGGGATGACCGAGGGGCCGACGCCGTCCATCACGACGTCGGCGTGGCCCTCGAGCAGCGACATCACCGCGGTGACCCGGTCCATGATCTCGCGCTGCTCCGGCGAACTCATGATGTCGACGAGCGAGCCGCCCCGGGCGCCGCCCCTGACGCCCTCGACCAGCCGCTGCAGGCCGTCGTCGAGCAGACCTGAGGGCTCGACGGTGTCGGCGATCGCCTCGATCTCGGAGAAGAGGTGGCCGCGCATCCACGGCACCGCCGTGAACTGCACCCGGTGGGTCTCCTCGTGCAGGCAGACCCAGAGCCGGAAGTCGGTGGGGTCGGCGCCGATCTCGCGCTCCACGTGGACGATGTTGGGGGCGACCAGCAGGAGCCGGCCGTCGGGTGCGTAGAACGGGTCGAACTGGCCGAGCACCTTGCTGCCCATGAACCCGAGCAGCCCGCCCACCTCGGCGCCGGTGATGCGGGAGCCGACCTTGAGGGCCAGCCCGGTGGGGGGCTTCTTCGAGGCCACCTTGTCGATGAGGGGGGCGATGACGACCCGGAAGCCGTCGGCGTTCGCGCGCACCCAGCCCGCGCGGTCGACGACGAGCACCGGCGCGGTGTGGTCCTCGGCCACCAGGCCCGTGAACTCGCGGACCAGCGCGGTGGAGCGGTCGGCGCCGGCGCGCAGCTCGGCCACGACCGCGGCGGCCTCCTCGGGGCTGGTCTCGGGCCCGTCGCCGGCGATCCTGGAGCCGAGCGAGACGGCCAGGTCCCAGTCGACCATCGAGTCCTGCGGAGAGGTCATGCCCACGAATCTATCGGCTGCCTGGCTGGACCGCCGCCGGCTCGGACCACCTTCAGCCGCATCGACAGGCCCCGAGTGCGGCCGCAGCCGCGTCGAGCGCGACCTCCGCGTCGGTGGCGTCGAGGCGCTTGACCCGGTCGGCCATGAGCACGAAGAGCATCGGCCGCCCGGCGACGTCGGTCGCGACGCCGGCCAACGAGGCCACGCCCGTCAGGGTCCCGGTCTTGGCCCGCACCCGTCCCCGGCCCTCGACCGGCCCCTGCACGAACCGGTCGGCCAGCGAGCCCGTGAAGCCGGCGACCGGCAGCCCGCCGAGGACCGCCTCCAGCTCCGGTCGGCGGGTCGCCAGCCGCAGCACGTCGATGAGCGCCGCCGGCGTCATCCTGCTGCGCCGCGACAGTCCGCTGCCGTCGTACAGGGTGGTGCCGGGCAGGGCCACGCCGGCCTCCTCGAGGACCCGCACCACACCCCGCCGCCCGGCCTCGAACGAGCCCTCGCCCTGCACCGCGAGCCCGACGTGTCGCAGCAGGACCTCCGCGGCCTCGTTGTCGCTGACCAGGAGGACCCGCTCCACGAGCTGCCAGAGCGGCGCGCTCGCGACCCGCGCGATCGGCGTGCCCGACCGGGGAGCCGTGCCCGGCGCGGGCGCGCCGGTGACCTGGACCCCCGCCCGGGCCAGAGCGGCGGCGAACGCCTGGGCGGCCGCCAGCGCCGGGTCGGCCACCCGGCCGGGGCCATCCGCAGGGCGACCCTCGTCGACCCACAGCGAGGAGATCGGCGAGACCACCCCGTCCGGCACGTAGTCGGGCTCCCAGTGCGGGCTTGCGGAGGGGCCCGTGAACAGCCCGGCGTCGTACTCGAGCGCGACCTTGCGGACTCCCTGCCGGCGCAGCGTCGCGGCGGTGCGGGAGGCGAGGTCCTCGACGTCCGCGCGGGGCGGGTACGGCGCGGCCTCACCGGGGTCGGCCGGGCCGCGGGCGAGCAGCGGGTCGCCGCCGCCGACCAGCACCACGCGACGCGGCCCGGCCCGCACCACCGTGGTGTCGAAGGTGCGGTCGGGACCGAGCGCCAGCAGCGCGGCGGCGCTGGTGACGACCTTGGTCGTCGAGGCCGGCACCGCGGCGCCCTCGCCGATCGTGACGGTGCGCCCGGATCCGAGCGGTGCGACAGCGGCCAGGACGTGCCGGCCCAGGTCGGGGTCGCCCAGGTACGGCCTGAGCGCCCGACGCACCGCGGGCGGGCTCAGCGCGCCGGCCCGTGCCGGCGCTGCCACCTCCCCGGGGGCGAGCACGGCGGGCAGGTCCAGGCCGGGCGGCGGGGCGATCGCGGCAGGGTCGTCACCTGCCGCATCCGGGCCCAGCCAGCGCTCGACGAGGTCGTATCGCCACACGGCGGCACCGGCGAGGACGAGCGCGAGCACCAGCAGCGTGCTGATCGCGCGTCGCATCTCCCACCTCCCGGCTGCCTCCCGACTGCATGTGCGAAGCCATTGTGCGGGACAATGGTCGCCGGCCTCGCCGGGGCCACCCGCAGGCGACAGACATTCCGGAGGATGACGTGCTCGAGTTCGACGTACTGGTGGAGATCCCGAAGGGAGAGCGCAACAAGTACGAGGTGGACCACGAGAGTGGGCGCATGCGTCTCGACCGGATGCTGTTCACCTCGACGCAGTACCCGGCCGACTACGGCTACATCGAGAACACCCTCGGCCAGGACGGCGACCCGCTCGACGCGCTCGTGCTGCTCCAGGCGCCGACGTTCCCCGGCTGCCTGATCAAGTGCCGCGCGATCGGCATGTTCCGCATGACCGACGAGGCCGGGGGCGACGACAAGGTCCTGTGCGTGCCCGCCGCCGACCCCCGCCAGGAGCACCTGCGCGACATCAACCACGTCCCGAAGTTCGACCGGCTGGAGATCCAGCACTTCTTCGAGGTCTACAAGGACCTCGAGCCCGGCAAGTCCGTCGAGGGCGCCGACTGGGTCGGCCGCAGCGAGGCCGAGCTCGAGGTCCACGCCTCGTTCAAGCGGTTCCGGGACATCGGCGGCGGCGCGCACTGAGCGGCCGCTGCGCGGCATGGTGAGTTTCACCGGGTCCCCGGTGAAACTCACGCCTCCCTTACGAAGTTTTGTGGGGGAGGCGCCAGTTTCACCGGGTGCCCGGTGAAACTCCCGCGGCCGAGCCTCACACCCCGGTCGGCCCCACGAGGTCGGGCGCGCGGAGCATCTCGGGCGGTACGCCGAACGCGTCGCCCAGGTCGGCCGCGAGCGGGCGGACCTTGCGGCACAGTGACGACACCTCGCGGCTGATGGCCTTCGACCGGGCGCTGGTGAGGCGGCCGTGCTCCATGAACCACGCCCGGTCGGCCTCGATGGTCGACAGCGCGTGCAGGTCGCACAGCAGGTTGAGGGCGACCTTGAGGTCACCGTCGGGCAGGGCCCGGGTCTTCTCGACGAACGCCTCGAGGACCAGCCGCTCGACGTGGGCGCGCGCGGCGCCGATCACGTGGTCCTGTACCTGGGAGAACACCGCGCCGGGGTTCATCTTGTTGTCGATCCCGCGCTTGAGCCGGCGGGCCACCCCGCCGAGCATGTGCTCCTCACGGAAGCGCAGCATCGCGAGCTGGTAGTCGGGGTCGAGCAGCCCGGCCTCCTGGTCCCAGCCGTCGTCGCCGCCGGGCAGGACGTCCTTGATGCGCTCGAGCAGCTTGTGCACGCTGGTGCGCTCGAGCACGGTCTCGACCGCGAGACCGGCCACGAACCTGACCATCCCGAACTGGTCGAGGTCGGCGAACTCGCTGGAGTAGTCGGTGAGCAGGCCCTTCGCGACCAGCTGGAGCAGGACGTGGTTGTCGCCCTCGAAGGTCGTGAAGACGTCGGTGTCGGCCTTGAGGGCCGCGAACCGGTTGACCGCCAGGTAGCCGGCCCCGCCGCAGGCCTCGCGGCACTCCTGGATCGTCCGGGTCGCGTGCCAGGTGCCGAGCGCCTTGACGCCGGCCGCCAGCGACTCCAGCTCGCGCTGGCGCTGCTCACCCTCGACGACGCCCGAGAGGATGTCGTGCAGCTCGCCCGAGACCCGCTCCTGGGTGAAGTGCAGCGCGTAGGTGCGGGCCAGCAGCGGCAGCAGCCGGCGCTGGTGCAGCCCGTAGTCGAGGAGGAGCTCCTCGGTGTCGTCGCTCGTGGCCTCGAACTGACGGCGCCGCAGCGCGTACTTGGTCGCGATCGTCATCGCCACCTTGGCGGCGTTGATGCCGGCGCCGCCCACGCAGACACGCCCCTGGATCAGGGTGCCGAGCATGGTGAAGAACCGCTTGTTGGGGTTCTCGATCGCGCTCTCGTAGACCCCGGCCGGGGTGACGTCGGCGAACCGGTTGAGCATCGCGGTGCGCGGCACCCGCACCTCGTCGAACCACAGCCGCCCGTTGTCGACGCCGTTGAGGCCCATCTTGAGCCCGTCGTCCTCGATCCGGACGCCCGGGCACGGCTTGCCCCCCTCGCGGATCGGCACGACGAACGCGTGCACGCCCTCCGAGCCGCCGGCGACGTGGAGCTGGGCGAAGACGACGGCCAGCTCGGCATGCTTCGCGGCGTTGCCGATGTAGTCCTTGCGCGCGTCCTCGCGAGTCGTCGTGATGACGAACTCCTGGGTCGCCACGTCGTAGGTCGCGACGGTGCCGAGCGCCTGCACGTTCGACCCGTGGCCGGTCTCGGTCATCGCGAAGCAGCCCATGGTCTCGCCGGTGATCAGGCCTGGGAGGTAGGCGTCGTGGTGCTCACGTGTCCCGAGCTGCAGGATCGCGCCTCCGAAGAGCCCGAACTGCACGCCGACCTTCACCAGGACCGACAGGTCGCCGAACGCCAGCGTCTCGAACGCCGCGATGGAGGCGCCGATGTCGCCGCCGCCGCCGTACTCCTGCGGGAAGCCCATCCCGGTCTGCCCGGTCGCGGCCATCTCGACGACGATCTGCTTGACCCGCTCGCGGTAGTCGTCGGTCGAGAGCGTCTCCGCGTCCTCGAGCACCGAGGCGTAGTCGGCGAGGTTGCGCCGGACCAGGTTGCGGATCTCGGCGTACTTGCCGTCGAGCACGGCCTGCAGGGCGGAGACGTCGATCGTGGGCTCGACGTAGACGCCGGCGGCGGGCTCCGGCAGGGGCTCGGGCGTGGCGGCGGACGGCGGCGCGGTGTCGGTCGACATGGCCGCAGGCTACCGGCGCCCACGCGAGCACCGCACCGCTAGGGCCGGGCGAAGAAGTTCGGCGGCGTCCAGTAGTAGAGCGACTCCTCGACGACGGGCCGGCCGGTGCGGGGCGCGTGGATCATCCGGCCGTCGCCGAGGTAGAGGGCGACGTGGTAGATCGACGACGGGCTGCTCGAGGAGCCCCAGAAGGCGAGGTCGCCGGCCTGCAGGTCGCCGGCGGAGACGGGCGTGGACGCCTCGTACTGGGCCACCGAGTAGTGGGGCAGGGCGACGCCGCCGCGCTGCCAGGCGGCCATCGTGAGCCCCGAGCAGTCCCAGGAGCCGGGTCCGGCCGCGCCCCAGACGTAGGGCTCGCCGACCTGCGCACGGGCGAAGGCGATCGCGGCACGGGCACCGCCCGAAGACTCCGGGGCCGGGGTGGCGGCGGGCTGCGGCGCCGGCTCGGTGGCGGGCGGCTCCGGGGCGAGCGGCTCCGGGGCGGGCGGCTCCGCCGCCTCCTGCGTGTCCTGCTCCGCCGCCGCGGCCGCCTGCGCCGCTTCCTGAGCTGCCTCGTCGGCCGCCTCCGGGACGGCGACCTGATCTGCGGCGGCCGCCTCGGCCGCAGTCGCCTCCAGGCCCGCCTGGCGGCGCTCGGCGAGCCCGACGCTGATGTCCTGCAGGCGCGCGATCTCCACCAGGAGGCGCGACTTCTCCTCGGCGACCGCCTGCGCCTGCGCCGCCGCGGAGTCCGCCGCAGCCTGAGCCAGGTCACGGGCGGCGCGCGCGGCGGTCTCGGTGCGCTCGGCGTCGGCGCGTGCGGCCGTCGCCGCGTCACTCGCCTGCGCGGCTGCCGCGGAGGCCGCGCGGAACTCGTCGTAGTTGGAGTCCAGGGCGGTCTCGGTGTCCCGCATCGTGTCCATGCGCTCGAGCACGTCCAGGATGCCGTCGGACTCCATGACGCCGGTCATGGCGTTGAGGGTCGGCATCGACTGTACGGACGTCACCACGGAGCTGGCGTACACCTCCCGGAGCCGCTCGACGTCGGCCAGCGCCTCGGTCTCCCGCTGCGCGGCCCCGCGCGCCGCGGCGCGGGCCAGGCCGGCCTCGTAGCGGGCGCCGTTGAAGGCCTCCGCCGCCTGGGCGGCCGCGATCGACGAGGAGCGGAGCCGCTCGTTGGCCGCGTCGATCGCGGCTTGGATCGAGGCGACCTGGTCGCCCTTCCCCGCGACCTCGGCCTGCGCCGCGTGGACCTCAGCGCGGGTCGGCACGGTGTCCTCGTCGGCGGACGCGGCCGGGGCGCTCGAGGCTGCGGCAGCGAGGGCGAGGCACAGGGCGGCGGCGGTCGCGCGGGAGCGCACGGCGGTCTCCAGACGGTCGGGAACAGGAGCAACTCCCGGCACGCTAATGCTCAACTGTCACAAAAGCACCATCCTCCTCAACTTTTTGTCGTTCTTTCGGCGTGTCGACTTGACGAACCACATCGTTGTAATTCGTGGCGGCTCGAATGGTCCCGGACATTCAGGTTGCGTTGGATCGATCCAATACGACACGAACGTCCGGGTCTGCCCCAGGGCGGCGGCTCAGACCTTGTGGACGGGGATCGCCGAGGTGGCCGTGGTGGGATGGGAGCGCAGGCTGCGCTTGTCGAACTTCTGGCCGGTCGCGAGGCCGCCGAGGTAGAAGGAGACGAAGGCGATCATGATCCCGGCAACGTCGTCGGCGAGGTAGTGCCAGCCGAAGTAGAGCGTCGCGACGACCGTGATCGCGAAGTTGGCCCAGAAGACGAGCTTGAGCAGGCGGTTGCGCAGGGTGAACTGGACCATGAGCGCGAAGAGCAGCGTGATCGCGCAGTGCAGGCTCGCGAACCCCGCGACCGACTGCACGATGCCGGTGACACCGCCGTGGATGACGTCGATGCGAGCCGAGGCCAGGCTGTTCATCAGGTCGGTGGTCGGCGTGTGCGTCAGGTCGTTGTAGCGCGAGAAGTACTCGAAGCCGGGGCCCTTGGTGGGCAGCGCGTAGTACGACAGCGTGCCGAGCGACCAGGCCAGGCACTGCGACGTGGCGAACCAGTAGCCGAAGGAGATGTTGCGCGACCACACCAGCCAGGCCGTCAGCATCAGCGGCACCATCGGCAGGAAGAGCACGTAGATGTAGGACAGGATGTGGGCCGAGAAGGTCTCGCCGAGGAGCGCGTGCAGGATGACCGGCGGGTCCTGACCGAAGAACAGCACCCGGTCCAGGTACATCAGCTCGCGGTCGTACTCGACGTCGCCCCGCGCGATCGGCAGGCAGGACTTGAGGTTGCGGTAGCTGACGTAGGTGACGTAGAAGGAGACGACGCCGACCACGACCAGGGTGACCCGCTCGCGGTTCCAGTGCGTGCGGATGCGCTCGCGCACGATGCCGGGCATCGCCGAGGGCCGCAACCGCGAGAGCCACAGCGTCCGGGGCAGCAGGTCCAGCACCACAGCACCGAGCAGCAGCAGCGGGAGCCTCGCCCAGGACGGTCCGAGGAACTTGCCCTCGGGGTCGAGCAGCGGGCGGTCGTAGTGGTTCGAGACGATGAGCGCCAGGATCCCCATGACGGCGGCCGTGCCGATACAGGTCACGTAGGCGCGGCGATACACCGGGTCAGTGTAGGGACCACGCAGGGCAGCGCCTCATCGCATGACCGCGAGTCGGGCGCGATCGACACCCAGCCGCACCGACTCCCCCGGAGCGGGGTGGGTGCCGACTGCCGCGACCGCGTCCAGCTCGCCCAGCCCGGCGACCTGCACCACCAGGCGGACCTGGTCCGGCGTGACCCGCGCGGACAGCACGACGCCCCTGAGGTCCTCGGGACGGTCCGGGCGCGCGGCCTCGTCCACCGTCAGGGCCGAGCGGCGAACGGCGACCGCCGAAGCCGCCGGCAGACCGGCCGCGGCGAGCAGGCACGCGGCCGCGTCGTCCACCAGGACCCGCGCGTAGCCGAGGAAGAGCGCGGTCTCGGGGTCGGCCGGCGCCGCCCACACCTCGCCGATCGGGCCGCTCTGCACCACGCGGCCCTCGCGCATGACCGCGATGCGGTCGGCGACGGTGTAGGCCTCGTCGTGGTCGTGGGTGACCATCAGGGCGGTGGTGCCGGCGGCGACCAGGATGTCGCGCAGCTCGCCGGCCAGGCGCTCGCGCAGTCCGGCGTCGAGGGCGGACAGCGGCTCGTCGAGCAGCAGCAGTCGTGGCTCGACGGCCAGGGCGCGGGCGAGGGCCACCCGCTGCCGCTCCCCGCCCGACAGGGTGGCGGGGAGCCGGTCGGCGTACCCGGCCAGGCCGACCAGCTCGAGCAGCTGCTCCACCCGCTGAGCGGCGTCGCGCACCTTGCGCAGGCGCAGCGCGTAGCCGACGTTGCGCCCGACACTCAGGTGGGAGAAGAGCTGCCCGTCTTGGAACATCAGCGCGAACCCCCGCCGGTGGGTCGGTACGGCGCTCAGGTCGCGGCCGGCCCAGGCGATCGTGCCGCGCGCCGGCTCCAGCCCGGCGACCGCGCGCAGCAGCGTCGACTTGCCGGAGCCGGACGGCCCCAGCACGGCCAGCACCTGGCCGGCGGGCAGCTCGAGGTCGACGTCGACGACGGCGGGCACCCCGTCGTAGTCGACCGACACCCCGGACAGGGACAGGCTCATCAGATGGCTCCCAGGGACGGGACCCGCAGGCGCTCGACGGCGAGCATCACCAGCGCGGTCGTGGCGGCGAGGACGACGGACGCGGCGAGGGCCATGCCGAAGTTCATCTCACCCGGGCGGCCGATGAGCCGGAAGATCACCACCGGCAGCGTCGCGGACTCGTCGCGGGCGAGGAAGGCGGTGGCCCCGAACTCCCCCAGCGAGGCGGCGAACGCGAAGCCCGCGGCCGCCAGCAGCGGGCGCCACAGCGCCGGGGCGTCCACGGTGAGCAAGGTGCGCAGCGGACCCGCTCCTAGGGAGGCCGCGGCCTGGCGCTGCCGGTCGTCGATGCCGTCGAGCACCGGCACCAGCGTGCGCACCACCAGGGGCAGCGCCACCAGCGCCTGCGCCACCGGCACCAGCAGCGCGGAGTCGCGCAGGTCGAGGGGCGGTCGGTCCAGCGTGATCAGGAAGCCGAAGCCCAGCGTCGCCGCGGACACCCCCAGCGGCAGCATGAAGAAGCCGTCGAGGACGCCGCGGATCCGGCGCTCGGAGCGTGAGCGGGAGCGCCGGGTCACCGCCAGCGCGACGAGCAGCCCCAGCAGCAGCGAGATCCAGGTCGCGTCGACCGCCGTGCGCAGCGAGGTGACCAGGGCCTCGGTGACGGGGACCACCAGCGCCTGCTGCTCACCGACGCTGTCGAGGGCCCGGTAGTTGGCCAGGCTCCACGCGTCGTCCACCCGCAGCGAGCCGAGCACCAGCGTGACGACAGGGGCGGCGACGAGCACGAGCAGCAGGGCCGTCATCGCGGCTGCCGGGAGGTCGCCGCGGCCGGGCCGTCGCGGCCGGGGCGGCACGCGTACGACGGTCGGGTCCGGCGTGGCGCGCAGCCGGGCCGCGACCGCGAGCAGCGACACCACGGCGACCAGCTGGACGATCGAGAGGGCGGCGGCGCCGGGCAGGTCCAGGAAGTTGGTGGTGAGCAGGTAGATCTCGGTCTCGACCGAGCTGTACTCGGTGCCGCCCAGCGTCAGCACCACGCCGAACGACGTGGCGCAGAAGAGGAAGACCACGCTCGCCGCGGACACGATGGCCGGGCGAAGCGCCGGGAGGGTGACCGTGCGGAGGACCTGGAGCGGGCTGGCGCCGAGCGCGGCCGCGGCCTCGGCGGGCCGGGAGTCCAGCGACTCCCACGAGGCGCCGACCGCGCGGATCACCACCGCCGCGTTGAAGAACACCAGCCCGGCGACGATCGCGACCGGCGTCCCGTCGAGCCCGAGGAAGCCCAGCGGTCCGGAGTCCCCCAGCAGCTGGCGGAACGCCACGCCGACCACCACGGTCGGCAGCACGAACGGCACCAGCAGCGCCGCGCGGACGGCCCGCCGAAGCGGGAAGTCCAGGCGGTGCAGGGCGTACGCCGCCGGCAGCCCGAGCAGCACCGAGACCAGGGTCGCCAGGGCGGCGGTCCAGACGGTGAACCACACCACCTGGGCGGTCCGGGTCCGGCTCAGCACGTCCAGGACCGCGCCGGCGTCGAGCTCGCCGTCGGGCCAGAAGCCCCGGGCGACCATGCCGCTGACCGGCAGCACGAAGAAGCAGCCGAGCACCAGGACCGGCAGCAGCGCGAGGGCGACCAGCGACGCGGGGCGTCCCCACGACCGGAGTGACGATCCGACCGACGTGCTCACCCGCTCGTGACGTCGCGCCACTCGGTGAGCCACTCGTCGCGCTGGTCGGCCACCTCGGCGGGGTCGACCTCGTGCGGGTCGGCCGGCTGCTCGGCGAACTTCGCCCAGTCGGCGGGCAGCTCGGTGCCGTCGACGACGGGGAACACGTACATGCTGTCGGGCAGCGCAGACTGCACCTCGGGGCCGACCAGGAACTGCACCAGCGCCTGCGCGCCCGCGGGGTTGGCGGCCCCGGCCAGCACGCCGGCGTACTCGACCTGGCGGAAGCAGGTGTCCAGCAGCGCGCTGGTGGTCGTGCCGCCCTTGCCGTCGACGGTGAACGCCGGCGAGGAGTCGTAGGACAGGACGATCGGCCGGTCTCCCTTGCCGCCGCCTTGGGTGAAGTCGGTCTGGTAGGCGTCCGACCAGCCACTGGTGAGCCTGGCGCCGTTGGCCATGAGGTCGGCCCAGTAGTCCGGCCAGTCGTCGCCGTACTCGTCGATCGTGGTGAGCAGGAATGCCAGGCCGACCGAGCTCGTCGCCGCCGAGGGAAGGACGAAGAGGTCCGCGTAGGCGGGGTCGGTGAGATCGTCGAGCGTCTGCGGCGGCGCGATCCCCTTGCGGGCGAACCAGGTGTCGTCGACGTTGACGCACACGCTGGCGTTGTCGACCGGCGTGAGCGCGCGGTCCTCGTCGCCCTCGAGCAGGTAGGTCTCGGCACTCGCGGGCAGGTCGACGTCGGACGCTTCGAAGACATCGGCCTCGAGCGCCCGGGACGCGAAGGTGTTGTCGACGCCGAACGCCACGTCGCCGGTGGGGTTGCCCTGGGTGAGGACGAGCTTGTTGGTCAGCGCCCCGGCGTCCCCCGCGGCCCGCACGACGAGCTCGTAGCCGGACTCCTCCTCGAACGCCGCCACCACCTCGTCGGGCAGCGAGAAGGACTCGTGGGTGACGAGGACGACCTCCCCCCCGGCCTCCTCGGTACGCGTCTCGTCGTCGTCGCCGGACCCGATGAGCGAGCAGGCCGAGGCCGCCAGCGAGACGGTCAGCCCGAGCGCGGCCAGGCAGGTCGCCCTGCGCACAGCGGAAAAGGACCTCATGTGTGACTCCCTTCGCCGGTACTAACCGGAGCAGGTTCGAGGGTCTGCGGCTGGTCCGCACTCTCAGCAAGCTCGCGCTTGCTCCCCTGTCGTGTGCTGCCACCCTAGCGCGGTTGGCGGCTGGCCGCCCGTGCGGCCCGGCTGCGGGTGGGTGGCCGTGGAGCGCCTGTCACCGCTCGAGGGCGGTCGCCTCCTCGAGCCGCGCCAGCTTGTGCGGGTTCCGGACGAAGTAGATCGCGGTGACCAGACCGTCCTCGATCAAGAAGGTGCCGAGGGTGTCCAGGCCGGTCTCGTTGAACATGCGCAGCGCCGGCCCGCCGTTGACCTGCACCACGTCGACGGCCGCCGCGCCGCCGGCGCCGACGGCGGCCAGGAACCGCAGCACCTTCTCCGAGCCGTGGATCGGCTTCAGGGCGGCCTTCGTGACCCCGCCACCATCGGTGAGGAGCACGACGTCGGGCGCCAGCACGTCCATGAGTGACTGCAGGTCACCGGTCGATGCGGCCTGGATGAACCGCGCGAACACCGCGTCCCGCTCGGCGGCCGTCACCCTGGTCCGCGGCCGCCGCGCCTCGACGTGGCCGCGCGCGCGGTGCGCGATCTGCCGTACGGCGTCCGGGGTCCGGTCGACGGCGGCGGCGATCTCGTCGTAGCCCACCGCGAAGACCTCGCGGAGCACGAACACCGCGCGCTCGGTCGGCGTGAGCGTCTCGAGGACCAGCAGCATCGCCGTGGACACGCTGTCGGCCAGCTCGACGTCCTCGGCGACGTCGGGCACCGTCAGCAGTGGCTCGGGGAGCCACGGGCCGACGTAGGTCTCCCGGCGCCGGGCCGCGGTGCGCAGCCGGTTGAGCGCGAGACGGGTGGTGATCCGGACGAGGTAGGCGCGCGGCTCGCGCACCGAGTCCCGGTCCACCTCGGCCCACCGCAGCCACGTCTCCTGCAGGACGTCCTCGGCGTCGGCGGCCGAGCCCAGCATCTCGTAGGCGACGGTGAAGAGCAGGTTGCGGTGGGCGACGAACTCCTCCGTCGTACCGGTCATGAGGTCGAGGGTAGGACGATCGGCGCCTCGCAGACCTCGGAGTAGCCCTGGCTCTGGAGGCCGGCGGCGGCGTTGAAGCGCGAGCGCATGTTCTCCAGCGCGACGATCTGGGTCAGCTCCACGACCGCCGGGACCCCGAGCGCGTCGAGCAGCCGCTGCGTCAGCTCGTCGGTGACGGCGGGCGGGGTGACGCTCATCGCCTCGGCGTACTCGAGCACGTCGCGCTCGACGTCGGTGAAGACCGTCGACTCGCGCCAGCTGGGCACCTCGCGGAGCTTGGCGAGGTCCAGGCCGTCGTTGTGGGCCAGGAAGTAGCCGAAGTCGACGCACCACGAGCAGCCGATGACCGCCGCGCTCGCGAGCTCGGCGTAGGACTTCAGGTGCGCGTCGAGCCGGTCCCACCTGCTCACCTTGCTCTCGAAGGAGAACACCGCCTTGGCCACCTTGCGGTGGTGCCACAGGACGTAGGCGTTGTCGGGCACCTGGCCCCAGGTGCGGCGCGCATAGGTGGTCAGGGCCTTGCCGTAGGGGCCGGAGATGGTGGCCTTGGGGATGCGGAACGTGCTGGGCATGGCTGCTCCTTCTCGAGTGGGTGTCTGGCCACGAGACACCGGCGCCCCTTCGTCTGTGACACCCTCGTGTGCGAGGCTCGCCGCATGCCGAGCCGCCGCCACCAGCTCCTGGTCTGGGCACTGCCGCGTCTGCGGGGGTCGAAGGAGCTGGAGAACGTCGCCTCGGAGCGGGCGCGGGTCGAGCACTGGCACACGACGCTGGACCGCGCGCTGCCCACCAAGGCCGTCTGGCGCTTCGACCGCCGCTACACGCTCAGCACCGAGACCCTGCCCGGCGCGGGCGGCGACTTCCCGTCCTACACCGTGACACCGCGCGACTTCGACCCGGAGGTCACGCTCTACTACCTGCACGGCGGCGCCTTCATGGCACCGGTCGACCCGTTCCAGGTGCGCTACGCCGTGCGGCTCGCCACCCAGCTGCGCGCCCGCGTCGTCATCCCCGACTACCCCCTCACCCCCGAGCACACCGTGCACGACTCCCACCAGGCCGTGGCCGACGACGTCGCGAGCTGGGCCGAGGAGGGGCCGGTGGTGCTGCTGGGCGACTCGGCAGGCGGTGGCTACGCGCTGGCGGTGGCCCAGACCCTGCGCGACCGCGGCGGCCCGCAGCCGGCGCGGATCGTGCTGTTCTCCCCGTGGGTCGACCTCTCGACCAGCACGGCGGCGGAGACCGAGGCGATGGACGCCGTGGATCCGTGGCTGTTCATCGGCAAGCTGCGGGCCTACGCCGAGTGGTGGGCCGGGGGCGCTGACCAGCTGACCCGCCCCGAGGCCTCCCCCGCCCTCGCCCCGCTCGACGGCCTGCCGCCGGCGCTGATGCTCTGCGGCACCCGCGACCTTCTGGTCCCCGGCTGCCGGCTGCTCGCACGGCGGGCGGCCGAGAGCGACTGGGACCTCACCTACCTCGAGGAGCCCGGGCTGCTCCACGTCTATCCGATGCTGCCGCTCATCCCGGAGGCGCGGCGCGCGCGACGACAGGTGATCCAGTGGCTGGACTGACGACCGAGGTGGTCGGCTTCGACGACCTGGACACCCGCACGGCGTACGCCGTCTGGCGGCTGCGCCAGGAGGTCTTCGTCGTCGAGCAGCAGTGCCCCTTCCCCGACCTGGACGGGCGCGACCTGGAGCCGGGCACCCGCCACGTCCTGCTCCGCGAGGGTGACGAGCTGCTCGGCTACGCGCGCGCGGTCGACGACGCCCACGAGTGGCGGATCGGGCGGGTGGTCCTGGCCCGCGCCGCCCGTGGCCGCGGCCTGGCCGACGAGCTGATGCGGGCGACCATGGCGGTCTGCCCGGACCGCGACCTGGTGCTCGACGCCCAGGCCCCGCTGGCGGGCTGGTACGCCTCGCACGGCTTCGTCGCCGACGGCGAGGAGTTCATCGAGGACGGCATCCCGCACGTGCCGATGCGGCGTCCTCAGGCCTCCTGAGCGCGGAACAGCACGCCCTCGGGGGTCTCCTCGCGCGCGGCCTGACCGCGTGCGACCAGCAGCTCGAGGTGGGCCTTGGTCTCCATCGCGGCCATGCCCTGGCTGAACACGTCGAGCTCGCCGAACGGTGTCTCGTGGCGGGTCCAGCCCAGGCCCTGCGCGACATCGTGGGCGGTGACGGTCGCGGCCCCCATGAGGGCCAGGCTCTCGGCCAGCCGGCGCTCGTGGTGCTCGAGCAGCTCGTCGACTCGGGCGTGGGAGGACGGTGCGACCGGGCCGTGCGCCGGCAGGATCGTGAGGTCGGGCAGGCCCCGCACCTTGGTCAGCGATGCCATGAAGTCGCCCAGCGGCTGCTCGGTGGCCGGCATCGTGAACCCGATGGACGGGGTGATCGTCGGCAGGACGTGGTCGCCCGCGAACAGCAGGCCCGCGGCGCGGTCCGCGAAGACGAAGTGCCCCGGGGTGTGGCCGGGCGTGTGCACCGCGTCGAGGGTGCGGTGCCCGACCGGGATCTCGTGGTCGCCCTCCAGCCAGGTGCCGGGGTAGGCCCAGATCGACATGTCCGGCGGCTCGCGGTGATCGTCCATCCGCACCCACTGCTCGGCGACCTCGCGCGCCCCGGCCGAGACCAGCACGTCGACGAACGGGTTGCGGGTCAGGTCCTCGATGTTGTTGAGCAGGTCCAGGGCCGGCTTCTCGTCCGCGCCGAGGGCGACGTCGATGCCGAGCTCCTGGCCGAGCACGGTGGCCATCGTGAAGTGGTCGCGGTGCACGTGGGTGACCAGGAAGCGGCGCAGGTCCCCGAAGCCGTAGCCGACGTCCTTCAGGCAACGCTCGAGCAGCTCCCGGGCGACGGGGATGGCCCAGCCCCCGTCGACCAGGGTCAGCCCGTCGTCGGTCTCGATGACGTAGACGTTGATGGCGCGCAGGCCGTCCATCGGCAGCGGCAGCGGGATCCGGAAGATGCCGTCGGCCACGCGCCAGGCACCCTCCGCGGTCCAGTGCTCGCCGGAGTCCGGGGAGACGGCGTACGCCGTGCTGACGCCGGGGTCGCGGCCAGGTGCGGAGTGCGTGGTCACGGGTCGGACGCTACTGCCCGACGTCGGGGAACCCGAGGTCGAGGGTGGGCTGCTGGATGCCGCCGTCGACCTCGAGCAACTTGCCCGTGACGTACTGGCCGGCGCGCGAGCTGAGGTAGAGCACCGCGGCCGCGATGTCCTCCGGCTCGCCGACCCGGCGCAGCGGCGTCTTGGTCTCCATCTGCTCCATCAGCTCGGGTTGCCCGGCGACGTACTCGAGCGCGCTGGTCATGATCGAGCCGACATAGACGCCGTTGACCCTGATCCGCGGCGCGAGGTCCTGGGCCGCCATCTTGGTCCAGTGGGCGAGCGCCGCCTTGGCGGTGCCGTAGGCCAGGAAGCCGCGGTCGGCGGTGCGGCCCATCATCGAGCTGATCGTGACGACGCTCTTCGGCAGCTCGTCGTCCCTCAGCATGAGCGGGACCGCCGCGCGGGTCAGCGCGTGCGCCGTGGTGACGTTGAAGCTGAACGCCTCGTTGAGGAGCTCGTTGCTGGTCTGGAGGAACTCGGTCGGGAAGGTGCCGCCGACGTTGTTGACCACCGTGTCGAGGCGCCCGAGCTCGTCGTAGGCCGTCTGCGCGAGGCCGGCGACCGCGTCCAGGTCGCTGAGGTCGGCCGGGACCACGATCGCGCGGCGCCCGGTGGCGCGGATCCGCTCGGCCACGCGCCCGAGCTGCCTCTCGGTGCGAGCGGAGATCAGCACGTCGGCGCCGGCCTCCGCGAGTGCGACCGCCGTACCCGCCCCGAGGCCGCGGCCGGCACCGGTGACGATGGCGACCTGGCCGGTGACGGCGAAGCGGTCCAGGATGCTCATCGGGCGACGAGGCCGCGGCCGGTGACGAGCGGCAGGTCGAGCGCGGTGACCAGGCCGGGCTCGGCCGCCACGACCGCCGGCAGTGCGTTGAGGAGCCGCTGGGCGGTGGTGACCATCCCGGAGACGTTGTGGTCGCCGTGCTCACCGCGATGGGTGAAGTCGACCTGCATCACCGGCTCGCCGGCGATCTTGACCCGGTAGCACGCGTCGGCGCCGGCGGGCGGCGTCTCCCACTCCGGCACCTGGTCCGGCGCGGTCCGGGTGACGTGCTCGAGCACGACCCGGGGGCTCCCGTGGACCTTGCCGACGAGCTGGAAGCGGACCGCGCCCATCGTGCCGGCCTCGATGTCGCCGGAGACCGAGGGGGTGAAGACCTCGGCTGCCCGCCGGTCGACCTCCTCGGTGAGCGGCTCGTCGAGCACGACGCCGAGCCCGGCCGCGATCTGGCGTACGACGCTGCCCCAGGCCATGGCGAGGATGCCCGGCTCCCACAGCAGCGGCCGCGACTCCATCGCCCGTCCGAAGCCGAACATGTCGCCCATGACCACCGGCTGGTAGTACGTCGAGTAGTCGCAGATCTCCATGACCCGGATCTCGTCGATGCGCCGGCTCAGGCTGGTCATCACCAGCGGCAGCACGTCGTTGGCGAAGCCGGGGTCGATGCCGTTGACGTGGAGGCTGGCGCCGCCGGCGCGACAGGCGTCGTCGATGCGCGTCAGCATCTCGGGCGGCAGGATCCCCTCCGGCCACTGCAGGAGCACCGGGCCGCTGCTGACCACGTCGATCCCGGCCTCGACGAACGAGACCAGGTCCGCGATGCACTCGAGGACCCGATCGTCGGCCATCGCGGTGTGCACGATGGCGTCCGGCCTCAGCGCGAGCAGCGCGTCTCGGTCCCTCGTCGCCGCCACCCCGAGCTCGCGGCCAAGCTCGGCGAGGACTCCGGCGTCCTGACCGTCCTTGGCGGGGTTGGACACCCACACCCCGACCAGCTCGAGGTCGGGGTGCGCGTCGACGCCGGCGATCGCGTGCCGCCCGATGGTGCCGGTGGACCAGACGACGACGCGCAGCGGGCGCTCGGGGATCACTTGAGGCATGCCGCCAACCTAGAACACGTTCTAGGTTGGCGGAAGGCCTCGGCTTGTCACTCACCCACCCGCGACCACCGGGCAGCGGGTGCCGGAGTAGATGGTGGGGATGCAGCGGTTGCAGTGAATGCACACCCCGGCGCGCTGCCGTCCCGCTTGGAGCCGGTTGACGAGGTCGGGCTCGCGCAGGACGGCGCGGCCCATGGCGACGAAGTCGAAGCCGTGCTCCATCGCGCGCTCCATCATGTCCAGGCGGTTGATCCCGCCGAGGAGCATCAACGGCATCGACAGCTCGGAGCGCAGGCGCAGCGCCTTCTCCCAGAAGTAGGCCTCGTGGAAGTCGTAGTGCTTCAGGAACCCGCGCCCCAAGGGGGTGCGCATCCCCAGCCGGACAGGCAACGGCATCGACGCCGCGAACTCCCTGAGCGGCACGTCCCCGCGAAAGAGGTACATCGGGTTCATCAGGGAGCTGCCGCCACTCAGCTGGAGCGCGTCCAGGTGGCCGTCGGCCTCCAGCAGTCGTGCCAGCTCGAGACCGGCGTCCGTCGTGACGCCGCCCTTGAAGCCGTCGCTCAGCGACACCTTCGCGGTGACCGCGACCTCGTCGCCGACCTCCTCGCGTACGGCGCGCGCGACCTGCCGCGCGAGGCGGGCGCGGTTCTCCAGCGAGCCACCCCAGCGGTCCTTGCGGCGGTTGAGCCCGGGGGCGAGGAAGGAGGAGATCAGGTAGCTGTGCGCCATGTGCAGCTCGAGGACGTCGAAACCGGCCGACACCAGGGTCCGCGCCGTGGCGACGTACGCACGGGTGAGCCGGGTCAGGTCGGCCTCGGTCGCAGCCCGGACCATCTGCATCGACAGCGGGCTCGGCATCCGGCTCGCGCTGATCGCCTTGACCCCGTTGGACCGACCATTGGCCACGGGCCCGGCATGCCCGACCTGCCCGGCGATCGCCGCGCCCGCGGCGTGGATCGCGTCCGAGAGCCGCGCCAGACCGGCGGCCGTGTCGGGGCCCACGACGATCTGCTCGGCGTGGGTGCGGCCCTCGGGCGCCACCGCGAGATACGCGACGGTCGTGAGCCCGATCCCGCCTTCCGCGACGGCCAGGTGGTAGTCGACGAGCCCGGCACTCACCTGCCCCTGCGGCGATCGCCCCTCGAACGTCGCGGCCTTGACCGTGCGGTTGCGCAGGCGGACCGGCCCGAGCTGCGCGGGGCCGAAGACGTCCGGGGTCACGCCGAAACAGTAACGCGTTCTAGTTCCTGCCGCACTGGTCCGGCGGATCGGGCGGGAGGGTGGCACGATGCCCGCGTGCAGGACGACGCGCTCGACGCCATCACGGTCCGGCTGCGGGCCGCCGGGTGCGTCTTCGCGGAGGACGAGGCGGCGCTGCTGGCCGCGCAGGCCGCGGACCATGCCGACCTCGAGCGGATGCTGAGGGCTCGGGTGTCGGGACGGCCGCTCGAGCAGGTGCTGGGCTGGGCCGAGTTCGACGGGCGGCGGTACGCCGTGGCGCCGGGCGTCTTCGTGCCCCGTCAGCGCAGCATGCTGCTGGTCCGGCTGGCCGCGGCCCGGCTGCGTCACGGTGCCGTGGTGGTGGACCTCTGCTGCGGCACCGGCGCCCTGGGTGCCGCGCTGCTGGCCCGCGAGCCCGGCCTGGACCTGCACGCCGCCGACCTCGACCCCGCGGCGGTAGCGTGCGCGCGCCGCAACCTCCCGCCCGAGCGGGTCCACACCGGCGACCTGTTCGAGGCGCTGCCCGTCCGCATCCGCGGCCGCGCCGAGATCCTCATCGCCAATGCCCCGTACGTTCCGACCGAGGCGATCGCCTCGATGCCGCCCGAGGCCCGCGACCACGAGCCCTGGCTCGCCCTCGACGGAGGGCCCGACGGTCTCGACGTCCAGCGCCGCCTGCTCGCTGCCGCCCCGGACTGGCTGGGGCCCGGGGGTCTGCTGCTCGTCGAGACCGGTCGCGACCAGGCGCCCGCCACGGCCGCCTTGGTGGCCGCCGCCGGGCTCGAGCCGCGCATCCACGTCGACGACGACCTCGACGGCTGCGCCGTGGTCGGCCGGCGGGGCTGATCAGGTGCGGCGCACGGCCAGCACGGTGGTGTCGTCGGCCTCGCTGTCGCCCTGCATGGCGAGGACCCGTGCGAGCAGCGCCTCGAGCGGCTCGTCGGCGGTCGTGGCGGAGGTGATCGCGTGCAGCCGACCGGTGCGCTCGGCCATGTCAGAGCCCCGACGCTCGATGAGACCGTCGGTGTAGAGCAGCAGCGTCGAGCCCACCGGCAGCACCAGGTGGACCGGCTCGGCCCGCCCCTCCCCCACCCCGAGCAGCGGCCGCACCTCGCCCGCGAGCTCGACGGCGCTGCCCGGCGCGGCGAGCAGCGGCGGCGGATGCCCGGCGTTGGCGATCTCCACCTCGCCGCTGGCCACGTCCAGCACCGCCACGACGGCGGTGGCGACGCGCACGTCGAGCAGCCCGTCCATCAGATGGTCGAGGTGGTCGAGACAGACACCGGGCGAGTGGCCCTCGAACAGGTAGGCGCGCAGGGCCGTGCGTACCTGGGTCATCGCCGACGCGGCGGACACGCCGTGGCCGGCGACGTCGCCGATCACCAGCGCCAGCCGCCCGGGCGCCAGCTCGAAGGCGTCCCACCAGTCGCCGCCCAGCTGGTTGCTGGAGGCCGGCTCGTAGCTCGCCACCAGCTCCACCCCGTCGAAGTCCGGCGCGCGGTCGAGCACGACCTGGCGCTGCAGCGACTCCGCGAGGGCGATCTGCTCGCGCGAGCGTAGGAGGAGCAGCCCGTTGATGTGCCGCCCGAGCACGTCGGCGGCCTCGACCTCCCAGGGCGCCCAGACCTGGCTCTGGCCGCGCACGACCTGGCGCCACTGCTCGAAGGAGCGCCGGGGGCTCAGCCGCACATGCGGCCCCTCGGCCGCCGCGAGCTGCTTGTTGGTCGGGTCGCCGCCCCAGTCGACGACCTGCTCGAGCTCGGGGCGCAGCCACATCAGCCACCGCTCGGGCGACGCCCCGATGCGGAGTACGCCGGACGCGACGGGGGCGAGCTCGGCGAAGGCCGGGTCGAGACCTGCGAGGTGGCTGGTCTGGATCGCGTAGCGTTCGGGGTGGTCGGTGAGGTCTGCCATGCGCCGCAGGGACGCCACGTCGGGGACCTTGCCCAGGGTGCGCACGCTGCCGTCGAAGTTCATGGCCAGCCCCGTGGCGTTCATCAGCGCGAGCAGCGCGGGGTCGGCGAGCATCGCGTCCAGCGGCGGCTCCGGGCTCGCCGAGACACGTGCGGTGATCTCGGCGAGGAGGGCCTGCGTGGCCAGCGCCGCCTCGCGGTCGTCGGCGCGCTCGCGGTCGGCGATCATCGGCGACGCGACGTGCGCCAGGAACTCCGAGGCCGACCTGGCGTCGAGTGGCGGGCGGTGCGGTCCCGAGTAGTGGTGGCAGGCCACGAGTCCCCAGAGCTCGCCGTCGACCACCAGTGACACCGACATCGAGGCGGTTACCCCCATGTGCGAGAGGTACTCGACGTGCATGGGCGAGACGCTGCGCAGCGACGAGTGCGAGAGGTCGAGTGGCGTGCCAGTGGCGGGGTCGAGGACCGGGGTCAGCGGCACCGGCACGTAGGAGATGTCGGCGATCAGCCGAAGCCAGTTGACCGTGTAGAGGCGGCGGGCCTGGGCCGGGATGTCGCTGGCCGGGTAGTGCAGTCCGAGGAACGGGTTGAGATCGGGCCGCCGGTCCTCGGCGACCACCTCGCCGTTCCACTCCTCGTCGAAGCGGTAGACCATCACCCGATCGAACCCGGTGAGGGCCCGGACCTCGCGGGCGATCTGGTCGGTCAGGGCCGTCACCGTGGTCGTGCCGCTGAGCCGCGACATCGCGCTGCGCGCGGACTGGTAGGTCATCGGCGTCGCGCGGGTGTGCTCCAGGGCCTCGACCTCGACGACCGTGCGCGAGCCGGAGCGGTGCACCCGAAGGTCGCACTCCCGGCCCGCGAGCTCGCCCGAAACCACCTGCTCGAGGCGCACGAGCAGCGGCTCTACAGGGAGGCCGTCCACGACGCGACGCTCCACCTGCGCAGCAGCCTCCGGGCCCAACACGTCGGCCAGCGGCCGACCCACGACGTCGTCGGCGGCGATCCCGAGCATGGCAGCGGCGTTCACCGACGCCATGACGACCTCGGCGGCGTCCTCGGTGAGCGCCAGCAGCACGCCGTGCGGCTGGATCGCCCCGGGTACGTGGATCGGCTCGGTGTCGCAGGTCGTGAGGTCGGTGGGGGCGTAGGCAGGGGTGTGGTCGCCGGGGGGCGTCAGCGGCATCGTCACCTGCGCAGAGCCACCCTTCCCGTCCTGTCCCCGCCACATGGGTCCGTGGCCGGCCCCAGTCTCCTCGATCCACGCCCGGCACGGAACCCCCGCACGGATGAGGTGACGCGCTGGGGACCGGCCGATCGGTCCGCGGGCCCGGGAAGGTCCTGGCGGCCCCCTCGGTTGAGACCGGCATGACCACCATCGGACTCATCGGCAGCGGACACATCGGCACGGCCCTCGCGCGTCAGGCGGTGGCGCACGGCTACGACGTCGTGCTCTCCAACTCACGCGGTCCGGAGACGCTCACCGACCTGGTGGCAGAGATCGGCGATCGGGCACGGGCCGGCACCGCGGAGGAGGCGGCGAGCGAGGGCGATCTGGTCGTGGTGACGATCCCCTTCAAGAGCTACCGGCAGGTGCCGGTCGCGCCGTTGGCGGGCAAGGTGGTCATCGACACCAACAACTACTACTACGAGCGTGACGGACGGTTCCCCGAGGTCGACGAGGGCCGCACCAGCCCCACCGAGCTGCTCGCCGCGCACCTACCGGACTCGCGCGTCGTCAAGGCGTTCAACGCCATCCAGGCCGCGCACATCGTCTCGGCGGCCAGGCCCGCCGGCGACCCGGATCGTCGGGCGGTCCCGATCGCGGGTGACGACGCCGAGGCGAAGCGGGTCGTGGCCTCGCTGGTCGACGACCTGGGCTTCGACGTCGTCGACGCCGGGCCGCTGGCCGAGGGCCGCCGCTTCGACCGCGACAAGCCGGCGTACGGCGCGGAGCTCGGCGCCGAGGCGATGCGCGAGGCCGTCGCGGCCGGCTGAGAAGGCGGCGCTAGGAGGCGGACGGCTCGGTGGCCAGCGCCTCGTCGAGCGAGCCGAAGCACGGGAAGACGCGGTCGAGCGAGGTGAGGGACAGCACGCGTGCCACCGGCGGGCTCGGCGCGACCAGGCCCAGGGAGCCACGGAAGACCCGCGCCTGCTTGCGGGCCGCCACCAGGACGCCCAAGCCGGTGGAGTCCATGAAGGTGACGTTGTGCAGATCCACCAGCACCTCGGTGTGCCCGGCCAGCAGCAGCTCGCGCAGGCAGGTGCGGACCGCGCCGACCGAGGCCATGTCCACCTCGCCACGCAGCACCACGACACGGTGCCGGCCATGCTCCTCGACGCCGACGTCCAGGGGGCTCGGCATCTCAGAGCCGTCGGGCTGCTCGCCCATGTGCGTACCTCGTCTCAAGGCCGACACCCCCGACGCGTATGGGCGAGCCGACCTGCTGTAGGCGCCCAGCCTGTCACGCCGCACGCCGGATGTTTCCGTTTTGGACGCGATCTCACCCGGCGGGGTGAGCCTCGCCAGCGACGATCGGCAATATCGGCACCGTGGGCACGAGCGGGTGCCTCACGGGGCGGACATCGCCGCCGGCCGTCAGCCAGCCGACGCCGGCCTCGTAGCGGCGCAGCACGCGCACCGGGGAACCGCCGACCACCGCGTGGTCCTCGATCGTGCCGCGCACGACGGAGCCGGCCGCGACGACGACGTTGCGGCCGATGACCGACCCCGGCAGGATGATCGCGCCGTGGCCGATCCAGGACCCCGCCCCGACGACCACCGGCTGGTGCGCACCCAGCTGTCGCCCGATCGGCACGCCCAGCTCCTGGTAGCCGTGGCTGGCGTCGGAGACGAAGACGTCCTGCCCGAACCACACGTCGTCCTCGACGAGGATCGAGCTGTGCGCGGTGAGGCTCGTGCGGGCCCCGACCACGCACCGGTCGCCGAGGACCAGGCCGCGCTCCGGCAGGGCGCTGTCGCCGGGTCCGTAGCCCACCGACAACGTCACGTGGCGTCCGATCAGCGTGCGCTCGCCGATGTGGATCGAACGCACCCCCATCAGGGTGGCCGCCGGGAAGCCGATGCTGCTGCCCTCACCCAGGCGGCCGAACTCCTCGGCGGCACGGGTGCCGGGGACGATCTCTCCGGTCCGCTGCACCCGCTGCCACACGGCGTGCACGCAGGAGTTGGCCCACCGCTGGCGTCGTTTCACGCGCCGAGGCTAGCGGCGAGCGCCGCCGCGAACGACGGCGTGACCGGCAGCGTCGGCAGCAGCGCCGCCTGGTAGGCGTGGTAGACGTCCGGCTTGCCCGGCCAGGTCTCGCCGGAGGGGCGGTTGGCCCCGTCCAGCTCGTGGATCCAGGACCCCCGTCGGCGGTCGACCAGGCACCGGTCGATGTGCGCCCACCAGCTGCGCGACCGGTCGGCCCAGCGCTGCTCGCCGGTGACCCGGTGCAGCACCTCCGCGGTGTTGACGGCCTCGGCGGCCACCCAGTGCATGCGGGCGTGCACGACGGGCACCCCCTCCCAGTCGGTGGTGTAGACGAACCCCTCCGCCCCGTCGGCGGCCCACCCGTCGGAAACCGCACGGTCGGCGAGGGCCGTCGCGGCCTCGAGCAGCCCCGCCGGGGCCGCCTCGCCCAGCGACTCCTGGACCGCCACCATCAGCCGGGCCCACTCCAGGCCATGGCCGACGGTGGCGCCATAGGGCTGGAACGGGTGCGCGGGGACGTCGCGGTGGTGCTCGAGCAGAGGGCGCCAGCGCGTGTCGAAGTGCTCCGGGATGCGCCAGCGGTTGGCACCGGACCAGCCGGCGACGCGAGCCGAGATGCGGCCCGCGCGCTCGTGCCAGCGGGCCTCGCCGGTGACGTCGCCCGCGGCGAGCAGCGCCTCGACGGTGTGCATGTTGGCATTGACCCCGCGGTAGGGGTCGAGCTCGGTCCAGGCGCGGTCCCACCGGTCGACCACCAGCCCGTCCTCCTCGTGCCAGAACCGCCGGTCCAGGCAGTCCAGCGCGTCGCGCAGGAGCTCGTCGGCGCCGGCGATGCCGGCCACGGCGGCCGAGCTCGCGGCCAGAACGACGAACGCGTGGCCGTAGGCCTGCTTGCTCGCGTCGACCACCTCGTCCTCCCCGCCCTGCCCGACGGCGGCGAACCATCCGCCGTGCTCGTGGTCGGCGAGGCCGGAGCGCAGTGCGTCGACACCATGCTGGCTCAGCGATCGCAGCTCGTCTGGGTCCGGCCCGCCAGGCGCAGGCGACTCCGCAGCGAGCAGCGCCAGCGCGAACACGTGGGTCATGCGGCAGGTGATCCAGAGCTCGACCGGTCGCTCGGGGTCCACCGCCCCGTCGCCGTCGAGGTAGCCGAAGCCGCGGCCGACCCGGGAGCCGCGGGCGAAGCGGAGCAGGTCGGCGCGCTGGGCCGCGAGGTAGGGCCGGGACCCGGGCACCCCCGGCACCCCCGGCACCCCCGGCACCCCCGGCACCCCGGGCATATGGTCGGTCATGGCTCCTCAGGGTAGGCCTGCGCCGGGTCCTCGAGGCCGTCGCGGGCCGCCCGGGCACGACTGAGCTCGCGGCGCTCAGGCTCGGTGAGGTGCCGCAGTCGCACCCGTACGGTGTCCTCGTCGACCCAGAGCTCGACGGCCTGCTCGTCGAGGTGGTCGCTCCACTTCAGCGCCTCGACCAGGTCCGGCAGGGTGATGATCCGCACCGCGGCGAGCCGCTCGACCTCACGCTCCTCGGGGTCCCCCGGCCCGCACGGCGTCCCTCGCTCCAGGTGCACGAGCTCGTGGGTGAGCGTGGAGCGCCGCTCGTCCTGGAGCAGGCTGGGACACAGCGTGATCACCCGGGTCCGAAGGTCGACGAGGCCGACGTTCCCCTCGCCCGGATCGTCGTAGACCACGGTCACGTCCGAGTGCCGGGCCACTGCCCGCCACGGATGCCACCTGTCCGCCATGCCCCGCGACCGTAGCGAGGCCCACCGACACGTCTCAGGCCTCGGTGCGGTCCTGCGTGGGCCGGGTGGCCGCGTCGTCCTGCTCCTCGCGCAGCCGGCGCCCACGGGAGGTGCCCGCCCGTGCCGCGGTCGGCGCCTCCGCCCGGTCGCTCACCGGGCCGCTCGCCCGCGCGCGGGCGACCTCGGCCGGGAGGTACTCGGCGCTCACCAGCAGGGCCCGTACGAGGTCCTCGTAGTCGACCCGCAGGGTGTCGGCCAGGGCGACGACGACGTCGACCCGCGGCAGCGCCGGGACCCCGCGGGCCCGCCACGCCGTGAACGTCCCGTGGTTGAGTCGCGCCTTGCGCTGCACCGCGGCCTCGGTGGCGCCCGTGTCGTCGCAGTAGTGCTGCAACAGCTCCCAAAACGTGGCGGGCACGGTCGCGAGCACCCCTTCCGGTGGCGGGCTGAGGAAAAGCGTCTACCGCCGATTGTGCCCGAGGGACCGCTTGTCGCGGCTGAACTCGCCCGTCATCAGCAATGATCGTCTACCTGCAGTAGACCATCGATCTACAGACGATTGACAGTGTCCTCGTGGCGGGTCACCATTCGAGCACCCACAGAGGCCCCCTGCGGAGGACAGTGACATGCAGCTCGGCTCGCCGGAGATGCTCGCCGCGACGATCAGACGCCGCGGTCTCTCGCTTGCCGATCTGGCTCGCCAGTGCGGGTGCAGCAAGTCGATGGTCGGCCACCTGGTGACCGGTCACAAGACGACCTGCACGCCCGACCTGGCCGAGCGCATCGCCAGCGCGCTCGACGTCCCCCTCGAGCTCCTCTTCGACGCACCGCCCGAACACCCCTACTCGGAAAGCAGGTACCACCGATGAAGCACCCCCTCGCGAGGCTCGACCGACCGCTCATCGCCGCCGGGCTCCTGAGCGCCCTGGTCGTGAGCTCGGCACCGGCCGCGCACGCCGCCTCGTACGACTGGCACTCCCGGTCCAAGCCGCTGAAGGCCTGGGAGGACGACGTCGCCCAGGCGCTGGCCTACGGGACGTCGTACACCAAGGACGGGTTCCTCAAGAACCACACCTACTACCGCGACCCGCGCAGCGGAGGCGACAAGGTCTACACCGAGACCGGCTACACCTACCGCGAGCCCGGCCAGGGCGGGGAGTCCTGGAGCGGCCACGGCAGCAGCGACCAGAGCCCCCGCAACAGCTCGGGCGACTGGGTCGACCAGTACGACAAGGACGACTACTCCGAGCACAACGACGCCAGCCAGGGCCGGGTCCACTCGAAGGTCTGCGAGGACCAGGCGTGGAGTCCCGATGCGTGCAGCCGGAGGCCGTACTTCACCTTCGCCCTGTGAGCGCGCCCGGCCTGCGCGCCCGGCAGCTGGCCTGTCGCTACCCGCCGTCGAGCGCCGACGTCGTCGACATCGACGAGCTGAGCCTCGGCTCCGGAGTCACCGGCCTGGTGGGCGTCAACGGCGCGGGCAAGACCACGCTGCTGCTCGCCTTGGCCGGTGCCCGGCGGCCGCAGGGCGGAACCGTCACCCTCGACGGGGTGGACGTCTACGGCCGTCACCGGCGCGAGCTGGTGGCCCGGATCGGCCTGATGCCCCAGGAGCTCGACCTCCCGCGCGAGCTGCGGGTGGCCGAGGCCCTGTCCTACGTGAGCTGGCTGCGCGGCGTCCCGAGACGTGTGGCCGGCGCCCGCGAGCCGGAGCTGCTGGAGCTGGTGGGGCTCCAGCAGCGCCGGCGGGAGCGGGTCGGGCGGCTCTCCGGGGGCATGCGACGACGTCTGGTCCTGGCCACCGCGCTGGTGACCGCGCCCCAAGTGCTGCTCCTGGACGAGCCGACCACGGGCCTGGACCCCGAGCAGCGCGCCCACCTTCGCCGGCTGCTCATGGATCTGCCCGGTGCGACCGTCACGGTGCTCAGCAGCCACGTGATGGAGGACGTGGAGCGGATGTCCACCCGCATCGTCGTGCTCGACGCCGGGCGGGTGGTGCACCACGGCGACACCGCGAGATTCGTGGAGGAGCGCGGCGGCCCCGACCGCTCAGCCGAGCTCGCGTTCCTCAGCACGGTCGCCCGGGAGCGGACGTGAGCGGGCGGCTCACCTGGCTGGGTGGCCGGCGGGTCGCGGTGGTTCTGCTCGCGGGGCTCGTCGCCGTCGGACTCGTGCCCACCCTGAGCCGCGGCGCCGACTGGCTGGGCTCCTGGAAGATGGCGCTCGGCGCCGGCCTGTTCAGCCTGACCCTCATCGGGCCTGCAGCGTCCGGGATCGCCTGCGCCGCCTACGCGCGGTTCGCCGCGTCGGGCGCCGAGCGGCTCGTGGCGACCGGCCCGCGCCCCTGGTGGCCGTGGCTGCGCCCCGCACTCTCGACCTGGTCCCTGGCGGCCGCGGCACTGCTCACGATCACCCTCGCCACCACGACGGCGGCCGGGCTCGCCGGCAGCGCGCCCTACCCCGCGACCGCCTGGGTGGTCGTGCCGGCGCTGTGCGTCCTCGCCGCGCAGGTGGCGCTCGGCGTCCTGCTCGGGGCGGCCGGGCGACGCCGGTGGCTCGCCCCTCTCGCCACCGTGGCGACCTTTGGCCTCGGCGTGCTCGGCGCGGTCGGCGTCATCGCGGACATCTTCCGGGTGGGCGCCATCACCGGCACCTACGCCGGGGAGACGTTCGACGCCTCGACGTACTCGCTCCAGGCCGGAGCCGCCCTCGGTGCCGCCGCGGCGCTGCTCCTGCTGTCCAACCGCACCGCCGTGGGCGGCGCACCGCTCCCCCGCGCGGTGGTGGCCGCCTGCGTGCTCGGCGGCGCCGGCTGTTACGTCGCGATGGGAGCCGGCCTGCACGAGTTCACGCGGCCCGTGGCCGACCCGGAGCTGGTGTGCGGCGGCACCACCGTCCGGGTGTGCCTGGCGCGAGAGACGACCCGCCCGCTCGACGACCTGGCCGCCCGGATGGAGCGGCAGGCGGAGGCGCTCACCGACCTGGGTCTCGACCTGCCACCACGCTTCGTCCAGCCCGAGGCCGCCCGGGATCGCGACCCGGCGCACGGCGTGCTGTCCCTGCTCGACGAGGAGCTCGCGGACACCGTCAGTGACGAGAGTGCCGCCAGGTCGCTGGCCACCCCGGCGGACTGCGCCGCCTACAGCGCCGACATCCCGCCACCCGAGGCGTCCTTCGACGCACGACGGCTGCTCGCGCGCTGGCTGCTGATGCGCGCCGGGCTGCTCCAGCCCGATCGCGACGACGTCGACGGGGCCTGGCTGGGCGCCGGGCTGGACGAGCAGCGCTCCTGGGTCGTCAGCACCTACGACCGGTTGCGCCGGTGCGACCTCGAGGCGCTCCGGCTGCCCGCCGGTGTCTAGGGTCCGTGCGGTGCTGCGGGCATGGGGCGTCTCGCGCACGCTGCTGTTCGCGGCCCTGCTATCCGCCGCAGTCCAGCTCGCGGCCGCCACGTACGTCGGGCTGCCGTCCTTTGAGGCGGCCATCTCGACGCTCGACCTGGTGCCTCCCGCCGCCGGGATGCTGCTGGCCGCACCGCTCGTCGACCAGACGCCCGAGCTGACGCTGCGGTCCACCCGTCCGCTCGCACTGCTGCTCCTGCTGCGCTACGCCGCGGTGCAGTGCGCCGGAGCCGTCGTCCTCGCCTCCTTGGCGCTGACGGCGTGGACGCTCGAGCGCGCCGGTGTGGTCGTGCTGTTCCTGGCCGGCAGCGCCGTGGCCGCCGCGGCGCTCGGCGGCTGGTACTGGGTGCCGGTGCTGGGCGCGGGCTACGCCTGGCTGTGGCGGGCGCAGGACCTACGCGACCTCGCGGACGCCGACGTACCGCTGCTGACCGCAGCGGCCGGACTCGGGCTCGGAGGTCTCTTCTACGTCGCCGCGGTCGGCCACCGGCTGCGCCGGGTGCGCTGTCCGCGTGGCTAGCGCGCCTCCGACACGGCCCCGTCGACCTCCAGGCCGCTGCCCTCGGCGGCCTTGCTGATCGACTTCTTGATCAGGGCCTCGAGGTCGAGCCCGGTCGAGGTCTTGAGCATGTTCAGCGTCTGCACCACGTTGTCGTTGACCTGGCGGGGCAGCGCGCCGGCGCCGTCGGAGGAGATCACGGTGAGCTGGTCGATGGCGGCGATGGGCGCGGCCACCTCGCGGGCGATCTGCGGCAGCACCTCGATCAGCATCTGGAGCACGGCGGCGTCGTTGTAGTGGGCGAACGCCTCGGCCCGCTTGTCCATCGCCTCGGCCTCCGCCTGGCCGACCGCCAGGGTCGCGGCCGCGGTGGCCTCACCCTCGGCACGGGTCGCGTCGGCCTCCGCCGTACGGCGGGCCTTCTCGGCCTCACCGCGCTTGGCGCCCTCGATGGCCTCGGCCTCGGCGAGGGCGGAGCGACGCGACTTCTCGGCCTCACCGCTGAGGCGGGTCTGCTCGGCGGTCGCCTCGGCGGCGGCGATCGTGGCGGCCCGTCCGGCCTCGGCGCGGGCGATCTCGGCGGACCGGTTGGCCTCGGCCTCCTGCTCCACCTTGTAGCGCGCGGCGTCGGCCGGCTTGCGCACCTCGGTCTCGAGCTGACGCTCCGTCAGGGCGGCCTGACGAACGGCGACCTTCTCCTGCTCGAGCAGGATCGCCTGGTCGCGATCGGCCTGGGCGAGCGGCCCGGCCGCGGACGCGGTCGCCGCGGCCGCGTCGGTCTCGGCCTTGATCTCGGACTGCTTGAGGGCCAGCGCCCGCTGGGCGATCGCGATCTCCTGCTCGGCGGCGATCGACGCCTGCTCGGCCGCCTGGCGCGCGTTGGCCTCGGCGATGCGGGCGGCCTGGCTCACCCGCGCCGCCTCCGGCCGGCCGAGGTCGGCGAGGTAGCTGCCGTCGTCGGTGACGTCCTGGATCTGGAAGGTGTCGAGGATCAGGCCCTGTCCGGTCAGGGAGTTCTCAGACTCGTCGGCCACGCGCTGCGCGAACGCCGCCCGGTCGCGGATGATCTGCTCGACGGTGAGGCCACCGACGATCGAGCGCAGCGCGCCGGCGAGGACCTCCTGGGTGAACGCCTCGACGTCCTGCTGCTGGCTGAGGAAGCGCTGCGCGGCCAGCCGGATCTGGTCCGCGTTGCCGCCGACCTTGACGATCGCGACCCCCTCGACGTTGAGCTTGATCCCCTGGCCGGACACGGCCCCCCGGATCTGCACCGAGATCCGGCGCGAGGAGAGATCGAGGGTCGCGAGCTTCTGCACGAACGGGATGACGAACGTGCCGCCACCGAGGATGACCTTCTGGCCGGACAGGTCGGTCGTGAGCGCCCCGGTCTCGGGGTTGAGGACCGCCTTGCCCTTGCGGCCGGTGACGATGAACGCCTGGTTGGGCCCGGCCACCTTGTAGCGGCTCGTGACGAGCAGAACAAGCAGCACGACCAGGAGGACGAGGCCGCCGACGGGGATCCAGAGGTCCATGTTCATTTCTACCTTTCGAGGTCAGCCGAGGGGCTGCCAGACCGGCGCCACGGTGACGGCGGTGGGCGAGAGCACGCTGGTCACATGGACCTCGGTGCCGGGGTCGAGCGGTTGGTCGCAACGGGCGTTCAGACGCAGGGTATGACCGCCGACGAGGATGTTGACGACGCCGAAGCCGTCGGCGGGGATGCCGGTGACGACCTTGCCGTCGCGCCCGATCGTGTCGTCGATGGTGATCGTGGCGTCGCTGCCGCCGTCGCGGATCAGCCGGGTGAGCCAGTAGGCGAACCAGCCGAAGCCAACGCCGGCCACCAGCCCGATCGAGACCGCGAGGGGCGTGGGCATCCCGGCCGCGTCGGCGGCGGCGCCGCCGAAGCCGGTGGCCGCGACGAAGGCGCCGAGGACGGCGCTGGAGAAGACGTCGCCCGCCAGCGCGTCGAAGGCGCCGTCGAAGAGGTCTCCGACGACCAGGGAGATTCCGAGCACGACGAGGCCGACCAACCCGATCACCAGAAAGGTCACTCGTCAGCTCCCGTGGACGCCCTGCCCCGCTGCTCGCGGGAGGACAGCATCCCTCAGACTCGCGCGCTGGCAAACCTCGGGTCGCCGACTCCGCGGGGTGGAGCCAGCTCCACCCCCAACCGGGGGGCACGCTGGATGGGAAGACGGCCGCGGCAGCGGCAACGTGGGAGGCACCACCTCTCCCACACCTTTGGATGTGATCTCGATGAAGTCGATCCTCCCCCGCCTCGGACTGGCCGTGCTGGCCGCGAGCCTGTCCTTCGGCGCCCTCGCGCCGGGCGTCGGCTCCGCGGCCCCCGCGCCGGCCCCCGACACCCAGCAGGCCGACACCCGGCAGGCAGGCACTCCGCGAGCCAAGCAGCGGGCAGCCGACGCCGTGATCCAGCGCCACCTGGACCGCCTCGTCTCGCGCTCCGGATTCCCGGGGGCCATGGTCGTGGTCAAGGGGCGTGACGGCAAGGTACGCACCTACCGCGCCGGTGCCGGCGACCTGACCACGGAGGCGCCGATCCCGCGCCGGCCCGTCGTTCGGATCGGCAGCAACGCCAAGATGTTCACCGCGACGGTCGTGCTGCAGCTCGCCGCTGAGGGACTGGTCGACCTGGATGCCCGGGTCGAGCGCTACCTGCCGGGTCTGGTCCGGCGCAACGGCAATGACGGACGCAAGATCACCGTGCGGCAGCTGCTCCAGCAGACCAGCGGACTGCCGGACTACGACCACCAGCTCCTCGAGGCCGCCGGCACCCTGCGCAAGCTCTCCCACACCTACTACGAGCCCCACGAGCTCGTCGACGCCGCGCTCGCGGAGCGCCGCGTCTTCAAGCCCGGGACCCGGTGGTCCTACAGCAACACCAACTACATCCTCCTGGGCCTGCTCGCACAGCGCGTGACCGGACGACCCATCAGCGAGCTCGTGACCCAGCGGATCATCAAGCCGATCGGGCTGAAGGACACCTACTGGCCGACACCCGGGGTCCAGCGGATCCGCGGCGTCCACCCGCGCGGGTACCTCGCCGACGGGCCGGGCGGCGCCTGGCGCGACTCGACCCGGCTCGACCCGTCCATGGGCTGGTCGGCCGGCCAGCTCATCGGGACGCCGCAGGACATCGGCCGCTTCATGCAGAAGCTCATGAGCGGCGCCCTGCTGCCGCCCACCCAGCTGCAGGAGATGAAGCAGACCGTCCGCGCACCGAGGTTCGACGCCAAGCCCGGCTGGCGCTACGGGCTGGGCCTGGCCTCCCACCGCCTGAGCTGCGGTGGTCTCGGCTGGGGCCATGGGGGCGACATCCAGGGCTTCCAGACGCGCAACCTGGTGACCAGCGACGGCCGCTGGGCGGTCGTGGCGGTCAACGGACTCCCGACCACCCTGGAGATGGTGGGCGACGTCAGCGGCATGGTCGACACGGCGCTCTGCCGCTCCTGACCCCACCACCGGCGACCGCGGGCCCGCACTAGGCCCGCGGTCGCCCCCGTGCGTCACCGCCCAACCAGCCGGTGGGGAGTGCCCCCCCGGCCCCCTGCCGCTCCCCCCCCCCCCCCCGGCCCCCGCGGGCCCGCACTAGGCCCGCGGTCGCCCCCGTGCGTCACCGCCCTACGATCAGGAGGTGAGTGCCACCCTGGTCGCCAAGGCCCTGTCCGGGGGGCACGCGCACCGGACCCTCTTCGAGGGCCTCGACCTCACCGTCGCCCCCGGTGACGTGGTCGGGGTCGTAGGGGCCAACGGAGCAGGGAAGACCACCCTGCTGCGACTCCTTGCCGGCCAGGCCACACCACTGGCCGGCACCGTGTCCACGGCACCGTCGGACGCCTTCGTCGGCTGGCTCCCCCAGGAGCACGAGCGGGTGCCCGGGGAGACGGTCGGCGAGTATCTGGCGCGTCGGACCGGAGCCGCCCCGGCCGCCGAGACGATGGAGGCCACCGCGGCGGCGCTCGGGTCGGGCGAGCCCGGCGCCGACGACGCCTACGCCGTGGCGCTGGATCACTGGCTCGCCTCGGGCGCCCCCGACCTCGAGGAGCGGATCCCGGCCGTGCTGGGCGACCTGCGTCTCGACGTCGGGACCGAGGCGCTCATGACCTCGCTGTCCGGCGGTCAGGCGGCCCGGGTCGGCCTGGCGGCGCTGCTGCTGAGCCGGTTCGACGTCGTGCTGCTGGACGAGCCGACCAACGACCTGGACCTGGACGGACTCGAGCGGCTGGAGCGGCTGGTCACGGGGATGCGCGCCGGGATCGTCCTGGTCTCCCACGACCGGGAGTTCCTCGCCCGGTGCGTCACCCGCGTCGTCGAGCTCGACCTCGCCCAGCAGCAGGTGCGGGTCTACGACGGCGGCTACGACGCGTTCCTCGAGGAGCGCGACGTCGTACGCCGCCACGCGCGCGAGGCCTACGAGCAGTTCGCCGGGACCAAGGCCGACCTCGTGGCGCGGGCTCGCACGCAGCGCGAGTGGAGCTCCCAAGGCGTGCGCAACGCCATGAAGAAGAGCCCGGACAACGACAAGATCCGGCGGCGAGCCCAGAGCGAGTCGTCGGAGAAGCAGGCCCAGAAGGTGCGGCAGATGGAGTCGCGCATCTCCCGGCTGGAGGAGGTCGAGGAGCCGCGCAAGGAGTGGGAGCTGCGCTTCGACATCGCCGCGGCGCCTCGCTCCAGCACGGTGGTCGCCACCTTGGACCAGACCGTGGTGCGACGCGGCGACTTCGTGCTCGGGCCGGTCTCGGTGCAGGTCAGCGCCGGCGACCGGATCGGCATCACCGGGCCCAACGGGGCCGGCAAGACCACCCTGCTGGGGCTGCTGCTCGGGCAGGTGTCACCCGACAGCGGGCGCGCGTCCCGCGGCGCCTCCCTCGCCGTGGGGCAGATCGACCAGGCCCGGGCCGTGCTGCCCGAGGACGCCACGCTCGGCGACGCGTTCGAGGCCGCGGTGCCCGACCTCGCGCCGGCCGACGTACGGACCCTGCTGGCGAAGTTCGGGCTCAAGGCCGACCAGGTCGCCAGCCTCGTGGGTCGCCTCTCCCCCGGCGAGCGCACCCGCGCCGCCATGGCGCTGCTCCAGGCGCGCGCGGTCAACGTGCTCGTGCTCGACGAGCCCACCAACCACCTGGACCTGCCCGCCATCGAGCAGCTGGAGAAGGCGCTGGCCGCCTACGACGGCGCGCTGCTCCTGGTCTCCCACGACCGGCGCCTGCTCGACAACGTCAGCCTCGACCAACGCTGGCGGGTCGAGGGCGGGCGCGTGCGCACCGCCTGAGCATCCGCGTCGAGCAGACAGAGCTCGAGCGTGAGGCCGAGCCAGCGACTCCGACGGCGGGAGAGACGACGGGCTCCTAGCCGTCGACGACGTTCTGGTCCAGTAGCGCCCGGAGCTCGCCGTGAGGCGCATGGCCCGCTTCCGGTCCCCGCAGCCGGTCGCGAGCGCCGGTGCTGGCCGGTGGCCCGGCTACCGACGGCCGCGCGGGCGCGCAGATCGGGGCGGCGCGGCGCGCAGGTGCTCACGCACCGGCCCCAGCAGCTCGACCAGGGCGACCGCACTGTCCGGGGGGAGCGGCTGGAGGAGCAGGTGGTTGACGACCTCGCGGTGGCCCGGCATCACCAGCTCCAGACGCTCACGACCGGCCTCGGTGATCGTGACCGTGACCCCGCGCTCGTCCCGCTCGCTCGGAGCGCGCGTCACCAGGCCCGCCTTCTCCAGCAGCCCGACCTGGTAGGTCAGGCCGCTGCGGCTGTGGACGATGCCGTCGGCGAGGTCGGTCATGCGGGCGCTGCCAGCCTCGGAGAAGTAGAGCGTGGCCATCACCTGGAACTGCACGTAGCTCAGGTCGCCCTCCTCGCGCAGCTGCTGCTCCACGGAGTGGCGCAGCAGGGCCGCCACGTCCATGAGCGCGAAGTAGGCGTTCAGGAGGTCGGGGTCGAGGGGCGGCTCTGGTTCTGACACCGCCGCAGTCTACTTGTTTCGAATTCGAAGAAGCGCTACCGTGAGTAGCCGCTTCGAATTCGAAGCGATTACCGGAGAAGAGGCACCACGATGAAGGCAGTTCGGTTCCACGAGTACGGCGCTCCCCAGGTCCTCCGCTACGAGGAGGTCGAGCAGCCGGTCCCCGGCGCGGGTCAGGTGCGGCTTCGCGTCGCCGCGACGACGTTCAACCGCGTCGATGGCGACATCCGCGGCGGTTTCATGCAGGGCACGGTCCCGGTGTCCCTTCCGCACACCCCCGGCCTCGACGTCGCCGGCACGGTCGACGCGCTCGGCGAGGGCGTCCGCAGTCTCGCCCTCGGCGACCGGGTCGTCGGCTTCCTGCCGATGACCGAGGACGGCGCAGCGGCGGAGTACGTCGTCGCTCCGGCACAGGTGCTGGCCGCTGCGCCGGCCACCATCGCCTTGGCCGACGCGGCGGCGCTGCCCACGGCGGCCCTGACCGCCCACCAGGCGCTCTTCGAGCACGCCGGACTGGCGACGGGTCAGCGGATCCTGGTCAACGGGGCGGGCGGAGCGGTCGGCGGGTACGCCGTCCAGCTGGCCAAGCGGGCCGGCGCCCACGTGATCGCCGTGGCCGGCCCCCGAAGCCGCCCGAACCTCGAGGCCTCGGGCGTCGACGAGATCGTCGACCACACCAGCACCGAGGTCACCCGCGCGGTCAGAGGACCGGTCGACGTACTCCTCAACCTCGCCCCGGTCGAGCCCGAGCGGTTCACCGAGCTCGTGTCCCTGGTGTCCGACGGGGGCGTCGTGGTGAGCACGACGGTGTGGATGCCCACGCCGGACGACGAGAGCCGAGGAGTGAGGGGGATCGACGTGTTCGTCCGCAGCGACGCCGCGCAGCTCGCCGAGCTGGTCGACCTCGTCGACCGTGGCGAGCTGACGGTCGACGTGGGGCGCCGCGTGCCGCTGCCCGAGCTCCCCACCGTGCACGAGGAGGCCCTCGCCGGCACGCTCGCCGGCAAGGTCGTCGTGCTCGCCGAAGCCGCCTGACGCCGCACGGGGCCGACTCGCCAACCAACCCACGCCCGCGACCGTCCCGGTGGCGGGCGGTGCGCTAGGACGGCGTCGAGCGCACCGGCGCAGCGCCCAGGCCGACCAGCTCGATGAGCAGGTCTCGGACCGCGGTCGCGGCGAGCCTGTCGGGCAGGACGCCGGGCCGGTCGCAGAGCGCCATCGGCGCGTCCTGGTCGCGCGTGGGGAGCCGCCCGTGGGTTCCCCGCACCGGGGCGGGGTCGAGCGGCACCACCTTCATGGCGTAGCGCAGGCCGGCCGCCTTGCGGGCCAGCGTGAGCGCTGCTCGCGCCTTGACCATGCGGTCCGCAGGGTCGAGGAAGAGCTCGGCGGGGTCGTAGCCGGGCTTGCGGTGGATGTCGACGCCCCGCGCGAAGTCGGGCGCCTTGTCGTCGTCGTCCCAGTAGTAGTAGGTGAACCAGGCCGTCGGGTCGGCGACCAGGACCAGCTCGCCGGCACGCTCGTGGTCCAGGCTCACCTCCGCCAGCCCGGCCCGGTCGAGTACGTCGGCCACGCCGCCCAGTCCCGTGCACACCGAACGGACCTGCTCGAGGTCGGCCGGGTCGGCGACGTAGACGTGGGCCACCTGGTGGTCGGCGACGGCGAAGGCGCGCGAGGTCCACGGGTCGAGGTACTCCATGCCGTCCTGCGTGTAGACCTCCAGCAGGCCGGCCGCTCGCAGCGCCCGGTTGACGTCGACGGGGGTGTCGGCCCTCGTGATGCCGTACTCCGACAGGACGACGACCCGGGCGCCGAGCGCGGCCGCGTCGTCGAGGAGCGGCGCCAGGGCCGCGTCGACGTCACGGGCCGCCTGTCGCGCCTGCGGAGCGTCGGGCCCGAAGCGCTGCAGGTCGTAGTCGAGGTGCGGGAGGTAGGCCAGCGTGAGGTCGGCCCGGGGCATCAGCCGGCGCGCGGCGCCCACGATCCACTCGGTGGAGCGGATGGACGCGGTCGGACCCCAGTACTGGAACAGCGGGAACGCGCCGAGCTCCCCGACCAGCTCGTCGTGCAGCTCGGGCGGACGCGTGTAGCAGTCGGGCGCCTTCTTGCCGTCGGCGTAGTAGATCGGCCGGGGGGTCACGGTCCAGTCGGTCGAGGCGCCCATGGCGTACCACCAGCACACGTTGGCGACGGTGTAGCCGGGGACCCGGCCACGGATGGTGTCCCACACCTTCTCGCCCTGCACCAGCCGGTTGTGCTGGCGCCACAGATGGACCTCCCCGAGGTCGCGGAAGTACCAGCCGTTGCCGACGATGCCGTGCTCCGCGGGGGTGAGCCCGGTGAGGAACGTCGACTGCACGCTGCAGGTGACGGCCGGCAGGACCGGCTCGAGGACCGCCGACGATCCGCCCTCCGCGAGGCGGCGCAGCCGCGGCATGTGCTGGAGCAGGGACGGGGTGAGGCCGACGACGTCGGCGACGAGCAGCTTGTCCATGGTGTCCTCCGGGTGGTGGCGGGCTCGGCGCGGTCAGATGGGGTCGAGGCCGAGGGCGACGAGCTCGGCGTGCACCCACGCGAGCTCGGCGGCGAGCCCGGCGGCCAGGGCGTCGTCGTCGGCCGGTGCGCCACCGGGCAGGACCGACCAGGTGTAGGTCTCGACCTCGAGGTGGTGCACGTGCGCGGCGGGGCCGCCGACGAGCGCGGCGAGGGAGCTGCGCAGGTCGTCCCGACCGGTGCGCAGCGGGGGCCGCGGGTCGGCGTGCACCGGCACGTGGAAGTGCACCCGCCATGGCGCGTCCGTGGCCAGGGGATCGGGTCCGTGAAGTGCGTCGGGCAGGTCGTCGCGGGCCGCGACCGTGCTCACTCCGCCGACCCCCACGGGACGGGCCTGCCGCACCTGGTGGAGGAACCGGTCCTCGGCGTACGACGCGAGCGCGTGGCGCGACGCCTGGTCGGCGGGATCGTCGACGACCAGGGCCGAGGCCGGCTGCGCCTTGACCACGCGCAGCCCGGCGGCGCTGAGCTCGCCGAGTGCTCGGGCGGCGTCGTCGAACCCGACCGCGAGGTGGCACAGGTCGAGGCAGACGCCGACCCACTCACGGTCGACTGCGGCCAGACGGTCGGCGGCCTGCTCGACGGTCTCGATGACGCACCCCGGCTCGGGCTCGATGCCGACCACCACCCGCCGCCCGGTCTCGTCGGCGAGGCGGGCCAGGCCCGCGGAGAGATCGGCGAGGCGGCCCTCGGCGACCCGCTGGTCCTCTGACGACCACGGCGTGTGCCAGGCCAGCGGAAGGGTCGAGATCGACCCGTGGCCGGCGTCGTCGGGGAGCAGCCCGGCCAGCACGCGCGCAGCGGCCAGGGTGAAGTCGAGTCGCTCCTGGGCCGCCCACGTCGGGTGGTAGACCGCGTGCTTGACGACCGGGTCCTGGAACGCCGCGAAGGGGAACGCGTTGACGGTGACCACCTCGACACCGTGGTCGGTGAGCCGCGACCGCACGCGGCGTACGCCGTCGGGGTCGGCGGCGAGCCGGTGCGCGGCGGCCGCGGGCAGCCAGAGGCCGAGGCCCACGACGCCGCCGGTCGGGGCACCTGCGGGCACGACGTCCAGGGCGCGACGGATCCTCTCGCCGGCGCCGACCGCCTGGGCGACCAGGCCCTCGACGTCCTCGGCGGGCAGCACGTTGGTGCCGTAGCCCAGGTGGACCACGGTGCCGTCCGGATGCCGCAGTCGCATCAGGAGACCCGCGGGCCGCGCAGCACCGAGTTGCCCTCGAAGGTCGAGGACGGGTCGGCGGCCGGGGCCTCGTCCTCCGGCAGGAGGAGCCGGCCGCTCTGGGCGAAGAACGCGACCGGGTTGCGCCACAGCACCCGGTCGACGTCGTCCTCGGTGAAGCCGGCCCCGAGCATCGCCTCCCCGGTCTTGCGCGTGAGCAGGGGGTCGCTGCGACCCCAGTCGGCCGCCGAGTTGACCAGCACCCGGTCCAGGCCGTGCTCCTGCAGGATGCGCACCATCCGGTCGGGGTCCATCTTGGTGTCGGGGTAGATGGAGAAGCCCCTCCAGCAGCCGCTGGCCGCGACCGGCCCGACGGTCAGCTCGTTGAGGTGGTCGACGACGACCATCCCCGGGTCGAGCGACGACTCCTCGACGAGCTCCAGGGTGCGACGGGTGCCGCCCTCCTTGTCCCGGTGGGGGGTGTGCACCATCGCGGGGAGCTCGAACTCCACGGCGAGCGCCAGCTGGCGTCGGAAGGCGTCCTCCTCGGCGTCGGTCATCGAGTCGAAGCCGATCTCGCCGACCGCGACCACGCCGTCCTTGGCCAGGTAGCGGGGCAGGACGTCGAGGACGTCGGCGCAGCGGGGGTCGTTCGCCTCCTTGGGGTTGAGCGCGATCGTGCAGTGGTGGGCGATGCCGAACTGTCCGGCCCGGAACCGCTCCCAACCGACCAGGGCGTCGAAGTAGTCGGTGAACGAGCCCACGCTGGTGCGCGGCTGCCCGAGCCAGAAGGCCGGCTCGACCACGGCCCGCACCCCGGCGTCGTACATGCGCTCGTAGTCGTCGGTGGTCCGCGAGGTCATGTGGATGTGAGGGTCGAAGATGCGCAACTCAGGTCTCCTGGACGGTGGTCGAAGTGATCAGGTCCAACAGCTTGAGGGCGTCCTCGGGGACCGAGCGCCCGGCGGCCCGGCGCTCCTCGACGTAGCGCCGCACCATGGCGGCCAGCTCGTCGTCCGCGCGGGTGGCGAGCCCGGCCACGACGGCCAGGGGGACGCCGACGAAGAGGCACTTCAGGACGGCGTGGCGCCAGTCGTGCGTGGAGAGCCGGTCGGCGTGCGCCCCCATGGCCGCCGCGACGAGCCGGACGTCGTTGGTGCGCAGCGCGTCGAGCAGGACCTCGGAGCCATCGATCCCCTGATCGTCGACGGCTCCGAGCGACAGCACCACGGCACGCTTCTCGTCCGCGTCGCCGTAGCGATAGACCGCCTGCAGCTCGGCGAGGAGGTCGGGTGGCGAGAGCCGCGACGCCGCGGCACCGACCAGCTCGACCCGGACGGCGTCCTCGACGCGGTGGTCGGTGCCCGCGACCTGGCCACGGGCCGTGCGCCGCGCCGCCGCGGGGAAGATCCGGCCCAGCCTCGTCGGGTCCGCAGCGAGGTCGACCAGCATGTCGTCGAGAGCCTCCACCGCGTCGGGCAGCAGGGCCGCCCGCAGCTCGGCGGGGCGCACGAGCGGGCGCACGGACGTCATCGCGTGCGCCCTCCTGTCGCGGCCGGTGAGCCGATCCGCTCCAGCGACGAGCTCAGCGCGGCCATGGTGGAGGCCGCCACGGTCGGTGCGGCGTGGGAGTGGCGCGGCAGCTCGACGCAGGCGAGCCCGTCATACCCGACCGCCTCGAGGGCGCCGAGGACGCTGTCGAGGTCGAGTTCACCGGTCCCGAGCTCGAGATGCTCGTGGACGTCGCGCACCATGTCGTCGACCTGCACGTTGCCGAGCACCGGCGCCGCGCGGCGCACGGTCTCGGCGGGCGTGCGCGGCTCGTTGCAGACCAGGTGGCCGAGGTCCAGGGTGACCTGCAGGTGCTCGGGGTCGCCGAACCGGGACCGCAGGGCCAGCACGTCGTCGAGGGTCGCGAGGAACATTCCCGGCTCCGGCTCGACGCAGACCGTGACCCCGAGGTCGGCGGCGTCGTCGAGGACCGGTGCGAGGCCGCCGACGACCCGGCGCCACAGCACCGACGCGCCAACGCCGGGCGGCGCCGTGCCCGACCAGCACGAGACCGCCTCGGAGCCCAGCTCGTGGGCGATGCGCACTGCCCGGCGCAGCAGCTCGACCCGGCGCTCGCGGCCCTCGTCGCTGACCAGGGTCGGCTCGTGCTTGTGCCAGGGGTCGAGCACATAGCGGGAGCCGGTCTCCACCACGGAGGCCAGGTCGTGGGCGTCGAGACACCGGCGGGCGTGGGCGATCTGGCGGGGCAGGTCGCCGAACGGGTCGAGGTGGGGCTGGTCGAGGGTCAGGCCCACGCCCTCGTAGCCGAGCGAGGCAACGACCGCGCAGGCGTCGGCGAGGCGGTGCCCGGCGAAGCCGTTGAGACCGTAGCCCAGACGCAGGCTCACGTCGGGCTCACCGCCCGCGCCGCCCGGCGCAGCAGCTGGCCGGCGCCGGCCACGGCGAGCGCCGTGGGGACCTGTCCGCGGGCCGCGAGCCACCCGGCCTGCAGCAGCGTGAGCCCACCGATGCCGGCGGCCGTCGCCGCGCGCACGCGGGGGCCGTCCGGCTGGGCGGCCGCCCGGGCCTGCGCGCCACCGACGCGGGCGACGTACGCCGCAGCGAGGCCGACGGCCGCCCACCGGTCCCGTGGTCGAGCGTCGGGGTCGCTCAGCGTCGTCGTCACGAGCAGGGCGGCCGCGGCGCCGGTAGCCGCGAGCGCCGCCCGCACGCTCGCCGGACCCGAGCCGTGCACCTCACCGCGGCTGAGCAGGGTGACGCCCGCGGTGTGCACCGTGGCCGCGAGTGCCGGAGCGGCTGCCGCGCCCGGTGCCGCCGCCGCGCCGAGCAGGACGTCGAGGCCGCGGGTCGAGGCCATGACCAGCGGGCCGAGGGGCGAGTCCTTGGCCAGGAGGTCGTAGGTCGCCACGAGGGCCGCGAGAGGCACGCTGAGCCGCAGGGCGCGGCGGCCACCGACGGCAGCCGTCACGGCGATGCCGGCGGCGCCGAGAGCCGCTGCGAACCCGAGAGCCGTCGCCGGAGCCACCCGTCCGGACGGGATGACCCGCTCGGGCCGCTCGACCGCGTCGACAGCGCGGTCGGCCCAGTCGTTGAGCGCCATGCCCGAGCAGTACAGGAGCACCGAGGCGAGCGGCATCGCGCCGGCCGTGCGCACGGGGTCGTCCCCGAGCCGGGCCGCGCCGGACCAGACGTCGCCGGGGACCGTGAGCGAGGCGGGGAGCCGCACCAGCCGGACCAGGTCGCGAGCCGAGGGCTGCGAGGCGCTCACGAGGCCAGTCCGCGGCGCCAGGCGACGAGGTCGCGCCACTGCTCGGCCAGCCGGTGCTCGGTGCTGCCGACCGGGTCCTTGAAGAAGAACCCCAGCTCCACCAGCGCCCCGGACCGGCCGGCCGCGTGGGCCGCGGCGATCAGGCGCGCGAGGTCGAGCACCAACGGTGCGGCCAGCGCCGAGTCGCAGCCCTGCCAGGTGAACTGCAGGGTCATCCGGGTGCCGAGGAACCCGTCGAAGCGCACGTGGTCCCAGGCGGTCTTCCACTCCCCCAGGTCCTCGACCTGGTCGATGTGCATCGGCCCGGGAACCGCCTGGCCGGCCATGGCGTCGAGTCCGCTGCGCTTGGTCTCGGTCTTGCTGCGGGCGGCCTCGGGGTCGGCCAGCGTGGCCCCGTCGCCGCCACCCAGGAGGTTGACCGAGGTCCATGAACGCAGCTCGAGGGCCCGGACGGTGAACATCGGCGCGAGAGCCGACTTCACCAGCGTCTCGCCGGTCTTGCCGTCGGAGCCCGCATAGGGCAGGCCGGTGCGCGCGGCCGCCTCGAGCACCACGGGCAGCCGCAGGCAGGGGCTCGGGGTGAACGACACGAACGGCGCCCCGGCCGCGAACGCGGCGAGGGCGTAGACCGCGCCGATGGGCAGATCGTCGTCCACGCTGCGTACGTCGTCGGGCGCCTCGACCGGCGCCTGGGTGCTGGCCACCTCGATCACGACCACCCGGGCCAGCCGATGCTGCTCTCGGAAGGCCCGGATGTCGGCGGCGAGGCGCTCGATCGCCGCCGCAGCCGGCTCGTCACCCGCGGCGTAGCCGGGTCTCAGGGCGGCCTCGACCTCGCCGAGATCGGCCCTCACCGCGTCGACGAGCCGGGCGGGAACGACCCCGCCGGACACCAGCGCCTCCGCCTTCTTGGCCAGGGACCGCGAGCTAACGTCGTGGCCCCCGAAGACCAGGCCGGCGACGTCGGGAAGGCCGACCGGATCGAGCTCGGCCAGCTCGGTCACGAGGCCGGTCGTCGGCGCGAGCCGGTGCCGGATCCCGAGCGCGCCGATCACCGCCGTCGTCGCGACGGAGCCGCGCGCCCCGACGAACCAGACGCCGGTGCGGATGTCGGTGCCGGCTCGGTCCCTCGTCATGTCTGCTCCCTCGCGGTCTGTGGGTCGTGATGGCGGTGCCGACCTCAGGAGGAGCTGGAGAACGCGGCGTCGAACGCCGCGGCCGGCGGGTCGAAGGCCAACCGGCGTACGAACTCCAACGCCTCGGGCGCACCCACGAGACGGTCCATCCCGGCGTCCTCCCACTCGACGGAGATGGGCCCGGCGTAGCCGATGGTGTTGAGCATCCGGAAGCACGCCTCCCACGGCACGTCGCCGTGGCCGGTCGAGACGAAGTCCCAGCCGCGCCGCGGGTCGGCCCACGGCAGGTGGGAGCCGAGCCGGCCGTTGCGGCCGTTGCCGACCTGGCGCTTCGCGTCCTTGCAGTCGACGTGGTAGATCCGGTCGCGGAAGTCCCACAGGAACCCCACCGGGTCGAGGTCCTGCCACACGAAGTGACTCGGGTCCCAGTTCAGGCCGAACGCCTCGCGGTGACCGATCGCCTCCATCGCGGCCACCGTCGTCCAGTAGTCATAGGCGATCTCGGAGGGGTGCACCTCGTGCGCGAAGCGGACCCCGCACTCGTCGAACACGTCGAGGATGGGGTTCCAGCGGTCGGCGAAGTCGCGGTAGCCCGCCGCGACCATCTCCTCGGTCGCCGGCGGGAACATCGCGACGTACTTCCAGATGGCGGACCCGGTGAACCCGACCACCGTCTCGACGCCCAGGCGCTGGGCGGTGCGCGCGGTCAGCTTCATCTCCTCGGCGGCGCGCTGCCGCACGCCCTCGGGGTCGCCGTCTCCCCACACCCGGCTGGACAGCATCGCCTGGTGGCGGCCGTCGATCGGGTCGTCGCAGACGGCCTGGCCCTTCAGGTGGTTGGAGATCGCGTAGACCCTGAGGTGGTACTTCTCCAGCAGGTCGAGCTTGGCCTGCACGTAGGCGTCGTCCTCGGCGGCCTGCCAGGGGTCGAGGTGGTCGCCCCAACATGCGATCTCGAGGCCGTCGTAGCCCCACTCGGAGGCGAGGCGGGCCACCTCCTCGAAGGGCAGATCGGCCCACTGGCCGGTGAAGAGGGTGATCGGTCGTGGCATGTGTGCTCCTGGGTGAGTGTGCATCTCTCTGGTCGACGGGTGAGGTGCCTGGATCAGCGGGTGAGCCTGACCGTCACCGTCGAGCGGGCGCCGCCCCTGAGCGTGACGGTCAGCCTGGCCTGGACTCGCGCCCGGTCGGCCAGCAGCGCGCGGGCCCGCCGGTTGAGCGCCACCCGGACGGCGGCGGTCCGGCCGCCGGCGACTGAGATCCGCGCGGTGCCGAGGACCTTGCCGCTCGACCTGAGGGTCAGCGTGCCGGCGCAGCGGACGCCGACCGGGCGGCAGGTGACCTTGAGCGAGCCGGTACGCCGGGTCTTGCCCGCGTCCACCACGGGCGGGCGGACGGTGAGCACCGGCTTGGGCGCGGGAGTGACGACCACCCGGACGACCGTCCGGCTGCCGCTCACCTGGCCGCCACCGGCGTAGGCGACGCTCAGGGAGCGCGTCCCGACCGTGGTCAGGGGACCCACCCTGACGCTCGCCCGGCCGCGGGCCAGCGTCCCGGTGCCGACCACCTTGGCGCCGTCGCGGACGGTGACCCGGCCCGTCGGCGTGGCGCCGTCGGCGGTCACCGTCACGGCGACGTCGGTCGCACCACCCGCCCGCACCGAGGCGGGCTTCGCCGTCGCGGTGACGGTGGAGGCGACGACGTCGGGCTCCTCCAGGTTGTTGATCCGGACGTTGCGGAAGAACACGTCGTCCTGGTCACCGTGGGTCTGCAGCCCGATGTGGGAGGGCAGGTTCATCCGGTCGGGGTCGGTGTCGGTGAAGTCGTTGATCAGGGTGCCGTTGAGGTACACCCGGATCCGGTCTCCCTCGACCACGATCTCGTAGGCGTTCCACTGGCCGGCGGGCTTGAGTGCCGCGTCGCGAGCCTGCGCGTCGGCGGCCTGGAAGTTGTAGATCGCGCCCGTGGTGCTGTCGGCGTCGTCGCTCGGGTCGATCTGAACCTCGTGACCTTGGGTGATCGGCCCGCCCGAGGACGTCCCCGGGTCGGGGAACCCGACGAAGACACCGGAGTTGTCGTCGCCGGGCATCATCCAGTCGAGCCTGAGCGAGTAGGCGTAGTCGATCGGCTCGGTGTGCCAGAGCAGGCCGAACGCTCCCACCGACTTGATCGAGCAGTCGTCCTGTCGGACGAACCGGCCGCCGTCGGCCATCTCCCAGTCCTCGAGGCTGGCGCGGGTGCCGTCGAAGAGCGAGGTGTAGCCGATCTCCGGTCTGACCGGCCGGCAGGTCTCCGGCGGGTCGGGGACCACCGGCGGCTCACCCAGGGTGAAGTCGTCGAACCTGGCGACCTCGGCGCCGGTGCCGTTGTAGGCGGCGACGCCGACCAGCGGGTTGGCCAGGCCGCCCGCGCGCCAGCCGTCGCCGATCGTGACCCAGGTGGCCCCGTCGTCGACCGAGTAGGCGCCCTGGAGCAGCTCTCCGTCGGACCACATGCGCAGCCGGATGTCGGTCTGCTGCCCGGCGGTGATCGGCGCGTTGGCGTACTGCAGGCTGCCGTTGGTCACGCGGGCGAGCTCGGTCGTCCACCCGTTGGTCGGGTGACGCATCACCATGACCTTGCCGTAGTCGCTGGTGCTGCCCCACACGGTCAGGCCGGCCTGGAGGTAGTCGTCGGTGCCGTCGATCGAGACGGTGGTCTCCGCCATCCAGGTGCTGGGGTCGTCGCCGGTGACCGGCTGCAGGATGACGTTCTTGGCGTCGGTCTGCCCGCCGCTGAGGTCACCGGCCTGGGCGTCGATCTCGAGCTTGCCGTCGACCACGCGATACCGGTCGGCGTCCTCGTTGAGGACGTTGGTCCAGCGGCAGCGGTCGAGCGCGTCGCCCTCGAACGGGTCGTCGGGCTCGCCCGTGGGATCACACGTGACCGGTGCGGGCAGCCTGACGTCGAGGTAGTCGAGGTTGACGTTGCCGTCGTCGCCCGGGTCGTAGCGGAAGGTGACGGTGTTCTCGCCCACCCGCAGCGGCAGCTCGCCGGTCCAGGTGCCCCAGGTCTGCCAGGTGCCCGTGCTGGGCAGCGTGATCTGTCGCGGTGCCCCGTTGACCTCGACGGTGAGCCTCTTCGGGCCGTCGTAGGGGTTCGGTCCAGCCGCGTAGCCGAGCGTGACCGGGTGGTTGCCGGCGCTGGTGGTGCTGACGCTCAGACGCGCGCTGGCGCCGGCGTTCTGGAAGCCGCCGACGAAGCCCGAGCCGGAGTAGCCGGGGTGCTCGGTCTGTGCGCTGGCGCCGCCGTTGAGCAGCCCCTCCTCGGCCTCGTAGCGGATGCCGTCCTGCGAGACGATGCCGAGCACGTCGAGGTTGACGTTGCCGTCGTTGCCCTCGTCGTAGCGGATCTCGACGGTGTTGGCGCCGGCGCTCAGGTCCACGGCCTGGCGGAAGGTGCTGTAGCTCTGCCAGGTGCCCGTGGAGGGCAGGGTCACGACCTGGCTCTCACCGTTGACGACCAGGGTGACGGTCTTGGGACCCTGGAACGGGTGGGGGCCGTTGCTGTAGCGCAGGCTCAGGTCGTAGGTGCCGGCCGCGTCGACCGTGACCGCGGAGCGGACGCCCGCGCCGACCTTGTCGAAGCCGCCGACGTACCCGGTGCCGCTGTAGCCCGCGTGCTCGCTCTGCACGTTGGCGCTGCCGAGGAGCTGCTGGTCCTCCTGCTCGTAGACGCCTTCAGGGGGTTCGGGAGCCACGTAGCCGGGGTAGCTGTTCAGCGTGTACCAGCCCTCGGTGCTGTAGAGCTGCTCGCCGCTGTCGGCGGCGAAGGGCCGTGGGGAGCGCAGGTGCACGACGCGATCGGGACGCAGGCCCGCGATCGCCAGGGTCACGGTGCGGCCGTCCTCGGAGGCGGTCGCCGAGGTGACCTCGAGCGTCTCCTCGTTGATCTTCGGGCCGCCGTACTGGGCGGTCGGGCGGTAGCCCCACTGCGTGACGACGTACTTGTCGGGCAGCGACGCGAGGGTCTCCGCACCGATCGGGTGGGTGTAGGTGACCTTGAAGCCTCCCTCGACGACCTCCATGGACTTCATCTCGAACGGCGCGACACCGGTCGGGACGAGCTTCTGCAGGCCGTAGGTCAGCTTGCCCGGCTGCTCCCAGTTGCCGCCGCCGCCGATGCCGCCGACGATCATGGTGCCGCCGTCGCCGAGGAGGACCTCGTTGACGCCGGCCTCGAGTCCCTGGGTCCCGCGGAACACGGCTCCCTGGTACTCGCCCTCGACCTTCTCGAGGAAGGCGCGCTGGAGCCCGCCGTAGGTGACGTCGCCGATCATCATCTGGCCGGCGAACGGCTGACCCTCGGGCACCAGGACCGGGGTGCTCGGCGAGTTGGCGATCTCGTTCTGCGGCAGCCACAGCACCGGCTTGGTGACGGGGTTGCCCTGGAACGGACCGGCCGGGGTGGTCATGTGGTTGAAGAAGCGGTCCTGCTTGACGTGCACGAGCTTCGACGCCGGCAGCCAGCCGCCCTGGTTGTCGGTCACGAAGGCGTCGCCCTCCGGACCCCAGCCGATGCCGTTGGGGGTGCGCAGGCCACCGGCGACCACCTTCATCTCGCCGGTGGTGTCGTCGATGGTGATGCTGTTGCCGCGGATGCTGCCCGCTGCCTGCGGGTTGGTGGTGGCGCCGCCGTAGTCGATGGACACCGAGAGGTTGAGGTGGAACTTGCCGCCCTTGTGGAGCAGGCCGAAGGCGAACTCGTGGAAGTTGCCGCTCGTGGGCACCCTCCACAGCGCCGACTTGGGCTCGTTGAGCAGACCGTTGCCGTCGGTGTCGACGAACTTGCTCAGCTGGTCCTTCTCGCTGACGTAGTACTCGGGCTCGCCGTCGTCGTCGACATCGACGACCGCGACGCCCTGGGGCTCGCGCAGCTCGCCGACGAGCTCGGTGGCGGTGACGTCCTCGGGGCCGTCGGCGGTCTTGACGCCGGTGAGCCGGAAGAGCTTGCCCTCGGAGGTCTGGTCGACCGGGTCGCCCGTGCCTCCCCAGGTGAGGACGAGCAGGTCCTCACCGTCCCAGGCCATGCCGGTGACCTTGGGGTCGAAGCCCGGCGGGCGCAGGTTGACGACCCCGTAGGCCGGGTTGACACCGTCGAGCTGGAGACCGTCGCCGGGAGAGTCCGCCGCGCCCTCGCACTCCTTGTTGCCGGGTGCGGTCACGCGGGTGACCTTCTCCGGGGTGGAGAGGACCGAGGTCGGGACGAGGCTGAACGACGCGTCACCCGGCTTCTTCCAGCTCAGCGTCACCTGCTGGCCGCCGCCGGCCTCGAAGTGCTCGATGAACAGCCGGTGGCTGCCGGTGCTCAGCGAGACGCTGCCGGTCTTGGGGTCCGCGCCGTGGAGACCGTCGTGGTCGATGACGACCTCGTCGTCGATGGAGAGCCGCGACCCGTCGTCACTGCGCAGCTCGAACTCGTAGCTGCCCGCCGTGACGATGTCGAGGTCGGCCAGCGTGTGGCTGATGAAGTTGTCCTCGCGCCCGGCGTCACCGAAGTCGGCAGGCGTCGTCCAGTTGATCGTCGGCTTGAGAAGGTCGACATTCGGGGTCTGGCCCGCCTTGAGCGTGCAGATCTCCTCCAGGTTGTAGGGCACGTGGAAGACCCGCATGGTGACGCCCGGCTCATTGCCCACAGGCACGACCTGCGCAGCACCGGCGCTCGCGCCCGGTGCCGCCGTCGCGGCCAGGACCCCCATGGCGGTGGCGACGGCGAGCCCGATGGCGAGGACCCGATGTGCTCCGCGCGTGGCGGGCGGGCGGTGGGAAGCAGATGACACCGAGGTCGTCCCTCCAGAAGGTATGACGGCCGTCACACGAGCGGCTAGGTCGATTATGACGACAGCAGCACGACTTTTGTCTAGTGCTCGGTTGAAACTTTCCGACTTCGCTCTCCCGATGGCCCGGACGCGCACACGGCAGACCGGGTCGGCCGTCTATCTCCGAGCGGCGCGGCGCGTGGGCGCACGCCCGGCCGACGGTGCCGCAGTGGCGAGCGGGACGAACGGCCGCCACCAGTTGCGGCGGCCCAGCAGGCTCATCGACGCGGGCAGCAGCAGCCCCCGGACCACGGTGACGTCGAGCAGGACGGCGACCGTCATCCCGACGCCGATCTCCTTGACCGCCACCAGCTCGCCGAACGCGAAGCCGAGGAAGACGATCCCGATGCAGATCGCGGCGGCCGAGACGACCGGGCCGGTGGCGGTGATCCCCGCGAGGACGGCGCGGTCGTTGGCCGCGTGCGTGTCGTCGTGCCGCCGGTCCCACTCCTCCTTGATGCGCGAGAGCAGGAAGACCTCGTAGTCCATGGAGAGGCCGAAGACGAAGAGGGAGAGCAGCAGGGGCGTGGTCAGGTCGATGGCGCCCCAGGGCTCGAAGCCGAGGAGCCCGGAGCCCCATCCCCACTGGAAGATCGCCACGAGCACCCCGACGGTGGCCGCCAACGTCAGCAGGTTGAGCAGGAGAGCCTTGAGCGGGACGACGACGGATCCGGTGAGGACCAGCAGCAGGACGAACGTCGCGAGCAGCACGAGGGCCAGCGCGAGCGGCAGCCGGTCCACGGTGGCGTCCTTGGCGTCGACCAGCTCGGCGGCCGGCCCACCCACCAGCAACGGCAGCCCACCGAGGGCCCGGACGTCGCGCACCAGCTCCTGGGCCTCGGGGCCGGCCTGGCGCCCCTCCGGCACCACCTCGAGCCAGGTGACGCCGTCGAGGTCGTCGCGCACGAAGACCTCGTCGGCGCCGGGCAGGTCCTCGAGGTCCTCGAGGAGTCCCTGCACCTGCGCCACCTCGGGGTCGCCGTCGACGAGGACCGAGAGCGGCTGCACGGCCTCGTCGAAGTCCGCCTCGATCGCCTCGGCGGTCCGCCGCTCCTCGCTGCCGGGAGGCAGCGCCGACGCGTCGGAGCTGGCCAGCTGCAGCTGCAGCACCGGGACCGCGAGCACGAGAAGCGCCCCGACACCCGTCAGCGTGACCAGGATCGGGCGGCGCTGGGCGAAGCCGGCCAGCCCGGCGAGGACGCCCGTGCCTCCCCGTGCGCGAGCAGGCCGACGCCAGACCCACGTGCGCGCGCCGCGAGCGGGGACCGTGCGGTGGGCGACGGCGATCAGGGCGGGCACCAGCGTGAGTCCGGCCACCGTGGCCAGCACCACCACGAGGAGGCCACCCAGCGCCATGGCCGACAGCAGCGGGTCGGCGAAGACGTAGAGGCCGAGCATCGAGGTGGCGACCGCGAGCCCCGAGACGAGCAGGGCGCGGCCGGCGGACGCCGTCGTCCGGCTGAGCAGCACATCGAGCGGAGCCTTGCGGTCGGCAGTCCGCTCCTCGCGGAACCGGAAGACCATGAGCAGGCTGTAGTCGACGGCGAGCCCGAGGCCGAGCAGCGTGACGACGTTGACGGCGTACTCGCTGACGGGGACGAGGTCCGCCAACGCGGTCAGGGCCAGGAGCGTGGTCGTGATGACGGCGAGGGCCGCGGCCAGCGGGACCGCGGCGGCGCGCAGCCCGCCGAGGATGAGCAGAAGGGCCACCGCGAGGAAGCCGAGCGCGATCAGCTCGCCGCGGACGGTGTCGGCGATGGCCTGCTCGGCGAAGGCCTGCACGGCCAGCAGCTCACCGCCGACGAGCACCTGAGGTGCGTCGATGGCACGCAACGCCTCGGCCACCTCGCCGGCGACGGAGAGGGCCTCGTCCTCGGTCAGCCCGCGCTCCAGCTCGACGACCACGAGTGAGCTCTCTCCGTCGTCGCCGATGACGCCGCCCGAGGTGTAGGCGTCGGTCACCTCCGAGACCCCGTCGATCTCCCGGATCTCGAACATGATGCGGCTGGCCTGGCTGACCAGATCGGTCGCGAAGAACTCCCTCCCTGCGATGACGGCCACGACGGACTCCCCCTCGGGCTCGAGCTCGTCGATGCGTTCGGCCACCTCCGTCGACTCCAGCCCCGGGCGACTGCTCTCCGGGGTGTCGGTCCGGTCGTAGACCGATCCGCCCAGGACCGCTCCGGCCGTCGTGGCGAGCACCCACCCGGCGAGCACCCAGTGGCGCCGCCGGGCGGCCCCGGCACCCAGTCGCGGCAGCACGCGTCCCCTGCCCGTCACACCGCACTCCTACCCGAGCACTTTTGCCAGCGCGGTAGGCAGAACTGGGCCATGCGTCGCACAGTATCGCTCCCTGGCCGCCTTCCGCGTGCCAGAATGAGCGCATGACGCAGACCCTCCCCGCCGCGAGCGCGGAGGCCGCGACCCCGATGCCCACGGCGGCACCGCCCGGCGGAGGCGATCTGCTCAACCTGATGCTCGACGGGCAACCGCGCACCCGCGCCGACCTCATCGAGCTCACGGGCCTCGCGCGCTCCACCGTCGCCGGCCGCATCGAGGGCCTGCTCTCGGTGGGCCTGCTCCAGCCCTCGGGTCAGAGCCGCTCCACCGGTGGCCGGCCACCCACGCGCTTCGCGTTCAACCCCCGCGCCAAGCTGGTGCTGGCCGCCGACTTCGGGGTCACCCACGGCCGCGCCGCGCTCACGGACCTCACCGCCACCGTGCTCGCCGAGGAGCTGAGCGACCTCGACATCGCCGCCGGGCCCGAGGCGACCCTCGGCTGGCTCGTCGACGTGGCCGACAGGCTGCTCGCCCAGGTGGGGCGGCGCCGTAGCGATCTCGCCGGCGTCGGCATCGGGCTGCCCGGCCCGGTCGAGCACCAGACCGGTCGCCCGGTGAAGCCGCCGATCATGCCCGGCTGGGACGACTTCGACGTCGCCGCGTGGGTCACCGAGCGCATGGGCGTCCCGGTCCTCGTCGACAACGACGTCAACCTGATGGCTCTCGGCGAGCACTCCGTCGTCTATCCGCAGGTCGAGCACCTCGTGTTCGTCAAGATCGCCACCGGCATCGGCGCGGGCATCATCAGTGGCCGGCGCCTGCACCGCGGCGCCCAGGGCTCCGCGGGCGACCTCGGCCACGTGCAGAGCCCCCGCGGCGGTGGCGCCTTGTGCAGCTGCGGCAACCGCGGCTGCCTGGAAGCGATCGCCAGCTCACGCACCATCGCCCAGGAGCTCGACCCCGACCACCTCGGCGGGGCGGACGCATCCCGGCTCGTCCTGGAGCGCCTCTCCCGCGGGGACCGCGACGCCGTCGCCGCCATCCGCCGCGCCGGTCGCGACATCGGCGAGGTGCTCGCCTCCTGCGTCAGCCTGATGAACCCCTCGGTCATCGTCCTCGGCGGCGCGCTGGGCGGCGGCGCCCCCAGCCTCTTGGCCGGCGTGCGCGAGGCCATCTACGCCCGCTCGCTGCCGCTCGCCACCGGAGAGCTCATCGTCGTCCCCGCGCAGACCGGCGATCACGCCGGCGTCATCGGCGCGGCCACCATGGCCGTGCAGCAGTACCTGGCGCCGCAGTCGGTGGACGCGATGCTGGCGAACCCGCCGGCGCACGCGGTCGTGCTGTAGCCGGGGTCGGGCCTCTTCGGCGCGCCGCCGCTCGCGGCCAGCGCGTCGCCGACGGGCGCCGGAGACCGGGCGCCCCGGGTGTCTCTCCCGAGGTGCCCGGCCTCCGAGCGGTGCCGCCGGGTCCCGTCAGCGGCGGATGCGGAAGCTCCACCTGGTGACCGTGCGGTTGCCGGCGGCGTCGATCGCCACCAGGCGCACCGTGTGGCGACCGACCGACATGGCTCTGCCGGGCGTCCAGGTCATCCGGTCACGCGCGCGGTCGAACCGCACCCCCCGGACCCGCCTGCCGTCGACGGACAGCTCCACGGCACGCACCCTCGACGTGGCGTCGGTGACCACGGCCCGCACCGTGGGCGTCCGGTCACGGACGCTGCCGGTCGGGCCCACCGCGCGGATGCGTGGTCCCGTGCCGTCGACGGTCCAGGTCGCCGTGGCCGGCGTGGCGTCGACGCCACCCGCGGTCACCGCGCGGACCCGGAGGGTGTGCCGGCCGTCCCTGAGCCCTCGCAGGGTCCTCGGGGACGTGCACGGCGTCCACGCCGAGCCGTCGAGCGAGCACTGGAACGTCGCCGCGCCGGAGCCGGGCCCGGTGGCGGTGAACCGGATGGTCGCCGTCCGCGCCCGGATGGTGCCGCGGGGCGCCGCCGTGATCCGGGTGTCGGCCACGGGCTCCGCGGCCTCGGTCACCGTGACCGTCACCGTGCCGGTGTCGGAGCCCTCTCCGTCGGAGACGGTGTAGTCGAAGGTGTCCGTGCCGGTGTAGCCGGCGTCCGGGGTGTAGGCCACCGTGCCGTCGGGGTTGACCGCCGTGGTGCCGTGCGCCGGGTCGGTGGCCCCCGTGACGGTCAGGTCATCGCCGTCCGGGTCGGTGTCCCCGCTCAGGACGGGCACGTCGACGCGCGTGTCCTGAGGCGTGGTGGCGGTGTCGTCGTCGGCGACGGGGGGCCCGTTCTCGCCGCCGCTCCCGGTGACCCGGAAGTACTCGAAGGTGGCCGTCCGGCCGGGCTGCTGGACCCCGATGGCGAAGACCCCGAAGTCCATGTCGGCGGACGGGTTCGTGACGGTGCCGACCGGCTGCCAGTCACCGCCATCGAAGGCCACCTCCCCGAAGTAGCTGTCGCCGGTCTTGGTCAGCCGCAGCCGGTACGACGACACGTTGGCCGGGGCGGCGACCTCGGGCTGTGGGTTGAGGATCGCCGCGTTGGACTCCGAGCGGAGCTCCACCCGGTTGATGCGACCCGCGTTGGTGTCGGAGATCGGGTCCAGCTTGACGTAGTTGTCGTCGTCGCCGTAGACGATCAGCCCAGCCTGCGCGTAGCCGTCGGTGTAGGTGCCTCGTAGGCGCGTCTCGATGACGTAGTCCTCGGAGGCGTTGCTGTGCGACTGCAGGATCAGGTTGGTCGTCGCCGACGGGTCGGACGTCTGGTAGAGGTCGCCGGCGGTGGTCGTGATCCTCAGCTCTCCTTCGCTGACCTCGTAGCGGCTCGGATCCTCCCGGACGATGGCGTTCCAGCGGCACGAATCCAGCTCGCTACCGTCGAACTCGTCGCTCGGCTCGGTCGTGCCGCCGCTGCCGTCCGGCTCGAAGCGGATCCAGTCGAAGGACGCCTCGGGCGTCGTGGCCGCGGCTCCCGACACCGCGGCCGGACCGACCCGGGGATCGGCGAAGCTGGACATCGGGGCCGGCCGGCCGACCGGCGAGAAGGTCTCGCCGTCGGTCGAGTACGACGCCCTCAGGTCCGTGCCGTCGGAGGACAGCCGCACGTAGTAGGTCGAGGGGAACCCTGCCGGGACGCCCCCCAGCTTGTCCTCGGCCTCGTTGCGCGGCTGGCCCGCAGCCTCATAGATGAACTCGACGTCGCGACTGCCGCCGGCCGAGATCAGGTGCACCGAGGCGTAGTGGTCGTCGTCGGAGTAGAGCCGCAGGCCCGCCTGGTGGTAGTTCTCGGTGACCTCGGCGCTCACCTTGGCCGTCACCTGCCACGGACCGGCGGGGGTCTGCTGGAGGATCAGGTCGTTGACGTTGCCTCCCGGGCCGTACAGGCTCGAGCTCGCGATCGGCATCCTGAGGCTGCCGTCGGAGACGCGGTACTCGTTGGCCTCGCGGACGACCTCCCACTTCCCGTCGAGCGACGTGCCGTCGAACTCGTCGGACTGCTGGACGCCACAGCTGTCGAGGACCCGGACCTGGACCGTCGAGGTTCCGGTGGCCCCCTGCGCGTCGGTGACGGTGAGACGCGCGGTGTAGGTGCCCGGCTGGGTGTAGGTGTACTGGGCGTTCAGCGTGGTGGCCGTGTCACCCTCACCCGGGACGCCGAAGTCCCACGCGTAGGTGAGCGCGTCACCGTCGTAGTCGGACGCCGAGCCGGTGAAGTCGACCGTCAGCGGCGCCGTGCCCGAGGTGGGGGTGGCCTCCACTCCGACCTGAGGCCTGGAGTTGAGCGACACACCCTTGCCGGCGGCGTCGAGGAAGTTCAGGTTGAACAGCCCGGTGGCAGCGGGGTTGGCGTTCGTGAACACCAGGAACAGCTCGTGCGAGCCCTGCTGCGCCGACGCGGCGATGTCCATGTCGACGAACCGCCAGCTCTGCCAGCCTCCGGTGACCGGCACGTCGACGGTGCCGGCCAGGGGGCCGGTCGGGCTGTCCAGACGGGCCTCGATGGTGCCGCCGGCTCCGGCCGAGGCGACGCGGAAGCGCAGCTTGGGCACCTGGAACAGGCTGATGGGCTCGTACGAGACGTAGTCACCGGCGTCGATGTTGGACACGTTGCGGGCACCGCCCAGCGGGTCGGTCGTGGCCTCGGTGGCCACTCCCTGCTGGGTCGTGAAGTGCTCGGCCTGCTTGCGTTTGGGCTGCAGGACGGCCTCATCCTCCCCGGTCAGCTCCTGGGCGCCGGTGCCACCCTCGTCGGTGTAGCTGGCGTTGATGACACCGAAGATGTTGGCCGACGGGTCGTGGCCCTCGTCGCGGATCGTCTGGAGATCCAGCACGCAGCCGGTCCCGCCGCTCAGCGGGTGCCCATGGGAGTCGTGGCCAAGGACATAGTCGATCTCGACCCTGCTGCAGTCGATCTCGTCCTCCTCGGGGTCGCTCACCTGGACCTCGACGCGCACCCGGTCGCCGAACTCGAAGAATGCGCCGTCGGGCGGCATCACGATCTCCACGGTGGGCGCGGTGTTGCCGACCGTGATGACCACGGTGGCCACGCCGGTGCGCCCGGTGGTGTCGGTGACCGTGAGGCGCGCGTCGTAGACGCCGTTGGCGGTGTAGGTGAACGACGGGTTGGCCTGCGTCGAGTCCACGGTGCCGTCGTTCTGGAAGTCCCAGGCGTAGGAGGCGATCGAGTCACCCTCGTCGGGGTCGCTCGAGCCCTCGCTGGAGAACTGCACCACCAGCGGCGCCTGGCCGGAGGTGGGAGTGGCACTGGCGGTGGCGCTCGGCGAGCGGGCGCCCTCGTTGATCGCGTTGATCTTGTAGATCGCGGAGTTCTCGTTGCCGGTGAAGTAGCCGCCGTTGCCGTAGTCGAGGACGTAGAGCGAGCCGTCAGGCCCGAACTCCATGTCCATGACCGCGTAGAGCGTCGAGGAGTCGAAGAACGGGTCGATGCCCGCGACGTCGCCCTCGGCGTCCATCGCGACGTCGCGGATCCAGCCTCGGGTCCATTCACCCGCGAAGAAGTGGTTGTCGAAGTACTCGGGGAACTTCACGTCCGACTCGAGGTCGGGGTCGTAGTTGTAGACCGGCCCCGCCATGGGGCCTTCGCCGCCGCCACCGAACTCGTTGGTGGTGCGGCCGCCGTAGGTGACGTTGCCGCCGTCGTAGGAGATCCACGCCGGCTGGGCCGGAGGCAGGTCGGTCAGCCCGGTGTTGCGCGGACTGGTGTTGACCGGGGCGGCGCAGTTGAACTTCGGGCCGGACGTGCCGGTCGCGAAGTCGTAGTCGTTGTAGGTCTCGGCGGCGGTGTTGGCGCCGGTGCAGTAGGGCCAGCCGAAGTTGCCGGCCTGGCGGATCTGGTTGAACTCGACCTGGCCTCCCGGGCCACGGGTGGGGCTGGCGGAGCCGGCGTCGGGGCCGTACTCGCCGACGTAGACGTAGCCGGTGCGCTTGTCGACCGTCATGCGGAACGGGTTGCGAAAGCCCATCGCGTAGATCTCGGGACGGGTCTTCTGCGCGGTGTCGGCCGCCTCGTCGAAGAGGTTGCCCGCCGGGACCGTGTACGACGCCGCGGCCGGGTCCGGCTTGATCCGGATGACCTTGCCGCGCAGGTCGTTGGTGTTGGCCGAGCTGCGCTGGGCGTCGTAGGCCGGGTTGCGCGTCTCGCGCTCGTCGAGCGGGCTGTAGCCGTCGGAGGCGAACGGGTTGGAGTCGTCGCCCGTGGAGAGGTAGAGGTTGCCGTCCGCGTCGAAGTCGATGCCGCCGCCGGCGTGGCAGCAGATGCCGCGGTCCGCCTCGACGCGCAGGAGCTCCTGCTCGGTGCCGAAGTCGAGGTCGTCGTCGACCATCTTCACGCGCGAGAGGCGGTTGTAGCCGCTCCAGGTCGCCCAGGTCGCAGCGGTCCCGTCGTTGGGGGCGTCACCGGAGGGCGTGTCGAGCGGCGGGGCGTAGTAGAGGTACACCCAGCCGTCCTGCTCGAAGTTCGGGCTGACCGCGATGCTCTGCAGCCCGTCCTCGTCGTGGCTGTAGATCGGCACGTCGTGGAGCTCGGTGGTGTTGCCCTCGAGGTCGGTGAGGAAGATCCGACCGTCGCGGGCGTTGTGCAGCACCCGGCCGTCGGGCAGCACCGACAGCGCCATCGGCTCGCCGATCTTGTCGTCGCCCTTCGCCAGCGTGATCTGGTCGAACGAGGCGTCGCTCGGCGGCACGTCGGTGCAGGCGTCCGGGGCCTGGTCGGCGGCGTACTGGATGCCGCCGAGCAGATGGGTGCGGAACAACGGCTCGCTGAACGAGGCATCGGTGTGACCGCCGCCGGTGTAGAAGCTGCGACCGCCGTCGAACTCCTGGTACCAGGCGATCGGGTGGTCGTCGTCGGTGGCGTTGCCGTCGTTCTCGACGTAGGTCGACTCGTCGAGCGTGGCGATCACGTTGACGTCGCCGCGCGGGCTGTAGTCGGCGCCGCCGCCGTTGACCACGGGGTTGTCCTTGGACTGGAAGTTGTACCACTCGTCGGTGCGGACCCACTCGTCCGGCAGCGCGCAGGACGAGGGGGTCGTCTTATCCTCGACGTCGATGGTCGCGGTCGGGGTGCCGGCCGGGTGGCTCTGGAAGTAGGCGCCCACGAGGTCGCCGTACCAGGGCCAGGTGTACTCGGTGTCGGAGGCCGCGTGCACGCCGACATAGCCACCGCCGGCCTGGATGTACCTCTCGAACGCTGACTGCTGGGTGCCGTCGAGCACGTCGCTGGTGGTCGAGAGCCACACGACGGCCTCGTACTGCGCCAGGTTGGCGTCGGTGAACTGGGTGGCGTCCTCGGTCGCGGTGACGTTGAAGCCGTACTGCGCTCCGAGACGCTGGACGGCGCGGACCCCCGCGCCGATCGAGCCATGGCGGAAGCCGGTCGTCTTGCTGAAGACGAGGACGTCGTACGTCGCCGGCGCAGGGAGGGCCGGGGCCGCAGCGGCGGCTCGGGCTGGAGCAGCGGCACGCGGCGCCGGACCGCTCTGCACCACGGCGGGCGCCACGGCGGGCAGGTCGGCGGAGGCGACAGCGGGCAGATCGGGGGGCAGGTCGGCGGGCGCACCGGCCGTGGCGGCCGAGGCCGGGTCGACGGACATGGTGCCGATGACGGCCACGGCCGCCAGGCCTGCGACGCACGCCTTGAGCGACGTCTTGATGCGCGTGGCGGGTGAGCGGAAGCTGCTCATGCTGTCCTGCCTTCTCTTGACTCCGGCGTCGTTGCCGGACTGCTGCGGTGGAGGGTGCGGGAGGGGGTGGTGCCCGGCAGGGTCATCGCCGGAGGGTGAAGCGCCATTGCATGACGGTGCGGTTGCCGGCCGCGTCGACCGCGACCAGCCGAACGGTGTGGCGGCCGACCGAGAGCGGGCGGCCGGAGGTCCAGGTCATCCGGTCGGCCCGGGCGTCGTAACGCACACCACGGACCACGCGGCCGTCGACTCGGAGGGTGAGCTGGTTGCGGGTCAGCTGGCTGCCCGGGTCGCTCACCGTGGCGCGGACCGTGGGCGTCCGGTCGCGCGTGCTGCCCCGGGGGGCGGTCGCCCGGACCACGGGCCCACGGGTGTCGACCCGCCAGGTGTGCGCCGCGGGCGTGGCGTCGGTGTTGCCCGCCGCGTCGGTGGCGCGCACCCGCATCCGGTGGACGCCGTCGCGCAGGTTGCGCAACGTCACCGTCGCTGCGCAAGGGCGGTAGACCGAGCCGTCGAGGCTGCACTCGAAGGTCTCTCCGGCCTCGCTGGAGGCGAACCGCAGGGCCGCGGTCCGGCTCCTGGTGACGGCACGCGGACCGGAGACCACGCGCGTCTGCGGCGCGACGGTGTCGGTCCCTCCACCCTGCTCGACCACGATCTCGACGGAGTCGGTGGCCTTCTCCCCGGTCGCCTCGTCGGTCACGGTGACGGTGGCGGTGTGGGTGCCGGCCTCGGTGTAGGTGTGCTTCGGCGCCTCGCCCGCGCCACTCTCGCCGTCGCCGAAGTCCCAGTCGTAGGTCAGGCCGGTCGGCTCGAGGTCCACGCAGCCGATCCGCTTCGCCATGTTGTCGGGGTCGTGCACCACGATCGAGACCGCCTTGGGACCCGCCCGCAGCTCGCTGTGCTTCATCAGCTCCGGGCTGGCGCCGGCGGCGTCGGAGGTGAACGGCAGCCAGATCTCGTTGCCCTCCCCGTAGGGCAGCGTCTCGTCGAAGCGGAAGTGCGGACCGCCGTTGGCGGGCGACGAGCAGGCCTGCTCGTGGACGTGGACCATATGGGCGGCGTTGGGCTTGAGCCCGCTGACCGCGAGGGAGGTCATGGTGTGGTCGGCCCCCCGGATCATCTCGGCCTCGCCGGTCAGCTCCGGGTAGGCCGCCAGCCCGTCGGCGAAGGGCTTGACCTCGCCGGCGGTCCTCGACGCCTCGGTGACCGTCGTCGCGAAGGCGACGTCGAGCGGCGAGACGCCCCGCGTCGGCGTGGCCGTGGCCTCGACCCCGAGCACCGGCTCGACCGGATCGCCCCCGACCACGATCTGCACGCTGGCCGTGCCCGTGTTGCCCTCGGGGTCGGTGGCGCTCAGCACCGCCGTATAGGTGCCCGGCTGGGTGTAGGTGTACTGCGCCCGCGCCGTGGCCGCCTTGTCGGCGTCGGTGCCGGGCACCCCGAAGTCCCAGGCATAGGTGATGTTCCCGCCCTGCTCGTCCTGGGCGCCGCCCATGAAGACCACGTTGAGCGGCGCTCTGCCCGACCTGGGATTGGCGCTGGCGGTGACGATGGGCTTGACCCCGCCGGTGACGGTGATCAGGAAGTCGTCCTCGTAGACGCCGCCCTTCCCGTCGGAGACCTTGAGCGTCGCGGTGTAGCGGCCGGGGGTCGTGTAGTTGAAATGGGCATGCGTCGACGTCGACTTGTCGGAGCTGTCGTCGGCGGTGCCGAAGTCCCACTCGTAGGTCAACGGGTCGCCGTCGGGGTCGGTGGCCTTGGCCTCGAAGTGGACGTACAGCGGCGCTCCGCCCGTGCGCGGGTCCACGAGCGGGGTGGCCGTCGGTGGCCGGTTGGGCTCGGCCGCCTCGACCACCACGGTGCCGCGCATCGTCCCGCCGTGGATCGAGCACCAGTACTCGTAGGTGCCGGGCTTGGTGAAGGTGTAGCGGACCGGCGCCCCCTGGGGATCGCGGTACTCCCGCAGCGGCGGGTCCCAGTCGTCGGAGGAGTCGAGCGAAGTGATGTCGTGAGCCATGGTGGCGCGGTCGAACTGCCACTCCACGGTGTCGCCGACCTGGACGGTCACCTCCGAGGTGCCGGTGTCGGGCGAGACCCACTGGTTGGTGGTGGCCGTGTCGACGGCGTCGACGACCCAGGTCCGCCCGCCGGGCACCGGCTCGCCGGAGAAGCGGACGTAGTCGTACTCGGCGACCGGTGCGGTCGAGGCGCTGCCCCGCAGCGCCATCACGCCGACCCGCGGCGCGTTGATGCCCTCCAGGCTCCGGTCGTCGCCCACCTTGGTGAAGGTCTCACCGTCGGTCGAGTAGTAGCCGGTCAGCCTGGTGCCGTCGGAGGCCATCCGCAGCCAGAACGTGGTCGGGAAGTCGGCCGGCAGGAACGGCCCGCCGAAATCTCCGCCGCCGGTGTGCCAGTTGCCGCTGAAGTCGAAGCTGTTGTTGGGATCGCTGCTCTTGAGGAACTCGATCCACTCGTTGCCGGCGGTGCTCTTGCGGACGAACATCAGCTTGGCGAAGCCGGAGCCGGCGGCGCCCGCGACCACGAGCCCGGCCTGCTGGCCCTCCTCGTCGGGATCGAAGGTCAGCTTGGTCGTGGCCTGCCACTCACCCTCGGCGGTCGCCTGGGTGATGACGTTGGAGGCGGTGGAGTACTCCCCCGGGCCGGCCTGCAGGCGGAGCGCACCGTCGCCGACCTCGTAGAGATCGGGGTTCGCGCGGCGGATGCTCCAGCGGCAGTTGTCGAGCAGCTCGTCGTCGTCGAACTCGTCGGAGCGCCGCTGGTCGCACGGCGGCTCCTCGACGGGGATCAGCGCGGAGATCGCGAAGATGTGCAGCTTCGGGTCGACGGGCAGGGTGATGCTGGCGACCTCCTTGTCCTGGAGCGGGACGGACTGCGCCCAGAGGAACACCCGGGGTCCGGTGTTGCCGCCTGCGTCGTGGCGGTGCGGCATGTCGACCGCGACCGTCTCGCCGAACTTCGGGGACTGCGCCCAGTCGGTGAAGCGCAGCTGCACCGTGGACGTCGTGCCGTCGGCGTAGGTGAGGGTGGCCGCCTGCTGCACGTCGCCGTTGTGGGCGGCACCCAGGACGCTCAGCCCGGTGAAGCGGCCCCCCGGGAGCGCGATCACCTGGCCGTCGGCCTCGACGTTGTTGAGCTTTCCGTCGGCCGGGCTAGGGAACTCGTAGTCGACCCCCTCGATGACCACCGAACCCCCGTTGGCGCGCACGGGCTCGGGCAGCGTCTCGCTGGCGTAGGTCCACCCGCCGCCGTCGAAGTTGCCGTCGCCCGGGCTGTCCGGCGTCGAGATGCCGTCGTTGTTGAAGTACGACGTCAGGTCGGCCACGGCGCGGCACACGCCGCCCTCGAGAGCGCGCACCCGCACCGTGGCGGTGCCCACGTTGTCGTCGGGGTCGGTCACGGTCAGCGTCGCGGTGTAGGACCCCGGCCGCTCGTAGGTGTAGGTCGGGCTCGCCTGCGTCGAGGTGTCGTCGTCGCCCTCGTCACCGAAGTCCCAGGCGTAGGTGACGCTCTGGTCCTGCGGGTCCGTGGCGGAGCCGGTGAAGTCGACCCGCACCGGCGCGATGCCACAGCTCGGGGCGGCGGAAGCCTGGGGGACCGGGTCGGTCAGCACGACCACCGCCGTGGCGTCCACGGGCTGGCCGCGGGTCCCGTCGACGTCGATCGGGGTGACCGTGGCGGTGAAGCTGCCCTCGCCGGTGTAGGTGTGCTCCACGACGGCACCGGCGATCTGCGGAGCCGAGCCGTCGCCGAAGTCCCACTCGTAGGTCAGCGCGTCGCCCTGCCGGTCGACACCGTCGGCGGTGAAGGTGACCTCGAGCGGGGCGGCGCCCCGGACCGGGCTGACGGCGACGGTGTTGACGAAGGGCTCGTCGACGACCAGGGGCTTGATCTGGACGTTGCGGAAGGACACGGTGTCGGGGGTGCCGTGGTTCTGCAGGCCGACGAAGCCGGTGGTGCCGCGTGATCCGTCGGAGGTGTAGCGGTTGACCTCGACGCCGTTGAGGGTCATCACGTAGGTCTGGCCGACAACCCGGATCTCGTAGTCGTTCCACTCCCCGTTGGGCTTGGCGTTGCGTCGGTCCTCGCGGTCGAAGTTGTAGACCGATCCGGTCTTCTGCGGCTCGTCGTTGGCGGCGCCCTCCTTGATCTGGATCTCGTGGCCGCGGTCGACCGCGACGAACGGGTCGTCTCCGGGATCGGGGAACCGGGTGAAGACGCCGGAGTTGTCACCGTCGTCGGACAGCTTGAACTGCAGCTTGAGCGAGTAGTCGTCGTACTGCTTGACGTCGTTCCACAGCAGTCCCAGCCCACCGAACGAGGTCAGGGCGCAGTCCTCGACGGTGAACCCTCCGGGGCCGGACTGCTTCCAGCCGGTGAGGTCGCGACCGTTGAACAGCAGCTCGTATCCGGCGTCGGGTGTCGGCGGGGTGGCGCAGGCGCGCCGCACCACCACGCCGACGGTCTTGGCGCTGCTCTTGCCGGTGGCGTCGGTGGCGGTGACTCTTGCCGTGTAGCTGCCCGCCGCGGCATAGGTGTAGCTGGCCGCCGCACCGGCGGCGGTGTCGCCCTCGGTGCCGGGGACGCCGAAGTCCCAGGCGTAGGTGATGGCGTCGTCGTCGGGGTCGGTGGCGGTGGCCGTGAAGTCGACCTTCAGCGGCGCGGCGCCGTCGGCGGGGGTCGCGGTGGCGCTGGTGATGAACGGCGCGACGTCGGCCGCGACCCCGGTGCCGGCGAAGCCGATCTCGTCGAAGTTGATCTCACCGCCGCCGGTGTAGACGAAGAACAGCGCGCGTCCCCCCTGGTCGGCGTCCCGGCTGGTGACCTGACCGGTGACCGTCTTGTAGAAGTAGAGGCCGGAGGTGGCGCCGTCGAGGGGGATCCGGGCGGCCACGGGCCCCGTGGCCGAGCCCGCGCGGGCCTCGATCGCCGCGCCGGCGGCCGGGGAGCCGGAGTAGCGCACCGAGATCGAGTTCATGTTGGCCAGGCTCATCGGCTGGTAGGACACCGAGTTGCCGTTGCCCATGCCGGTGATGATCCCGCCGGCGCCGGGACGCGTGCCGGACTTGTCGTCGTAGCCGGTCTCACCGACGCCGGAGCGCCCGGTGGCGTGCTCGGCCTGACGGAGCTTGGGCTGCAGGGTGATGAAGTCCCGGCCCTCGAGCGGGCCGTTGACGCCGCCGTTGCCGCCGGTGTCGGCGTAGGCCGCGGAGAGGACGCCGTAGGTGTTGGCGTCGGGCCCGTGGTCGGTCGAGGCAGCCGTGGTCATCACGCCCTCGCACCCGGTGACGCTGAGGTTGGGGTGCACGTGCGCGTCGTGGCCGAGGCCCTCGGAGACGGTGACCTTGGCGCAGTCGACCGGCGCCTCCTTGTCGGTCACGTCGACGTCGAAGCGGAGCTTGTCACCGGAGCTGAAGAAGCCGCCATCGACCGGCGCCTTGAGGTCGACGACCGGTCTGGTGTTGCCGACGTTGACGATCGCCTGGGCGGTCGCGGTCTTGCCGGTGGGGTCGGTGACCGTGAGGACCGCGGAGTAGTCGCCGGCGGCGCTGTAGGTATGGGCCGGGTTGGCGGCCGTGGAGTCCACCGTGCCGTCGCGGTCGAAGTCCCAGGCGTAGGTGAGGGCGCCGCCGTCGGGGTCGCTGCTCCCGGCGCTGGAGAACGTGACGCTGAGCGGGGTGCCACCTTCCGACGGGGTGGCCGCCGCCTTGGCGACCGGGGCCCGGCCGTTGGCGGCGTAGTCGACGCGGACCAGCTTGGTGTCCGGCGATCCGGAGAAGAAACCGGAGCCGTACTCGAGCACGTAGAGCGAGCCGTCCGGACCGAACTCCATGTCACCGGGGGCGGAGAAGCCGCTCATGAACGTGTTGATCGAGGCGATCGAACCGTCCGGGTTGAGGCGGACCTCCTTGATCCAGCCGCGGCTCATCTCGGAGATGAACACCGAGCCCTCGAAGTGCGTGGGGAACGCGGTCTCCTTGGCCATGGCGTTGCGGGACTGGCGATAGACCTGCGCGCCGGTCGGGGTGGAGCCCTCGACCTGGGGGTACTTGAACGGCGCGGACGTGGAGTACGGGATCCAGGCGTCGGTCATCGGCGGCAGGTCGGCAAGGCCGGTGTTGTTGGGCGAGTCGTTGACGCCCTTCATGCCGCTCGGGTCGTTGCAGGGGAAGCGCTTCGGGGAGCCGTCGGCGTTGGTCCTGTAGCGGTCGGCCGTGAAGTCCCAGTCGACGTAGGCGCCGCCGAACCGCTGGTCGGTGAGGTCGTCGCCGACCTCGCCGCCGCAGTACGGCCAGCCGCCGTTCATCGCCTCCGTGGTGCGGTTGAACTCCTCCTGGTGGCGCGGACCACGGTTGGGGTCGTTGGTGCGGGAGTCCGGGCCGACCTCACCCCAGTAGATCGCGTCGGAGTCGGGGTCGGTGCCGAGGCGGTAGGGGTTGCGCAGGCCCATCACGAAGATCTCGGGCCGGGTCTTGCCGGCCTCGGCGGCGGGGTACTTCGCCCCGGCGTACTTGCCGCCCTCGCCGAACATGTTGCCGTCGGGGATGTCGTAGGACATGCCGGCGCTGCTCTCGGGAGGGTTCTCGTCACCGGCGTCGTCGGCGCGCGGGATGACGCGCAGGATCTTCCCGCGCAGGTCGTTGGTGTTGGCCGAGGAGTCCTGGGCGTCGTAGTCGTTGCGGCCGGGGCGCTCGTCGTGCGGCGAGAAGCCTCCATTGTCCGAGGAGGAGGTGTTGTCACCGGTCGCCAGGTGCAGGACGTTGCCGTCGAACTGCAGGGAGCCGGCGGAGTGGCAGCAGATGTTGCGCTGGGTGCCGACCTCGAGGATCACCTTCTCCGACGACTTGGCGATCGAGGCCGTGCCGGTCGCGGCGTCCTCGGTGAGCGTCAGGCGCGAGAGGCGGTTGGCGTTGTGCGACTCCGGCAAGGGGGCGTAATAGACGTAGAGGTGGTTGTTGGTGGCGAAGTCCGGGTCGAGCGTGATCCCGAGGCCACCGTCCTCGAGCCCGCTCCACACGCCGAGCTCGGTGTTGAGCATGATGATCTCGATGGAGCCGTCGGCGGGGTCGTACATCTGGATGTCGCCGGCCCGGGTGATGAAGAGGACGCGGCCGTCGGGCGCGACGGTGAGCTCCATGGCCTCGCCCAGGGTGTTGCCCTGACCCAGCACGACCTTCTGGAACTTGCTGAGGTCCGGGGGGTCGTGGGGCCCCCGAGCCCCGGGTGGCGGCGCCCGGGGCGGCCCCCAGGGCCCCCGAGGGCCC